>JAJZXB010000013.1 GCA_021846395.1 Thermoplasmata archaeon | reverse complement strand
GATAGGGGCAAAATATAATAAGATTTATACATAATATTATAATACAGTATGAAGGGGCCGATAGATCAGCGGTAGATCGCTTCCTTGGCATGGAAGAGGGCAGGGGTTCAAATCCCCTTCGGTCCATATTTATAAAAGTATAATTTTTATCATTCTGAATGGATTCTATAATCTATTTCTCTATATACCAAATCCTTGGCACAGTTCGATGTCAACAAGAAAGATTCAACTGATAAAGCAGTTTCGGAACGGGAAAAACTCCCGATGATTAACATTGATGAAACGATGATGATAGAAAGGGGCAGAACAAAAACAGTAGGAAATTTTTGAAATATTGGGATCAATAACATGTACCTAAATCTGGAAGGGGTCGGAAAGTAGGGCAGTAAATGCCGAAAAATTAAATTTTGAATATTAGAAGAATACTAATTATTCCCCCGCTTTGTAAACAATTAAAATAAATCGATGTAAAGTCGTCCAATCCTATTAAGGTTCTATTTTATCGTATAATAGATAATAAGTAATATCAATAAAAATTTTACTATTTATTCTATGGCGGCAAAGAACTGTTAGATCACTTTCACACATTTCATTGTGTAGCACAGGTTGGAACACCGATTTTTTGTATGGAATAATATGCTCATACAATATTTGATTCGTAGACTCAATATTTTACTTGATTAATCGTAATTATTATTGAAAAATTCTAACGGCTTATTGCTGGCAATTCCGAGAAACATTTATATGAAATGATAATATAAACAAATGTGAGAATTAACATAAAGTTTACGTTTTCAGGAATTTTAACACTGCCAGTTAATTATAATAATCTCATACAAGCCTTCTTTTATTCTCATATTTCTGACGTTAAAGAAAGGGTTAGACTTCACGATTATGGTTATATGGTAGGTCCCAAAAAAATAAAACTTATGACTTTCTCAAAAATTTTTGGTAAATTCAAAATGGAAAACAAAAATATTTTATTTAATTCACCTATAAATATAATTTTTTCCGCTTATGATGATGAACTTGTATCAGAGATTGCATATAACATTTTAACTGATGAAAACCTTTACATCAACGGTATGAAGTTACAAGTTATGGATATTAAATCTGAACTTTTTAATGATGATCATTATACTAATAGTAGACATTACATGATTGAAATGTTATCACCTTTAACAGTATTTAGATCTGAAGATAAAAAGAGAATATATTATGATCCATGGAGTAATGAATTTGAAAAGTTAATTAAATCAAATATTGAAACCAAATTAAAAGCTATCAATGGTAATGGTATGAAAATAATGAATTTTCATATAAGACCCAATAATATAAAAAATAAGCATGATGAAAAAATTGTGTATTTTAAAGATACCTTTATAAAATGTTTTAACGGCTTATTCACAATAGAAGCTGACCCCTCTATTATGAAGCTAATTTATTATGCAGGGATAGGTTCAAAGAATTCAGAGGGATTTGGATGTATAAAAATTTTAGGGGTCTAAAATGATAAGTGCTATAAAATTAATAGGGGAACAGGCGTCCTCAGCTGGAACCATTACAGACGATATGTATTCAAATATAAAGCTAGGAAAAAAAGAAAACTTTATCGCTACTGTAGATTTTTCTACAAATAATAAAGTGATACATATTACATTAGAACCAATTGATAAACAATCCATCAAAGAACTTTCAAAAGAATATTTATGGGTTGGAAATTTAAAAGCAAATACTCCACAATGGCATGCAACTACAGATAATTTAAGCTATCTATTTGAGGCGGTGCCAAGATTATATAAGAACAATTTTAAAAAACTTAAACAAATAGTAGAGAATTATTACTATGATGACAAAATAAATTTTGAAGATGTTTCTATTGAAATATATTCTAAAAAGTATAATACTAATATAAAATTCACTAAAGTTGCCTCAAATAAAAAAGAGTATAGACGTGAACTTATAGATCAGTTAAAAAAACAGACATCCGATTTAAACGGTTTTTACAGTAACATAAAGTTATATACCATATCCATAGATGGAAATTTAATTGTAGATGATAATGAATATAAAGAAATCTTATTAAATTCACTTTCTCTCGATGACTTAATCTATAATGACGGTATTTGCTTTATTTGTGGCAAAAAAACAAAGGTCACCTCCGACACCAAAAAATTATCTTACAAATACTATAATACCGATAAACATTCATTTGCATCAAATATTAAAGATTTCTCAAAAAATTTTCAAATGTGTAAAGATTGTTATAATTCTATAATTTCCGGAGAAAATTTCATTAAAAACAATTTGGCTACCTATCTTGGATATAATATACTGGTAATACCTGAAGAAATCCCGTTTGTTCAAAAAAATATTGACATTAAAGTTGACATTAAAGAAGCTTTTAAACTAGTAAACTCGGCAATAAATAATAATATCGATTCAATTATAAAATTAGAAAATAATGCACTTTCAATAACTGGGCCAGATGAATATTTTTTAAATATAATCTTTTATATACCCAATAATAGTTCCTTCAAGATTATAGATATGATAACCGAAATTCCGGTATCCAGAATAAAAGAAATAGACGGGGCACTTGTTCGCACATATAACAACTACTCTGATTTGTTACAAAGCAATAAATATTTTAATATTGGAGATTTTCGTAAGATGGTAACGCTTTATACGAAAGAATCAATATCTATGGTAAAAAGAATTTTTACCGCTACTCCAATCCAGAAGGCTGAATTAATTAAAAGATTCAATAAATACAACTCCTCAAATTTTTTTAATAGTGGCAAATCAAAATTTGTATACAAAGATATATTAAAACAAAATGCATATATAAAATTCTTAGGGGAAATAAAATCAATAAAGGAGGAAAAAAATATGGAAAATGAAGAATTCGAAGAAAAAATGGGTTACAGTAATGTAGAAGAAGCACTTTTTAATATGGGGTTTGCAATGGGGGAAATTGGGAAATACCTCTATGCAAGCAAAGAAATTGGGAAAAATCCTCTTTTGGACAAAATAAACTTTCAGGGAATGAATTTTAGGTCTATTTTCAGATTTGGTAATGCTATAGATGAAAAGATTCAACAATACGATATACACTCAAAAAAATTACCAGATTCTCTTAAAATATTTCATGAAGTACTGTCTAGATATATTGTAAACAAGGAGAAATGGCCGTTGAGCGATGACGAGAATGTTTTTTTAATAATGACTGGATACAGCCTTAGCAGAGCAAAGAATAACGAGGAGGAGATAAAATGAGTATAAAAAATGGAGAAATAATTTTTACGTACGAAGCAAAATTAACAAACCCAAATGGAGATATTGACGATGAGAACAGGCCAAGAATGGATTACCAGACCTTAACAAACCTTGTTTCCGATGTAAGGTTAAAAAGGTATATAAGGGACTATATGCTGGATCAGGGCAAGGAGATATTCATAAATCATGACCCTAATGTACAAACTGCTACTGAAAGGCTTACAGAATCAATGGAAAACATTGGAATTAAAGATCTTAAAAAAGACTTTGAAAGGCTTAAAGATTTCATTGATATAAGGATGTTTGGTGCAATGGTACCTATAAAGGGAGATAAGGATGCAGGCAATTCAAATGATTCAGTAAAAATAGTTGGGCCAGTACAATTTTCTTGGGGATATTCATTAAATGCGGTTGAACTGTTGAACTCATATTCAATAACTGGTGGTTTTGCAAGTAAGATAGGAAATAAAAATAGTTCAATTGGGAAAGATTACCGTTTATATTATTCATTAATCTCGTTTTATGGTATCATTAATGGAAAACGTGCAGAAAAGTCTGGTTTGTCTGAAAATGACATGGAAGCGCTTGATGACGCGCTCATAAATGCCATTCCCGAACAGGCGTCAAGAAGCAAAATAGGGCAAACACCGCTGTTTTATCTCCGGACAATATCCGATAAATATGTTGGCGATATGAGGGATTATATAAAACTAAAATCGATTAATAATCCAATAAGAAATATAAGTGATTACTCGCTTGATATTTCCGCTCTTAAAAATGTACTGGAGACAAAAAACATCCAAATAGGAAAATACTGGAAAAGCAATTTGCTAAACACGAACAATATAAATTTCTGATAAATATGATTATATTTGATATAAAAGGAAAGTTTGCTCATTTCAGGAAATTTTATTCCAATTCATCATCATTGAGTTATGATTTTCCACCCAGAACAACAGTAGAAGGAATAATAGCATCAATTTTAGGATACGATTTTGACTCATATTATGATATGTTGAATTTGAAACATGCAATTATAGCAGTTTCAACACAATCCAGAATAAGAAAGTATATTGGAACACTAAATTATATGAAAATTGTTGATTCCAATAATTTTTATAAAAATTTATCAAAATCTGGGTACGATTATACGCAAATACCGTATGAAATGATCATTCCAGACAGTTTTGTAAATCAAATTGTATATAGGATTTTTTTCCACTCAACTCAAGAAATTATGGACGATCTCAGTCAAAAAATTAAAAATAACATTCCAGTATTTCCAGTGTCCCTTGGAACTGCCAATATGATTGCAAGCCTGAATTATATAGATGATGCTAAAATTAAGAAAATTTATTCAGAAAATCTTATTTCTGTAAGACTTCCAACACCAACAAAATTTATCAAAAAAATAAAATTAGAAAACAATAACTTGAGAAAAGAAATAGTACCAGTAAATTATGACTCTAACCGTAATCCAAAAACATGTGAATATGTATATGACGTAAATAATAACTATTATAAGATAAATACAGACAAAAGTGTTTTGCAGGTAAACTATAGGGAAAATGATGTAGAAAAAGAAGAAATGTTGCTTGTCCCAGAGGTTGATAGCAATGAATTTTTTTGCTCATAAATGGTGTGAAAACGGAACTGATAAGTACAGGCTTCTTCATGACCATTTATTAGATGTTGGAAAATTTTCATATAAATCTATCTGTGAATTAAATATTAATAATGAAAATTTAAAAAAACTTGCTTTAATCATAGGAAGTTTACATGATTTTGGCAAATATACATCGTATTTTCAAAAATATCTGGTATCAGATAAAAAAAATAAATACAAATCACATGCTTTGATATCAGCATTATACGCTGCATACTGCTCCCGTGAAAACGGATTACCCGATGAGTACGTTTTATATGCATATTTATCTATAAAACACCATCATGGAAATTTGTGCAATCTTGATACAGATATAAACAATATTGGCCCGAATAGGGATTACTCTAACAGTTTATCAAATGTAAAAATTCAACTGCAAGATATAAAAGAAAATTTGGAATATATAGAAGCAGATATGGATACAATCTATGCTTTTGCATCAGAAAATGGAATCAAACTGGATTATATCCATAATTTTATAAATTTAGGAATTGATAAATTTTTCTGTGAATTAAAATCGATAGCAAAAAGAAATTTAACTAAAAATAAGAAATTGAATCTTAAATATATGGACTTTACACTTTTATATTCAGCTCTGATAGACAATGATAAACGAAATGCAGCTTCAATGAAGCAATTAAGCAGAAAAAATGATTTTAATAGGGATCTAATCGACTCGTTTCAAGCGAAATTACGCGTAAATAATCAGAATAAAACTATAGATAATATCCGTACGGATTTATTTCGTAATGTTTCAGACTCAATTAGTAAAATTGATATAGAAAATGATCATATTTTTACTATAACAGCTCCAACAGGAGCGGGAAAGACAATAGCTGGGCTAAAAGCTGCAGTATTTTTAAGAGATCAAATTTATAAAAGCAATAAATTCATTAGTAGAATAATATACGCAATGCCATTTACTACTTTAGTCGATCAAAATTATGAAGTTTTAAATTCTATTTTTTCCTCCTTACAGAATTTTAAAGGTAATAGTGAGAGATATATTTTGAAGCACCACCATTTAAGCATATTAAGTGCAAGCATAAACGATGAGGATATGCCACTTTATGTAAGCCTAATGCTTGCGGAAGATTGGGATAGTGAAATTATATTCACAACATTTGTCCAAATTTTTGATGCCTTTGCAGGGTGGAAAAATAAAAGCCTAAAGAAATATTATAGAATTTATAATTCTATTATTATACTGGATGAAATACAAAGTATAGCAATGGAAAAATGGCAGGATATAAAATTTCTAATAGAAAAATATGCAAAAGAATTCAATGTTCATTTTATTGTAATGACAGCAACACAACCAAATATTATTGAAAAGCCAAAGGAATTAAATAAAAATATTGGCCAAATGTTTAATGAACTTTCACGTGTTCAAATGATTATCGATTTAGAAAAAAAAGAGCCTGGGGAAATTATTAAAAAATATATGAAATACAATTATAAATCTGTTCTTTTTATGTTTAATACGATTCAGAGCTCCATAGATGCATATACATATGCAAAAGATCTGAATTTACAGTATAAATTATATTATCTATCATCCAACCTAATACCAAATGACAGAAAAGAAAGATTTGATCAGATAAGAAATGGTATTAAAAATAAGGAGCATATCTGTGTAATATCAACACAGATATTTGAAGCAGGAATAGATATAAGTTTTGATGCTGTTATCAGAGACATGGCCCCAATAGATTCACTGATTCAATCATCGGGCAGAACGAATAGAAATGGTGAATCAAACAATGGCAAAATTTATGTCGTTAACTGTGCTCCTAATGATAAGGGAGATGCATATTACTGCCAATTAATTTATGGAAAATTGCACACAGAAAGAAGTTTACAGATATTACAAGGTAGGGACAAAATAGAAGAAAGAGAATATAATGAATTGATCGGAAAATATTATAACACTAACAAACTAAAAGGCACATCTCAATTGCAAAAAGCTATGGAAAAACTTAATTTTAATGGTGATAATGAAGAAGACTACATATCCAATTTCAGTATTATAGACAAAAGCAAAACTATAAGCATTTTTGTTGAAAAAGATGGGAAAGCAGAGGAATTATTTAATGAATATCATGCACTTTTGAAGATAAATGGTTCTTTTAATAGTGATAATATAATAAATTTAAAGCAGGAATTATACGGCTATATAATATCTGTATATGCTAATAAAATGGGAATTATAAATATGTCTAAGGTTTCAGATAATTTTTATATAATCCACAAAAATTGCTTGAAGAATGCATATGATAATGAAACTGGGATAAAATATAACGATAAGGAGGCTATATTCATATGAATGAAGTTAATGGGTCACTTATATGGTATTATTATATCTGTAAAAGGGAAGTATGGTTGCTTTCCCATTCAATAGAAGCAGACCAAGACGATGAAAATATGCTTATAGGAAAATTAATACATGCGGAATCATACAACAGAGATAAAAAAGAGATAGAAATTGGAAATTCAAGAATTGATGCCATAGAATTTCAAGATAATAAGACTATCGTTATTGAAATTAAAAAATCCAGCAAATCCATAAAAGCATCTAAAATGCAACTTTTATATTACCTGTATAAAATTTCAGGAGGGAATATAAATATTAATATAAAAGGCATGTTAAAAATACCAAAGGAAAATAAGGTAATAGAGATAAACCTTGATAATGAAAATGTGAATGAACTAA
This sequence comes from Thermoplasmata archaeon, assembly GCA_021846395.1. Taxonomy (GTDB): domain Archaea; phylum Thermoplasmatota; class Thermoplasmata; order Thermoplasmatales; family Thermoplasmataceae; genus Acidiplasma. The sequence continues at coordinate 32,355 of JAJZXB010000013.1, read as the reverse complement.
CTAATGCAATTTCTGATATAGATATAATAAGAAATGGAAAGATACCGGTTGCAGTGAAAAATGCATTTTGCAACAAATGTGCATATAATGAATTTTGCTGGTCATGATTATGAAGAAGGCAGTATATATATTTACTAATGGCCGTCTTGAACGAGACCAAAATACAATAATGATAAAAAATGACTATATAAAAAAATATATACCCATAGAAAATACATCAGAGTTATATCTTTTTGGAGAGATTGATTTCAATACAAGGATACTGGACTATTTAAGCCAAAAAGGTATTTTACTACATTATTTTAATCATTTTGGTTACTATTCCGGAACTATATATCCACGGGAACATATTTTGTCAGGGGCCGTTATTTTACAACAGGTCAAGTTTTGTTTGGATCTTAATAAAAGGTTGGAAATAGCAAGGAAAATTGAAATAGGTAAAACTGAAAATATACTTAATAATCTCAAATATTATAATAGCAGGGGGATAGAGCTCAAAGATAAAATAGAAAGTATTAAAAAATTAGAAAATGAATTCTCTGTGGATAACACTACAATAAATTATCTTATGTTATCCGAAGCTAAAATTCACGAAATTTATTATTCTGCTTTTGATTTGATTCTGAAAGATGAAAATTTTAAATTTGAAAAAAGGACAAGAAAGCCTCCAAAAAATAATATTAATTCCCTTATAAGTTTTATAAATTCAATTATATACATTAAAACTCTGGCAGAGATTTATAAGACACATTTAGATCCCAGAATCGGATACTTGCATGAAACAAATTTTAGAAGATTCACTCTTAATTTGGATATAGCAGAAATATTCAAATCAATAATTGGAGATAGGGTAATTTTTAAGCTTGTAAATGAAAAAATGTTAAATAAAAATAATTTTATAAGAAATAAAAATATAGATGGAGATATAATATCGATTGATGAAAATGGCAAGAAAATTATTCTAAATGAGTTGGAAAATAAATTAAGTACAACAATTTCTTATAAAAATATGCCCCATAAAGTGTCATATCAGAGGCTTATTAGGTTGGAACTATATAAATTAGAAAAGCATATACTGGGAGATAGCGAATATTTTCCGTATATTTCAAAATGGTGATTAAATGTATATCATTATGGTGTATGACGTATCCGAAAGGCGTGTAAATAAGGTATTAAAGATCGGACGAAAATATATAACATGGATTCAAAATTCAGTTCTTGAAGGGGAAATATTGCCCTCAAATTTTTTAAAAATGAAAGTTGAAATCAATAAGGTAATAAATAAAAATGAAGATTCGGTTTTATTTTATATTTTGAGAGACTTGAAATATACCGAGAAGGAAAATATCGGCATTGTAAAAAATTCTGATGATAGGTTTATTTAATTGTCGAGGTATCTTTGTGCAAAAATATAGGGATATCGACAACTTATTATTTTTTTGAAGTAAATGTAATAAAGAACGGGCTAGAAAATTATTATATTATGTTTATTATTAATTTTATCAAATATTAGAAATATTATTTTTTACTATTATGATTTTTTATAAAATAGCATTATAAAAATTTGAGAAGCTAGTGGTTTCAATGCTGATACCAAAATATATTATACTTGCTAGTAATATAATTTTGCTGTCTATAGTCTTTTTATAAAGGTTTGAAATTTGATTGATACTGTTCCGTTTGTTTGGTTGAATTTTTGTCTATAGTCTTTTTATAAAGGTTTGAAATCTGATAAAAGGATTATCGATTAAAAGTTCATTTTTAGTCTATAGTCTTTTTATAAAGGTTTGAAATCCATATTTATGCCTCAATAATTATAAAAGTCTCTAGTCTATAGTCTTTTTATAAAGGTTTGAAATTTGCATTTAATATGCCTGTGAAAATATTGAGTTTTCAGTCTATAGTCTTTTTATAAAGGTTTGAAATCCTCGTCAGGAGTGTCCCAGCGTCGAATAAGATCCAGTCTATAGTCTTTTTATAAAGGTTTGAAATAATCCCTCAGGAATGAACTGTTTTATCGCTGTCTCAAGTCTATAGTCTTTTTATAAAGGTTTGAAATCTACATTCAAATAAATATGGATACTATGTATATCGAAGTCTATAGTCTTTTTATAAAGGTTTGAAATACTATATTGGATATATTCATTCCAAGAATATCGGTGTCTATAGTCTTTTTATAAAGGTTTGAAATAATCCTACAATAGATTGATTTCAAGACTCAAGAAACGTCTATAGTCTTTTTATAAAGGTTTGAAATTACTATGAGTGATTACGATTTACTCACAATCTCTGGTCTATAGTCTTTTTATAAAGGTTTGAAATTCCGATTGTAGGAAGAATGATTATATCCAACCTCAGTCTATAGTCTTTTTATAAAGGTTTGAAATTTTGTCAAACTTACCGGTATTGAAAAACCAAGAATCAGTCTATAGTCTTTTTATAAAGGTTTGAAATTATCTTTTTTATGTCTATATAATTTTTTAAATACGTTGTCTATAGTCTTTTTATAAAGGTTTGAAATATGAATGACTGTAAGTCTGTTCCTGCTGTTCCGGCGTCTATAGTCTTTTTATAAAGGTTTGAAATTAGTAAACGGAGATTTAAAATCATCATTTATATATGAGTCTATAGTCTTTTTATAAAGGTTTGAAATTTATTTTCTTTGATTAATTCTTGAATTGCATATGTTGGTCTATAGTCTTTTTATAAAGGTTTGAAATTAGTAATGATTCTGTTTATTGCCCGGTGGAATGCAAAGTCTATAGTCTTTTTATAAAGGTTTGAAATTCATTATGAATGTGTTGAGTGGGAAGTGAAAATAAAAGTCTATAGTCTTTTTATAAAGGTTTGAAATTATACGCAAGTCATCGAGTGGCAGAGTGCATGTGAGGTCTATAGTCTTTTTATAAAGGTTTGAAATACTCACCTGCACATTAGCCTCTATCGTCTTTTCAATAGTCTATAGTCTTTTTATAAAGGTTTGAAATCTAATTTCGATGAGACACCGTCCTTGTCCCAGTAGTGTCTATAGTCTTTTTATAAAGGTTTGAAATTTCACCTCTTTTTATTTTTTTGTCGTTCTCTGTATATGTCTATAGTCTTTTTATAAAGGTTTGAAATTCGGATTTGATACCGATATATATATATATATATATATCTATGGGGTCTATAGTCTTTTTATAAAGGTTTGAAATAATCCATAATAGGTTTTTCCTTTGAGTTCCAATTCTCGTCTATAGTCTTTTTATAAAGGTTTGAAATTATCTGATTGCATTGTGTTCTTTGCTTTATTCAAGGTCTATAGTCTTTTTATAAAGGTTTGAAATTCCCTCTATGCGAATCCTACAAAGGCTCTTATTGTGTCTATAGTCTTTTTATAAAGGTTTGAAATAGAATGGTAAAAGGACTTTCCCCAGCCGCTATAAAGGTCTATAGTCTTTTTATAAAGGTTTGAAATCTGAACTCAGCCGAACAGAATATATGGGAAATAATCGGTCTATAGTCTTTTTATAAAGGTTTGAAATTTATAATATATTTGTGGATTATTTTTTTCATTTGAAGTCTATAGTCTTTTTATAAAGGTTTGAAATAAGGTTTAAGATGTCCATATCATACCTATTATTCCTGGTCTATAGTCTTTTTATAAAGGTTTGAAATAAAAAATATTTTTCTAATATATAGATATAACAAATCTGTCTATAGTCTTTTTATAAAGGTTTGAAATAACGGTGATCGGGCATGATTGATAAGCAATTTTTTAGTCTATAGTCTTTTTATAAAGGTTTGAAATAGGCCAGGAGGACCATGGAATGGTTCCTTTTATCTTCAGTCTATAGTCTTTTTATAAAGGTTTGAAATGATTCTCAAACCTTGTGGATTTCACGTTTTCCATTCTGTCTATAGTCTTTTTATAAAGGTTTGAAATAGAACTGGGCGAAGGGACATAAACAGTCAAACCTAAGTCTATAGTCTTTTTATAAAGGTTTGAAATTATATCTCAAAAATTTTAAAAATTTATGAATGAAAGGTCTATAGTCTTTTTATAAAGGTTTGAAATTGAATGAAAAATTTGCACTGGATTTGGCCAACTTACAGTCTATAGTCTTTTTATAAAGGTTTGAAATGGTGGGAATTTTGGAATAGACGCTATTTTAATTCTATGTCTATAGTCTTTTTATAAAGGTTTGAAATCAAAACGGATTGGGATTTTTCTATAAGGGATTCAACGTCTATAGTCTTTTTATAAAGGTTTGAAATTATATTATAATGGCAACAAGAAAAAGAACAGCCAGAAGTCTATAGTCTTTTTATAAAGGTTTGAAATTCGTCTTTGTAACTCCTGATATGGCCTCAACATCCCAGTCTATAGTCTTTTTATAAAGGTTTGAAATACCCAATTTATGCAAATAATTTCACATCTGCAGGAAAGTCTATAGTCTTTTTATAAAGGTTTGAAATTATAAAAAAGTACACGAATTACAAAGAAAATATAATTGTCTATAGTCTTTTTATAAAGGTTTGAAATCGGTTTTCTGGAATATTGCCGATAATGTTCTTAGTTGGTCTATAGTCTTTTTATAAAGGTTTGAAATTGGATTTTCTTCTATTTCACTCATGCCCGATTTAATGTCTATAGTCTTTTTATAAAGGTTTGAAATTTTGTTGTTTGCCAGGGAATTATTCCAGACGTGTTTGGTCTATAGTCTTTTTATAAAGGTTTGAAATCGTTTTCAATTGCGATTATTGGAATTGTAAATGACCAAGTCTATAGTCTTTTTATAAAGGTTTGAAATGGTATTGTGCTAACATTTTATTGATTAAAGACAATTGTCTATAGTCTTTTTATAAAGGTTTGAAATTTAAATATAGTAATATGGCAAAATATCCTAAAATAAGTCTATAGTCTTTTTATAAAGGTTTGAAATAATATAGTAATATGGCGAATTTTCCATTAATTAAAAAGTCTATAGTCTTTTTATAAAGGTTTGAAATTAGTATTCCATTATTCCTTTCCCAAATTCGGTTTTGTCTATAGTCTTTTTATAAAGGTTTGAAATAATACATGGAAAAAGACTATTCTTCCTTTGATTCAGGTCTATAGTCTTTTTATAAAGGTTTGAAATATGGGAATGTTACAGGCGTTACCCAAAAAATATAGCCCGTCTATAGTCTTTTTATAAAGGTTTGAAATTAAATAAAATTCATGACGACATCAACGACGGATACGAGTCTATAGTCTTTTTATAAAGGTTTGAAATCATTGTAATATAGCATGGACCAATAGGAATAATATATGTCTATAGTCTTTTTATAAAGGTTTGAAATTCCAAGTGATCCAAGTCAGCGGAACATACACAATGGAGTCTATAGTCTTTTTATAAAGGTTTGAAATTCATACACAAAGAGACCATAAAATTACTGTCAGTAAGTCTATAGTCTTTTTATAAAGGTTTGAAATTTCTCTTCATTTCCGCTTCTTTTTCCTTGTTGATTTGTCTATAGTCTTTTTATAAAGGTTTGAAATTTCACCCCATAATATAAAAATCCACAAATAAAAGTCGTCTATAGTCTTTTTATAAAGGTTTGAAATTGGCAACAAAAAAGACAGCCAGAAAAAGCCCTTCAAGTCTATAGTCTTTTTATAAAGGTTTGAAATCTCAAAAAGAAAAGTTATCAGTGAAAAAATTCAGCAAGTCTATAGTCTTTTTATAAAGGTTTGAAATTATTCTGAATATAAATAATATCCATACTCCAACTTTTGGTCTATAGTCTTTTTATAAAGGTTTGAAATTCTTTTTGTCCACTCTTTTGGGGTTCAGCAATAGAATGTCTATAGTCTTTTTATAAAGGTTTGAAATTTGGTTCTTTCATCATCGAACCTTTAAGTCTTGTTTGTCTATAGTCTTTTTATAAAGGTTTGAAATATTTTTTATGATCCTAATACATTTTATTTTAGGATTGTCTATAGTCTTTTTATAAAGGTTTGAAATTTCATACACGATCACCGTTTAAAACCTCATCCTCATAGTCTATAGTCTTTTTATAAAGGTTTGAAATAATGATTTGTATTATTTACAATATTCTTTATTTCACGTCTATAGTCTTTTTATAAAGGTTTGAAATTCGAGAAACCAAGCAAATAAAAATAGAAATGAAGGAAGTCTATAGTCTTTTTATAAAGGTTTGAAATTGAGAGATTCATATTTCTGCCCATTCTGCATTCAGAGTCTATAGTCTTTTTATAAAGGTTTGAAATTAATGAAATATCCAAGCATAACCTGAAAAAAATAAACGAGTCTATAGTCTTTTTATAAAGGTTTGAAATACTTCTTTTTTACAATTGCCACATATTACTATTTCCTCGTCTATAGTCTTTTTATAAAGGTTTGAAATAAAAATTATATTGATTATAAGGTTTTTATAGGAAAATGTCTATAGTCTTTTTATAAAGGTTTGAAATTTATGAGTGAGGGATCCGTATCTCAATTGTTTAACCCGTCTATAGTCTTTTTATAAAGGTTTGAAATTCTATATTTTCATTCATATAACTCACACTCTTTTATTGTCTATAGTCTTTTTATAAAGGTTTGAAATATGAACCGATATCGTAAGGCATTGACTGTTGTAAATGTCTATAGTCTTTTTATAAAGGTTTGAAATATGAACCGATATCGTAAGGCATTGACTGTTGTAAATGTCTATAGTCTTTTTATAAAGGTTTGAAATTAAGTTCTTGAAATCCCTCATAGATTGAATCATATTTGTCTATAGTCTTTTTATAAAGGTTTGAAATTTTGCCGGAAAATTCTTAATATCGCTTGGTGGTACAGGTCTATAGTCTTTTTATAAAGGTTTGAAATATATATAATTTTCTAATATATGGGAACAACGATCCCAGTCTATAGTCTTTTTATAAAGGTTTGAAATAATACATTTACCGTATGGCTACCTTCCCATACAAAAGTCTATAGTCTTTTTATAAAGGTTTGAAATCAGTGTTAAACATGTGTATAACTATATCTCTAAGTATGTCTATAGTCTTTTTATAAAGGTTCGAAATTTAACAGTTGGAATAGCAATACTGGCACCAGCTGCAGGTCTATAGTCTTTTTATAAAGGTTCGAAATTTTGAATTATCAGCAAAATCAATGAGAAGATAAACACATTTGGATGTTTTCGTAAAGGATTATTAAATTCTGTCAATTAATAGGACTCCTTAAAATTGCTTTGTTAATATTACCTAAAATTCAATCATGTATTTTGGGGGCGCTTAGCATGGAAACGTATATGAAAGATTAAATCTAACTTCCTGATGGCATGATCACCTATTGGGTTAAGAGGAGAATTTCAACCAAGAAAAATATTTTCGCAGTGAGCGGAAAATCTCTTGATTAATGCCAGTTATGTGCTATTTGTCACAAACAAATTACAAATATTATTCAATCCCAAATATTGTTGGATGAACCACTTTCTTAAATTTCTTTATTTATTTCCCCAAACAAATATTTTCCCAAATACGGAACATACACAGTCTGTAAAATAATCGATATAAGAACTACAAAGGAAACAGAAGCGTAAATTATTGTTCCAAATTTTAATAGGAGAGGCACATGGTACGAACTTCCCACAACAAATGGAACTGTTGAAAGAACGACTGGAACTACACCCCTTGGGCCTACAAGAGATATGAATGTCTTTGTTTTTCTATCAAATTTGATAAGATTTTTGCCGAAGTCAAGGACGCCAAGGGATATGAAAACTGCAGCAGGCCTGATAATAAAAATCACAATCAACGATATGAGAAATCCAAATAAAGCATACTTCAAAAGTTCGGTTCTGGTTAAAATACTACCAAGAAATATGAAAATTATTGCCTGTGCCATGAATGATAGGTTCTCATTGAAATTTGTTTCCCTGTTCCAAAATATACTCTTGTCTGAATAATTTCCCACTATTGCTCCAGTTGATATTATTGCAGGAAATGGAGTTATTCCGGTTGCCTGAAGAGATGTGAATTCAAATAATACCGTTCCCAGAGTGAGGGCTATCAATAAGTTTTCAAAATTGAAATATTTATTTAAATATATTATAAGAAAACCAAAGCTTATTCCTACAGCAGCTGGAACAATTATTTCAAGAAGCAAGAAGGATATGGATCCAATAATTATTCCTACATGTGATGACAATAATGTAAAAAAGGAAGAATAATCTGCAGCTGGTGCCAGTATTGCTATTCCAACTGTAAGAAGAATTATGCTCAAAGGGTCATTGAATAAGCTCTCTCCAATTAAAGTTCCTGACACATCCTCCCTTATATTGATTTTTTTGAAAGTAGGTATCAGGGATGCAGGGTCTGTTGGAGATATTATAGCTCCAAATATAAACCCTATGATAAATGGTGAGCCTGTAAGAACGGAAAAAACTAATCCCGCTCCAATAGCCATTACAACCATCCCTATCGTGTCCAGAGATACAATTTTATACAAATATCTCCTTAAGATTCTTGGATTTATATTGTGGGATTCATAGTATAGAATTATAACCAGGCCAAGAAGGCCAAGGCCTATAGTTCCAAATGAGGATAGCATATATATTGCAAAACTGTGGTTTATTATCCCGAGAACTGGGCCAAAAATAAGACCAAATACAATCAGTATGGGAATATAAACCATCGAAGCCTTTCGTGAAATTGGTATGGAAAATGCTGCCAGTATCAAAATAAAACTGATCTCATAATATTCATAGGTTACCGAGGATATCATTTCATCTCATTGATACCGGTAATTTCCTTTTGTGCTCAGAGCGATTATATATGTCCATTATCTTTTTGTATTTATCGTTGTCAATCATGATTTTTTTATCAAATATATCTATAAGTATTCTGTCTATTTCATTGTAGGACATATTCATCTCATCCTCATCATACTGATTCTCCCAGAGGCCTGCTGATGGTCTCTTTTTGATAATTCTTTCAGGCAAATTTAAATATTTTGCCATGTTTCTTACATCTGTTTTATACAATTTTTCTATGGGTTCTATATCACAGGCACCATCTCCAAATTTTGTGTAATATCCCAGCAAATATTCAGTTCTGTTTGTTGTTCCTATAACATATCCATTCAAGACGTTTGCATGATAATATAAAATGTTTGCCCTGATTCTGGATCTTATATTTCCCTCTATCCGTTTATCATTGCTATTAAGTGTATTTTTATATGAATTGAATATATTTTCTATATTGATTGTTTCTATATTCACACCTGTATTCTCCGACAATAATATTATATCATCATAATCCTCCTTTTTTGTAAATTTATCTCCCATAAATATAGCCTTTATTTTACCCTTGTCAATGGTGGAAGACAGTACCTTTAATACAAGAGAACTATCTATGCCGGAGCTTATCCCAACCACTGCATATTTGTCCCCTATATTTTCCCGAAGAAATGATTTAACCAATTCCAAATCTTTTATTTCTTTATTCACATAATGATAATAAAAAAGAAATAAATAAATATTTAGTTAATTTTTTTGATATTTATGGAATTCATCATAATGTCACGAAAGTTGTACAAATATAAATAAAATCTATATAATTGCACATTTCATGGAAATAATAAAAATAAGCGAAAAAACATAAAATATTTTATTTAAATCCTCCTATATGTTAATATATGAAAATAATTCATTCAAAATTCTTAATTTTTATAAACGTTGTATTTTTCTAAATTCTGGAAAAATAACATAGAAATTATTTACTATCCTAAATAAAACAATAAAATCATGTATTAATAGGTTATAGTATACCATCTACAAATGTTTATATACAATGCAAATATTTATTTTATAATGAACAAAATATTGAAATTTATTTTGCTGACACTTCCATACTATTTTATGGTTTTGGGTGTAGGCATATATGATAGAGTAAAGCCAGAACTTGGCGGATTCCCGTTCTTTTACTGGTACCAATTGATGTGGATATTTATAGCAGCCCTACTTACATCGATTGTATATACAATAGAACAAAGAGAAAAAGAAAGGAGGGTTAAACATGTTCACAAATCTTGATATTGCACTGTTTTTCATAATAATATTCGTCGTTCTTTCGGTTGGATATCTGTCCTATTTTTGGAGAAAACCAGAAAGTATGGATAGCCATGAGGAATGGAGTGTTGGTGGAAGGCGTTTTGGAACTGTGGTTATGTGGTTCCTTCTTGGCGGGGATGTTTACACAGCATATACATTAATCGCAGTGCCCGGTTTAGCCGCAAGTGCTACAGGTGCATCATTTGCAATGTTTGCAATTGCATATGGAATAATGATATACCCAATAGTTTATGGCACAATGCCAAGGCTTTGGAATGTATCAAAGAGGAGAGGGTATATTACAGCAGCGGATTTTGTAAAGGATCGTTTTTCATCAAGGTTCCTTGCACTTCTGATAGCACTTACCGGAGTCCTTGCAGAAATGCCTTATATTGCATTGCAGATCACGGGCATAAAGTACGTTCTTGCCACCTTGTCTCTGCCAATAACCCTTAGTTTGATAATAGCATTCCTTCTTGTGGCCGGATTTACATTTGTAAGTGGACTAAGGGGTCCTGCATTAACGGCAATAGTTAAGGATGCAATAATATGGGTAGCTATTATAGTAATAATAATATACATTCCAATAAAGCTTGGAGGTTTTGGAGCAATATTTTCCCATGCTTCGACAATAAGCCCCAACCTTTTGGCAATTCCCCCTGTGCTTGAAGTTGGCTATACATCCCTTGCCCTTGGCTCTGCTCTGGCACTTTTCCTTTATCCGCATGCAATAACAGGAACGCTTGGAGCCAAGGATTCAAAAACAATCAGAAGAAACGCTTCATTATTGCCTTTATACAATGTATTACTGCTCTTTGTTGCACTTGTAGGAATAATGGCAGTTGTGTATTTCAACGGTTTTGCTGGCCCAAAAAACCCACTTTTTAAAATATCAAGCGAGGCTCTCCCGCTTATGGTGCTTAAAATATTTCCATCGACATTCACAGCATTTGTCTTTGCCGCGGTTGTTGTTGGAAGCATTGTGCCCGCATCAATTATGGCATTGGCATCGGCCAATCTTTTAACAAGAAATCTTTACCTTGAATACATAAACCCAAAAGCAAGTGAAAAAACACAGACAAACCTGTCAAGGGTACTTGTCATAGTAGTTATAATAGGTGCACTTATCTTTTCACTGGTGCCTGCAGCCTCTGGAGAGATCATATATCTTCAGACTATAGGGGGCGCCATAATTATGCAGACCCTGCCAGCAGTGTACTTTGCATTATTTACAAGGAAGTTGAACAAGTATCCAGTGGGTGCTGGATGGGCTGTAGGACTTACCGCAACAATTGTAATGCTTGTCCAGCTTAATTTCACATCATCCCTTTATAAAAACCTTAATTTTATCTACGTTGGAATAGTTGCGCTAATACTTAATTTGGTTGTGGTCGGCATCGGAACGCTAATAATGAAATTAATGAATAAGGTAAAAGATGAGGGTATTATTGACAATTCTGAGTTTGAGGACATAGAATAAATTTATTATTTTTTTATTATTTATTTTCCTATTTTTTACTAAATCCCCAGTATATGGATCTGTTTTGTTCATGTTTTATTATTTTTGATCAGCGCTGTGAAGATAAACCCTATTACCACAAAGATTATGCCAATTAGATATATGTAATCAAAGGCAGTTCCATCAGGGAAATTATGGGTGATTTTGTATTGGACACCATTTGATATTCCAATGCCAACAACAACAGGAACGGTGTACATTGTTTCCAAAACACCTCCTACGGCGGGGGCAATTGCCATTCCAATATCCCTAAAAACTGTATTCATTCCCGTAGCTTCACCTGCGTTTTCCTTCGGTGTTGAAATCAATAGGGCATTTATTATCCCCACTAACATCAATGATATTCCGGCACCAACAAACATTGTGTCAACCAGTATCTCCGTAACTGAAGCACGATATGAATACAACATTAAAAATCCAATGAGATCCGTGGAAAGGCCAAGAAATATGGATAATTTTGGCCCCCTTGCCTTTATAATTTTTGCCGCCACGGGTGCAAATACCATATTCATTATTGTTGCAGGCAGCATTACCAGGCCTGATTCAAGTATTGTTTTGCCGAATCCAGCCGGTTTTGGATCCTGCAATAATGTTGGTATTGTGAAAAATAAAAAGTACATTGCCGCCATTGCAAATAAACCAATGAAATTTGCCATGAAAATATTTCTTGTCTTTAATAATTTCATATTTATGAAGGGATGTTTCGATTTTGATTCAAATATAATAAATGTTCCAAAGAATATAAACGAGAGTATGAACGTTGCAATTATTGTAAATGAGGTCCAGCCTATTGCCTCGCCCTCGGATATTGCATATATGAACAATGTCAATGGTATACCCAGCAATGCAACGCCAATGAAATCTATTTTTTCCTTTCTGGGTTTTGCATAATCTTTTAGGTAAATAAACGATAAAATAAACAATAAAAATGCCGCTGGAATAGCTGTATGGTATGAATATTGCCAGCCCAATGTTTCCGTTATATATGCACCTAAAACAAGGCCAATGCCGGATCCAATTGCGAACGTTGCCGACAATATTCCCTGGGCAAGTGCCAATCTTTTTCTTGGAACAACATCATTTATAATTGCAAATGCTATCGGAAACATCCCAAAGCCCAGGCCCTGGACAACCCTAATGGCAATTAATTCATCCAGCGTTTTGGCAAATCCGCCAAATGATACTGCTATTGCATATACCAATGATAAAATTAAAAATACCCTTCTTTTTCCTATAATATCGGCAACTCTGCCAAATATGCCCGCCGAAACTGTCCCGCTGATGATATATGCTATTAATATCCAGGAAACATCATTGTATTTACTGTGGAAGAATTTTATAAAAATCGGTATGGCTGGAACAATCATCGTTTCAACGTATATTATGAGCATGCCAGCAAAGGCCATTAGGGCAATGGTGATGTTTATCTGCCGTTTTGAAGGCTCAAGTTTCTCCTCACCTTTCATATAGCCATTGGTATTAAAACTTTATTATTAAATATTTCTGTATGAGAATTAATCCTCCTCTTTTATTTTCTTTTTTTCCGATTTCCCCATATCATTGTTCAGCATTTTTTCATATTCCCCCAGTATATACGAATATCTGCCATTATTGTCAATAAATGATTTTACACTGTTTGTATAGGGGGCAAGAATTTTATTTATGAAGGAATTCATCATCAAATTTATGTATTTTAACTGTTCATCATCAGGGTTTATTTTTCTTTTTAATTCCTGTATTTCATCATCTTTTACGTTCCCTGCAAATTTATAAAAATATGAAATAATATCATCTGAATGCATTTCATTTATTTTTTTCATAAATAAATTAAGCTCATTTTTTATTATGCCTTCCGATTTTTTTATTTCTTCCTTTCTCTGTTTTAACGTATCCTCTGCTACTTCTTTTATTGATTCAAAATTTAAAATTTTTAAATCATCCCTCTCAATTTTTTCTATATTTGGCGGGTTTGAAATATCAAGGAAAATCTTTTGGCCCTTTATTTTTCCAGCCATGTTTTTGTCTATAATATATTTTTTTGATGATGTTGCCGTTATTATAATATCATGGTTATTCACCAGTGAAACAATATCTGATAAATCCTCATAATTTGCACCGTAGCCCATTGCAAGGTCTCTTGCATGGCCAATATTTCTTCCTGCAACAGTAACATCGCCTTTTTCATCCTTTAAATATGAAAGCAGGGATTCCGCCATCTTTCCCGTTCCAATTATGCATATTTTTTTCTTGAGCCCATAATTTTTATTTATAAGGTCAAGGCCTATGGAAGAAAGGGATGTTTTCCCCCTTGATATGTCCGTTTTGTTTCTTACATTTTTTCCAAGGCTCAATGCCTTTTGGAATGCAAAATCAAGGAATTTGTCGGAACTCCCCCTTTTCCTTGCAATTTCAAGGGAATCCTTTATTTGCCTGAGTATATTGTTTTCACCGATGAGCATAGATTCAAGCCCGGAGGAAACATAAAAAAGGTGTTTTATGGAATCAGGGTATTTTATATAAGATATATTTTTATCTGGTTTTAAATCCCCATGGAAATATATTTCCACCCTATTGCATGTAATTAATATTATAAAATTTTTTATGCCCATATCCAGCATTAAATTCTCGAAATACGGATAATCCCTTTTAATCATGGCATTGAACTCTTCGGGGGTATCCTTATAATTCCAAGACAGTAAATTAATGTCCTCCAATTATATCACAGACTGAAATTATTTTTTATTATATAAATAAACTGATTTAAGGCAAATTTCTCGATAGGGTATTTTTCAAAAGAGTGCCATTGAATTATACAGATAATTAGTTTAAGTTTGGATTCTATCTTTATTATTTGCATATCTTCATTTAAATGTTTATATATAACGATGTTAGAAATAAAAAAAGGTTAAATAAAACGATACAATTATGAGCATGTGCCTCGGTAGTGTAGCGGCCTATCATACGGGCCTGTCGAGCCCGTGACTCGGGTTCAAATCCCGGCCGAGGCGTAACCAAAGAGTTACAATTCTGCATAAACATTTATAATATATGTATGGTTAAAAAACAGGAAGGAATTTACCAGAGAGATATGAATACTGATGATCTGTTAGCTATTAAGCATCTTTATGGTGAAGTTTAACATTAATATAGTTGAAGGAAAGATTTACATAATTTGTTAAAATGTGTTCTTATATGGCGAATCACGAAAAGAAGGAGTTCTTCGAGAACCTGACTATGAACGCCCTTGCCCAATGGGCAGGTTCTGAAGTAATGTCCCGCGGGATGGCTTACCAGCATGAAGGCAGAGTACGCAAGCTGGCCTTGAGAACCGATGAAGGCCTTGTGGGATGGGTAGCTGGAACATGGCAATATGCTACCTCTGTGGATGTTAAAGAGGGAGGTTTAATATCGCAATGCAGCTGTCTCTATGGTGAACGCTGTAAACATGCCGTTGCAGTAGTGCTGCAGTATGCGGAGGATTTGAAAAACAAAAAATTGCTGGAAACCGTGGATGATAATGATGAACGTTTAATTATTCTGAAAAAGGATGCTTTTGGAACTTTTCCCACCATGTCCGAATACGATGAGTCCTATGATGAATTGATTTCCAAGATCGACACACTCTCGTTGGAAGAGGCCAGATCCATAGTGAAATCCATAGTGGATCTCTTCCCGGAAGTACATAAATACATGGCGGACAGATTCCTCCTATCTTCCGGCAATATGGATAAGATAGTTTCCGCAACGGAGCGTGAAATATACGATCTTACTTCGCAGCCCGCGTGGGCAGACCATTGGGACCACGAGGATGAACTGCCAGATTACTCTGGGATAAGAAAACGTTTTGAAATTCTCCTCTCCTCCGGTCAGTATGGCGATGTTCTGAGGCTTGGAAAAATTCTTTTAACAAAGGGTACCGAACAGGTGGGCGACAGTAACGATGAGGGTGAAACTGAGGAAGAGATTGCATCCTGCATGGATATTGTTTTCAAGGCTCTACTGCCCTCAAGTATGCCTGCTGTGGATAAAATGATGTGGGCTGTGCAGGCGGGGCTCGAGGATGAGTACGGCATGACCCGCGGGTTAGAAGAGTTCTGGGCACATCATTTTGAGCCATCTGACTGGAGTGCACTGGCGGATTCCCTGAAGGTCACGCTTCTAAATAAAGAATCGTTAGATTTGCATTCATTTTCGAAAGAATATCAAAGAAACAAGCTGACGGATTGGATAATCAGAGCTATGGAAAATTCAGGCCGTAGCGCTGAATCCCTCTCACTGTGCAGGGAAGAGGCGGAAAGGACACACAGCTATGTCCGTCTTGTGAAGAAACTTGTCAACGCTGGAATGCATGAAGAGGCAGAGGAATGGATACGCAGGGGAGTGGATGAAACTGCAGATTCGTTGCCGGGGATTGCAGGGGAACTGCGGAAGATTCTTCAAGATGTTAAGGAAAAGGAGAAAGACTGGTTGGGTGTTTCATCATTGCTTGCTGAGGAATATATGGAACAACCAAGCATAAAAACATATGAAATGCTGGAAGAAGCGTGCGGCAAAGTTAAAGTATGGCCACCCGTCAGGCAGCACATTTTACGATTTCTGGAGACAGGCAACCTTCCAGGCACAGAGGGTGGCAAAGGTGGTAAGGCTGTGCTTGATGTATGGCCCTTGCCAGAAACTGGCCTGAAAATACCACAAGCTAAATACAGAACACGTTTTCCCAAGTACAGTGACCTGATTGAGGTTGCAATTTATGAGAATATTCCATCCATAGTTTTGCACTGGTATGACCTGTCACAGGCAGACCCTAATGGGAAGCAGCACGACTGGAATTGGCCCACTGGGGAATTACGAGTTGCGAGGGCGATTTTCGGTGAATTTCCTGACAGGGCAATTTCCATATTTAAAGGGTGTGTCGAGAATGAAATCGCCCAGACAAACAAGAATTCCTATGAAGCGGCGGTTTACCACCTTTCGGAGCTTGGAAAGTTGATGGAAGAGAAAGGCAGGAAAGGAGAGTGGGAAGCCTACACCTCTGAATTAAGGCAGGCAAATTCCAGGAAGTCCCGCTTCCTCAAAACCCTTGACATGCTCAGTGGAAAGAGAATAATGGATCTGTGAGCTCCGCATGCAGAATAAAAACAGCAATCCGTTCCACTTTCCGGATGTTTGCATACAGCAATAAATCCGTGCGATAGAATTATGCCGGTATCGGATGTTGAAATTTCTTATTAATGCCATTCCATGGTTCAAATGCCATTTTCCTGCGTGTTCTTTGCCATGGGGATATTGGCTGGTGAACAGAATTGGATAACCAACAGGATATATTGGTGGGTATGGATCCAACAACATATTTGTATGGAAGCAACCAGCCCAACTTTCTTCATGGGTTTCAATTGTCTTCAGAATTGCCTTGGTCCCTTTATTTAGATAAAACAGGAGTTTTCAAAATAATACGATCCATGTGCCTACCAAGATTTTCAGTCATCCTCTTTCGGGGATTTCAGAAAAACTATATCTTTCTTCATGTAAGTAGTATTTTCCTTTTTTTCTGAATAATCCGCAAGCTCTATTCTAGCACCGCAATCACATTTTTTCAATTTGTTCATGGCTACATATCTGATTATCTTATTTCCACAGAATGGGCACGTTACTTTATCTTTGGCTTCTAACCTAACTTGCTTCTCCAAAGCTTCTTTCAATTCATTAAAGGTGACATTAAACCAGCCAAATATCTCACTATTTCCAATAAATACCTTGATTCCAAAAACATCATGGCCTTCACTTATAAACTCTACCATATCGCAATCAATCCCATAGTTCTTCCCAAAATTGTTAATGTGTTTTTCAAGTTCCTCGCCACGCTTGAAATCTGAATCCCTCCTGTCAATCTTCCTATTAAGGGTATGAAGAAGCCTTGCTTTTTCATCTTCCGTGAGTGTTTCTAAGAGATCTGGTATATTTTCGGGGGATATGGATAACTGAACATCTGTAGGCATCTGAATCGTCGTCACTGCCCTTTTAACATCATCTACCAGTTCTTTATATGTATCTGTTTTTGAACAATAATTACACAAATAATCAGCGAGATGGTTTATTAGGGCATACCTGCGTTTTTTTTCGCTCAAATTTCTGCGATTTATATATTTTAAAATTCTACGTTTAACTTCGTCAGTATCCAGACCTTCTTCCAAAATCAATTTAGCCACTTCTTCACCCGAAGTCTGGCCATAGAATGTCCAAACAAGTCCTTTTTCATCCTTCAAAATCATGGCAAATTCTTTCACATCTCCCCTCAAGTCAACGTCGGGATCTATACTGAATAGCACCTGTGCCGTAACTATGGCTATTGCTTTACGCCGTTTAATCCGATTTTTACTTATTTCAAGCATATTTAATACACCACATTAGTTAATAGTTTTGAACACAATAAATCACATTCTATATCATACTGTGTATAGGAAATAATTTCTTCTTTTTTTACTTTCCGTGCAATCGCTTTTTCTATGATTTTTGTGCAATTCAAATTTAACTTTTTTAATTCATTTTTTTCTTCCCCGGGGATTTTAGGAGAAATTGTAGTGCATTTATTCATAATTTTATATATATTACAATTATTTATTATTTACCCCTGCCAAATGCAATATACAAGTGTTGAAATAAAAATACCCAAAAACCATTTTTATTGCCATTTAAATGGTTTATCCTGCTTATCCGTGAATTATCCATTCCCCTTTGGGCAGGTGCAGACTGAAACCTTATCAGAACAGTTGGAGGCAAACTAACCTATGGAATAATCAGAAATCTCAGCGGTGAATCATGCATGCCTATTGGGCAACCGTCGGTATGAACGTTCCGAGGATATTCTATTCAAACATGGTTATCCCTAATAGCATCATAGAATTTCAGTAAGAAGAATATTTCTTGTTATTGTTGTTCTATGTGAATTTTTTCGTTCTGGCCTAGATCCTTGGAATACTTTTCAATCCGGTTTATTCTGGCAATTAATCCTCTCCTTGTTCTGGAAATTCCTGATAGTGGTGCATAATTTAGAAATGTGATCTTTGCAAGTGCCGAAATGAAATCTGGGGCATCTGAATATTTGGCAGCAAAACGGTCAACCCGAAATTCCCTCCTTGATGATGCCAATGCAGGGATAAAAACGCCAGCAAAGAGTATGATTATTACTGCGGCATAAATTGGCGCAAATATCGTACGAAGGGGAGGGAATGGTATGTAATTTGCAAAAGCCAATCCCACAACAGTTGTAATTATGCCAGCAATAGAAAAACAAACCATCGGTGGAACGCCTTTTTTCAGCGTATCCCTGTACTTGACATGCCCTAGTTCGTGGGATAGCACTGCTATGGCTTCATTCCGGGAAATGTTTTCTAGGAGATAATCTGTGATGTACACAACCGGGGTAAAGATACCATAGCAAAAGGCATTTGCAATTTTAAACTCGCTTGCCTTCATAACTCTAAAATTGACTTCCGGGAGGCCTGCCTCACTCTCTATATCTTTCACGCTTGCGATGATTTCCGGTGACTCCAGTTCGACTGAGTTTGAAGCAAATACCCCTATCCAGCTGAACCTGAACAAGATGAAATAAACTACTGCAAGGGCCACAACAATGAATATTACACCCTCGTACCACTGGAGGCTTAAAGATGCAAAAAGGTACATAACAAAAATGGCAAACATTGTGAAAGCAGCAGATTTCCAGTAAGTTATCCCAACCGGACTTTTAGTAGCATATTTCAGGAAAGTAATTGAAAGCCCTTTGAATGCTCTGTCTTTCTTGAACCTTGAGCGAAGCAGAAAATAGAATGGGGCCCAGTAGATAAAAAGCAAAATTGCTATACCAGGCAGATTTCTAAGTACAAATATAATGCCTATCAATGCGAAAGGTGGATAAACGAACATGAGATAGCCAGTCAATTTCATGGTGCGAATGATAGATTTGTAATATTTTTTTCCTCTGGCATCTTTTTCATAGTCGTACCATGGATACTTCTGTACACCGGAGCTTTCCATATGGCGGATAACTTATTTGGCAATATAAATATTCCTGCTATAGCGTTGCTTTTCCAATTAATCGAACCGTAGATATGAGCCCAAATAAGTATAGGCCGATTAGGATTTGATTAAAATTTTAAGGTATGCTTTACAGTGGAATGTAATGATGTATCCGTTAGATCCATATTGTGCTTGTTACGTTATAATTTAACTAACTGTAACTTTTGAGAGTTATCATCCTTCCTACAGTCAAACTCTCTGGATGTAGCACAATATCCTGTATCCCGTCCTTAAACAATTTCGGGAGTGCCTTTTTCATCATATTGTATGATGCATTAACATCTGCGTTTATCATGGTACCGCTGGATGATTTGAAAATACCCCTTGATATACTCTTTCCTTTGTAGTTTTCATGTTGTTCTACTGTTTCACCATCAAGGAATGAACATATGATATGTGCACATTAGTCAATCATAATTTCAACATGCTGTTTTTACAATAAGGGAAAATTGTAGATCACCTGCCCAGTAGATTCAGTGACAAATAACATAATATAAGTAGATAATATAAATGGTAAATGACAGGAAGATTGAGTTTAATTGGCATCGGTCCAGGCAATTTGGATAATACCACATCAAGAGCATTAAGCAAATTAAAGGAAAGTGATATAATTATAGGTTACAGCAAATATATTGAAATGATTTATGAAGTTGTGAAAAATAAAACAATTCTTGGCAGCAGCGTTGTTGATGAAATTGCCCGTGCAGATATGGCAATTAAATATGCCATGGAGGGGAAAAAAGTATCTGTAATATCAAGTGGCGATTCTGGAATATATGGAATGGCGGGATTAGTATTTGAAATGATCTCGCATCATAACTATGATATTGAAATTGAGATCATACCTGGAATAACATCGTTGGCATCTAGTTCATCGCTTATTGGAACGCCATTGATGAATGATTTCTGTTCAATAAGCTTGAGTGATAAGCTCACCCCATGGGAAACAATAGAAAAAAGAATAAAATCTGCTGCAGAAGGCGATTTTGTCATAGTTTTTTACAATCCCAAAAGCCAGAAAAGAACAGAGGGCATAAAGAAGGCAAGGGACATAATAATGGAATACAGAAATAAAACTACACCTGTTGGAATTATAAAAAATGCCTATAGGGAAAATCAGGAAAGTTTTGTAACAAACCTGGAGAAATTCCTGGACTTTGATATTGACATGTTCACAACAATCATTGTTGGAAATTCTTCATCCTATCAATACAAAAATTACATGATTACGCCGAGAAATTATGATTTGAAATATAACCTCTAGCTTTCATTTATATAATTGTATCCTTTCCAGTTTATAAGCTAAACACATATCAAAATTTCTTTATAATAAAACAATATCTTAAATGCATGTGTGGGGACTGTCTGGATGAAAGTTGTGAATGCGCACGTTGCTATCTGTACCGGCATAATCAGATGTGCCCGGATTGTGGCCACATAATTTTGCTGGACTGCTGCCAAGGATTTATAAAACACAGATATGAAATAAAATGATAAAAAAAGTCAGTTATTTAATTTTACAGTGAATGTTGCCATGCTATATTTTTTCACTTCACCTTCGTAAGATAGCTTTCAAATGTTGATCCTGCCTTTTTTATTGTTGTCGATGAATTTAAATTTGCCGTTACATTTTGTGGCGAATTTGGTGTCCAGTGTGATATCGTACCATGTCCGAGCAAAGTTGCATTTTCTGGATTGTACATAAATAAATTGTAAATATACGCTCCATGCGGCCCTGTTATAATGAATGTTGTTGTAAGGTGCCCCTTGCGGGATATATCAGAGGAATATTTATTAAATATGTTGGCAACGGAAGATGGAAATGTTTTGTTTATAAGGGAAAGCCCATAGCTTATCCTTGCACTGCTGTTTAGGGATTTATTGTGTATTGTTCCAGTCATCGTTTGATTGTACAGGTACAAAGGGTAAAATGTGAATTTCGTACCTGCATTACTGAACGTTATATTTTTATTGAATAAAAGTCCGGGGTTACTTGCAAAGATATCATTTGGGTTTGAATGGTGGAGAGTTACCGTGGAGTATATATCTTTAGTTGAGTTCATTGCATAGTATAAAGGCCATGAATCAGTTGCACCTACTGGGCATCCGTACCATGAAATATAGTATATAGCTGATGAGCCATTTGCCAATAAATCACCGTGGGAAACCTTGGTATATTTTTCCGGGCTTATGGACGATGGTTCGCTATAGTACGGGGCAATAACTGCGATTATTATTATAATGACAAGCACTATGGATAAAATAATGGATACAACAGTGTATTTATTTTTATGAATACCATGAAAAGAAAAACTCTTTTTTATATTCGATTGATTCTTTCGATTTTTGTTTGAATCGCTACCATTTTTGCTTTTGCTCATCCTACAATCACAAAATATATATAATGATTTAATATATAAAATATACTATTAGTGCACACTTCTATGTATCCGCGCCTATTGCCATTCCATATTTTATATAATTTGAATAGACCATTGCCCTGGCATCTTGCACTCTTTGCATGCAAATCATGATCACCGGCGAAATACTGCAATGGCATCTCAATGGTGGCCGTAACTATAATTCCAGCTGGTTTTGCACCATATAGATGGAATTTAGAACCATATATATTGCAACAATATCCCTCGAATTTATACCACACAATATATATTATATTTATGTTATTTGGATAATCAAAAACAATATATTACATTTCAATATAATCACCCATGAATATAGAGGAAAATCTTGCGGAATTCATTTCCCGCATCAAATATGAAGATGTACCGGAAAATGTTAAACATGAAGTGAAGAGACGCTTTATTGATACTCTTGGTGTTGCGTATTCCTCAATGGATAATGAAGCTGCCAGCAAAATTAAAAAGATGGCACCACTGTATCCGGGAAATGCAAGAATGATTGGCATGGATAACGCATCACCAGATTTTTCAGCCTTTTTCAATTCTTTGATTATAAGATACATGGATTTCAATGATACATATCTGTCTCTGGAACCCCTGCATCCTAGTGATATGTTTGGGCCTCTGGTGACTCTAGGGTCAATGTTCCATAAAACCGGAAAGGACATAATTACTGCAGTGGCTGTTGGCTATGAGGTTGGTACAAGATTATGCGATTCAGCATCCCTGAGAATGAAGGGATACGATCATGTGAATTACACCGAGATTGCCATGGCTTCAGCAGTATCAAATTTGATGAATTTTGATGTTGCCCAGACAATAAACGCAATATCAATAGCTCTGGTTCCCCACATCGCATTGAGGCAGACCAGAGTGGGTGAACTTTCAATGTGGAAGGCTGGTGCAGCTGCCAATTCAGCAAGAAATGCAGCATTTTCTGCCGTTGCAACACTTTATGGATTTACATCTGCCAAAGAACCACTCTCTGGAAAACTTGGATTTAAAAACATAGTGGTTCCAGACATGGACCTTTCCAAGCTTGAAGGGGGAAGCATTGATGGAGTAATGAGGACATACATCAAAAAATATCCCGTTGAATACCATGCACAGGCTGCAGTTGAAGCATCACTAAAACTCTCAAATGAAATAGATGTGAATAATATAGAATCCATAAATGTTGAAACATACGAGGCAGCAGTTTCCATTCTGGCTGATGAGGAAAAATGGGATCCACGGAATAAGGAAACAGCAGATCATAGCCTGCCATTTATTATTGCATCTGCACTTCTGAACAAGGATTTCTGGACCAATAATTACAACGATCTAAACAATGAAAAGGTAAAAAGCATGATGAAAAAGATCAGGGTAATGGAGAAAGAGGAGTATACGAAACAGTATCCTGACAAATTGCCCATAAAAATAACTGTAAATTCAAAGGGGAAAAGCGTTGAGAATGAGGTTATTATACCAAGGGGCCATTATAAAAACCCCATGGATGACCGTGAGGTTGAAACCAAATTCACCAGATTGACCGGCAAGGGTGCACTTTTAACCGATTTATGGAACATGGAAGACAAGGAGGTCAACGACCTTGTCTAATCTTTTAAATAATAAATTCACAGTGGTTCCTGGAGTATACAATCCATTTTCTGCCTTGCTGGCAAAAAGAAACGGGTTCAATGCCGTTTATTTATCAGGAGGTGGATTAACAGCATCCTATGGTTTGCCGGACCTGGGTGTAATAACATTAACTGAACTCGCAGATATGGTAAGATCAATTCATGAAATAACAGATATACCCATAATTGTTGATGCCGATACAGGTTTTGGAGAAACACTGAATGTTTACAGGACGGTAAAATTGCTTGAGGAAGCTGGGGCATCCGCCATACAGATTGAGGACCAGGTCTCACCAAAAAGATGTGGCCATCTGGATGGCAAGGAAGTGGTAAGCAGAGAGAATATGGTTGAGAGAATAAGATCAGCATATTCAGCAAGAAAAAATTCGCTTATAATAGCAAGGACAGATGCCAGAGCAGTCAAGGGCATTGATGAGGCTGTAGAAAGGGCGAAATTATTCATAGATGAAGGTGCAGATATAATATTTCCAGAAGCCCTATCGACGGAGGATGAGTTCCGATATGTTTCAGAGAAGGTTGATTCACCATTGCTTGCAAATATGACAGAATTTGGAAAAACACCCTTTATTAAAGCAAGAACATTTGAGGAAATGGGCTATAAATTTGTCATTTTTCCAGTAACGCTATTCAGAATAGCAGCAAAGGCCATGAACGATGCCCTGATAGCATTAAAGCAGGATGGTACACAGGAAAATATCATAAATGATATGATGACAAGAAAGGAACAGTATGAAGTTATAAACTACCAGTTTTACCAGGACTTTGATAAAAACATGGCCAATGAAAAAATAAAAAAATAAATTTTCCATCCAGCATTCCGTGGGATAATATCTAAAAGTGATCTAACAACAGATTGCCGTAATTGATGAATGGTTAAAAATTAAATAATGTTTAAACATAGATATAAGCCGTGTCAAAAACAATTACTATTATAAAATCGATATACGATGAATTAATAGGGTTCAAGAAAAATGATGAAAGTTTCAGTGAACTTCTGGATCGACTTATGAAATCCCAAAACAAGAAAGATCTGTTATTATCTCTTAGGGGAAGTATTGAATTTGAAGATAAGGAGAAACTTCTCGCGGAGATAGAAAAAAAACGGTGGGAGAGGAGAAATTGATTCTTCTGGATACAGATGTGGTCATCGAAGTGCTGGATAAGAACTCAAATAAGGGGCAGGCCCTCATTTTTAAATTGTTGAAAGCTGAGAAGAATACTGCACGAGTTCGGTGAACATGCACGAGGTGCTTTACGGCATATAAAAATACCCAAAATATTCTCGTTTGGTTTTGTAACTACCCACACCGGGATACAGCAAGAAGGACAGGGAACTATCACCAATTTTAGAATTAAGTGCTGGGCTAAAGGGAAAATCCATTTCAGGAATTGATGCCATTGTAGCGTCGATAGCAATAAACAATAACCGTTTACATTATACCCTGGATGGGCATTTGAAGTCTTTTTGGATAAAGGGCTTATACCGTTCAGACAGGTTAAAATGGATAGGCCAGGATTCCCGCAATCTTTTGAAGGAATAAAGTGCCCAAATAGGCAAAGTATCGTTTCACTCGTTTTTATTTAGAATAAATCAGCGGAATATATGTTATTTCTTATAGATGCCGGCATGGTGAACTTCCAAATTTTTATATATAGATTCTGCATAAATCCATATGGAAGAAATAAGCCCAGGTCTTGAAAACGTTTATATAAAATATACAAATTTAACATTTATAGATGGAAACAAGGGAATAATGAGATATCGAGGATATGATGTTAATGAACTTGCTGAAAAATCAAGCTTTGAAGAGGTATCATACTTGATGCTCTTTGGAAATATACCCTCACTGGATGAGCTCAATGATTTTAAAAATAAAATTTCAGAAAATCTTGCATTGCCACAGTATATACATGATATAATAAAAAATGCCCCTGAAAATGCTGATGCACTGGGCATTATGCAGACTGCATTATCCGCCTTATCTGAAACATACGTAAACTACCAATGGAATGAAAAGAACGACCTAAAATTGATACCAAAAATACTGGGAAACACACTATCAATTGTTTCAAATATCTACAGAATAAAAAGCAAACTGCCCATAAAGGATCCTGTGTTTGATAAAAACTATGCAACGACATTTTTAAAGGCATGCTTTGGCATGGTGGGTGAGGAAAGGGCAAGGGCCATGGATTCTGCCCTTATACTTTATATGGATCATGAAATCCCCGCATCAACAACTGCGGCAATCGTTACGGCATCATCATTATCTGATATGTATTCATCGCTAACTTCTGCCATAGCTGCCCTGAGGGGACCATTGCACGGCGGTGCAGCCGAATCCGCGTATAAACAGTTTGAGGAAATAGGAAATCCGGACAATGTGGAATCATGGTTCAATAAGAACATTCTTCAGGACAAAAAAAGGCTTGTCGGGTTTGGCCACAGGGTTTACAGAACCTACGACCCCAGGTTAAAATCATTCAAAAAATATGCAGATAAGCTAGTGGAAACAGAAAACCAGAAAAAAATGCTGGAAATTGCAAAAAAGCTTGAGGAGCTTGGAGTGAAAGCTTTTGGATCAAAGGGCATATATACAAATACGGATTTTTATTCTGGCCTTGTTTTCAATGAAATAGGATTTCCACTTTATATGTTTACAACACTTTTTGGCTTATCAAGAATATCAGGAATATTGTCACATATTATTGAATACGTTGAAACACAGGAGAGGCTCATAAGGCCAAGAGCAATTTACAAAGGGCCAGGAGAAAGAAAATACACCCAGATTCACTGACATATTTTTCAATATTATTTTTTCCTGTATTATTTAATTTAAATTTTCTGTGACAGGTCTCCTATATTGCCAAAATCAAGCAGGCCAAACTCCTCTGTTATTCCATATGCCCTGAAATTTTTTGAAACATGCTTCAGCACAGGGGTGAAATGTTCGTTGCTCAAAAGGGATTCAGAGACATCTGTTCCGGAGGAAAAGAAGCTCATTGCAGGAGTTATCAGCACCTTAGCATCATTGTTGAATACAAATGCAGGAATCTTGAAAATGCCCCCAATTTCATCCCTCAGAACTATGGATGGGTGCTCATGCCCCAGAATGGTCAATTTTTTTAGGGACATATCCCTGTCTCCATGATAAATATAGTATCTCTCGGTTTCAAGCCGATCTTTTATTTCAATATTGCTATGCTTGAGTATTGTCATCAAATAGTTATCATGATTTCCCCTTATAAATATCATGCTGGCATCCTTTTTGTACCTATCTATAAAATGGTTCACATCCTCCCATTCCTGGGGCAAATTTCTGGAAAATTCCTGCTTGAAATCCCCATTTATGATCAGTTTTTCCGGTGAATACCTGTCCATGATGTTATCAACCATTTTTTCAACATGGTCCCTCTGCAATTTTGGCAAGAATAACCCGTGCAAATTCATTTCATCCTCAAACCCGAGATGAAGATCCGAAATAACAACAGCTGATATATCCCTTAAATATACACAGTATAGATCCGAAATAAAAACATCTTGCAGTATCTGTATTTCTTTCAATAAACCTTTATTTAACATTCAATATTAATATTTACCAATGCACAATATTTTCATGTTTATGCATCTTATAGTGTAAAGTGAACCACATTTATATTTGAATTTTTCGGCATGGTCTAAACAATTTTTAACAATGAACTGAGAAATAATTATTATATAATATATATGTTTATATTGTACTATGGATAAACGGATACTATCAGAATTTATTGATGCTGCAGGTGATGGCAATGTCTTATATGATGAAAAGAATCTTTTTCCATATAAAAGGGGCAGCATAGATGGAATGGAAGAAATGCCAGAAACTGTAATTAAAATATTCCATGAAAAAAGCATATCAAAAGTCATGAAAATTGCCCATAAATATAGAATTCCTGTAATTGCGAGGGGCGGGGGGTCAAGCCCGACTGGTGCAGTGGTTCCAGCAAGAAAGGGAATTGTCCTTGATATGAGGCCATTAAATGAAATCAAGGTAAATATAGATGATGGCTATGTGGAAGCCAATGCAGGGGCAACCCTTGAGGAGGTTAACCGTGAGCTGAAAAAATACGGATTTTTCTTCCCTCCAGATCCATCAAGCGTTTCAATCTCAACTGTGGGCGGAGCCATAAATGAAAATTCCGGCGGGATGCGCTGTGCGAGATATGGTGTGGTAAAGGACTGGGTATTGAAAATAGATGTTGTGTTGCCCAGCGGGGATGAAACATCATTTGGAGAGTCCATATATAAAAACCGGGGAGGTTTCAATTTTGTTGACCTTATATGTGGCAGTGAAGGCACTCTTTGCATAGTAAAAAAAGCATATTTAAAAATTATGCCTTTTCCTGAAAAAATAACAAGAATTGCAGGTTTTTTCAATACAATAGAGGAGTCTGCAAATGCAATTTTTAGCATAAGGAAAAATGGCCTTAATCCCTTAATACTGGAATATGCCGATTATTATGGAATTAAGGCTGCGAATGAAATAAAAAAATGGAATTATCCGGAAGCTCATGGAGGCATGGTCCTTGTTGATACAGATTACGGGGAAAATTATTTAAACAAAATTCTAAAGGTGCTTGAGGAAAACAATGCCTTCAAAATTTATATACCACAAAATGAGGAGGAATACAATAATATATTTGAAATAAGGAGGATAGCCTTTGCTGCACCAGGCATTCTATACAGTGGATTTATAGACGGTGATATTGTCGTTCCACTTTCAAAATTAAGGGATGCAATAGAAGGGATAAATCAGATAAGAATGAAGAATAATGTTTATATAGCCACATGTGGCCATGCTGGGGATGGCAACTTGCACCCCCAGGTTGGCGGCAATCCCAATAACGCTTCAGAATGGGAGAATGCAAAAAAATCAGTCAGGGAGATAAACGATCTTGCTGTGAGGCTTGGAGGATCAATATCAGGGGAACATGGCATAGGAAAAATCAAGGAGGAAGAATTTGTTGGTCAATTAAAATACAAAAATCAGATAAAAACCCTTGAATTTATGAAGTCAGTAAAAAAATTGTTTGACCCTGAAAATATATTGAATCCGGATAATTTTGCACTGGGTGGCAATTATGATTGATGACCTGTTAAATGAGCTTGAAAGGGAATCATCAAAATGCATCAGCTGTGGGTTCTGTGATTCCGTATGCCCAACCTATAAAACTTCAGGCTATGATATGACAAAAACCTCAAGGGGAAGGGCACAGATCGGTTATAGCCTTTTTAAGGAATTAAAATCAGGAAATATTGGAATAAATGTTTCCGATACATTTTATTCCTGCCTGGAATGCCATGTATGTTTGCAGGTATGCCCAACAGGAGTTGATTCTGGAAGAATAAGCGATTTGTCAAAAACCATCATATCTTCAGTAAAAAAATATGAAAAACCTGAGGCAAAGGCCATAGTCAGGAATATAATGAAATACAGTAAGCCATTGATATTTAGGGATGAATCCTATTCATGGTATGATAATGTGAAAGCAGAAAAATGTGATACACTGCTTTATACTGGCCTGATGTACCAGTTAATGCCCTACACAGAAAATCTGGAAAGGCTCAGGAAAAAGATGGGTAAAAGATTGTTTTATGCTATAATTTCACTTGCGGAAGCAATGCCAGGAATTACAAAATTATTGAAGCCGGATCCTTCAGGGGTGAAAAGGGCAAATAAAACATTAAAAAATATAGTATATGCTTTAAAAAGTTCGGATGTTTCATTCGACCTTCTTGAGGAAGAGGAACCCTATCCCGGGAGTTTACTTTATGAATACGGGTATATTGTGGAGTTCAGGGAATATATAAAGCGCATATATAAAATACTGGGCAAATATCAAAACATCATAACCATTGATCCACATACATACAATCTATTGAAATACGAATATCCAAAATACATTCCTGATTTCAATTTAAATGTTATATATTACCTGGATATGGTTGACAAAAATATGTTGTATAAATCGAATGAATATTTTGCTTTCCATGATCCCTGCCATTTTCAGGGGGAACACCTATATAACAACGCAAGGGAAATTATTGAGAACATGGGAAATGTTTCCTATCCTGAGAGAAATGGAAGCAGAACATACTGCTGTGGAGGCCCAGACGAACTGCTATTCCCGGACATTTCAAAAAATATTTCCGCGGAAAGGTACAATCAACTTAAGAATATTTCCGGAAATATTGTGACATCATGCCCAATATGCCTTTATTCCCTTTCAAGAAATGGGAATATTAAAGACATTGCAGATGTTATTCAAATGCATCTTAAAAACAGGAAATAAAATATTTAAACATTATCAATTAGCTTTATTTACATCTTTATTATATGAAGCCGATGAATAATTCATCCAGTTCAGAGGAATTTAAAAGGCATTTAACTTTCAAGGACGTTTTTTTCCTTTCTTTTGGTGGCATGTCTCCATTATTGAGCATACTTACGTATGGAGCGTTTGCCATAACACTTGCCGGTTATGATGCTCCCATTGTTATGGTAATTGGCACCCTGCTTGTTCTGATAAATGGCCTGGTTGTAACCCAGCTGTCAAAAAGGTTTTCATCCACAGGAGGATATTATACATATGCCTTTCAGGCACTGTCGGCAAGCATAGGTTTTGATACGGGATGGATGTACATGTTTTATTCAATCCTGTATGGCCTTGCATATCTTGCAGGAGCAGTTTTTATCATAACTCTTGTGCTTGGAATCCCTGTATTTTATGCTTTTCTTTTGATTGCAATACCCTCGGTTACATTTCTTATAATGGGCATAAAATTATCTTCAAGATATGCAATGTATGCAGTTTCCCTTGAAATTGCGCTGATGGTTCTGGTTATAATTCTGTCATTTACATTTGCCGGCGGGAAACTTTACGTACCATCCCCGTCAATATACCCCATTTCCACTGGGAATTTTTTCCTTGGAGTACTTTTTGCAATGGGCATACCAACGGGTTATGGATCAATAGCCCCAATTTCCGGTGAAGTTGAGAATCCAAAAAAGGTTATTGGCAGAAGTGTAATCACTGTGATACTGTCAGGAGGGATTCTGGCTACATTGATGCTATATGCAATAATAGATCTGGTAATAAACACCAATTTTGTAATACCATTTGCCGATAAATTGCCTGTTGTTCAAATTTTAAGGGGAGACCTGGGCCATGCAGGAATATATGTATATTATGCTGCCGTCATTGCAACAATAAACGATGCAATTCTTGCATTTCTGTCATTTGGTTCCGCTGCCTCGAGAACACTTTTCAAAATGGGTTTTGACAGAACCATACCGACTATATTTGCAAAAAAAATCAAGGACAATCCCGTGGTTTCAGTTGTAAGTGTAAGTGCCCTGATGGTAATAATACCTGCAGCCCTTTTCAAATTTACAACCGCCGAGGAAACTTTTATTTTTCTTGGAACAATATCATCTCTGGCGGGGCTTTTCATACACTTGAGCTCAAATTTTTCACTGATAAGGATAGGATACAGGAGAGGCAAAAGGCTTATATCAAGAATGGAAAAAACAGTTATAAACTACATTTCTGACTACAGGGAATTTATGCTTGCAAGCGTAAGTGCAATCATAAGTTCAATCGTGCTTTTTTATTCAGCATATTCCACAGTCCCTTCATATACGACCCTTTTTCTCACATGGATTGTTATAGGATTTATATTATCTGAGGTAAAAAGCATTGTTACACAGACTCCCTATATGCCAGATATAGGCAAAGAAGGAAAAATTGTTGCGGAAAATCTTGCAAGCTTAACGGTAATGGCCGGGAGGATACCGGACAATGATATAATAATAAATGTAAACGATACAATAAAATCTGCAATGGAAAAAATGCTTTCAAAAAATCATCCTGCGGCCGTGGTAATTGACAGCAATTTAAAATCTGTAGGAACGGTTTATCTTATAGATATACTGCTTCTTCCGCAGGTTGCAATAGAAAAGGGCAAAATAAATCAGATGAGGATAGAAAAAATTGTGAATATAGAGGAAAATGAAAATATTACAAACGCCATAAAATTGATGAAGGAAAACAATGTGCCAATACTTTCCATAGTTGACAATTCTGGAAAATGCTCAGGAACAATATCCGAGAGGGAGGTTTTATTGCAGCTTGGAACGGTAAACAATAAGAGTTCTGACATAACTTAGGTTATGGAAAAAAGTAACTTTTACACCTGTATAATATTATAAATTATTAAAAATTTCAATATTCTATATATTTTATTGTAAATATATATACATATATATGAAAAATAATATATATTACTACATATTATTATATTATGAACAAATACCTTGCCATAATAACAATAATAATTATAGCAATGTTTATAATGGTTTCATTTTCAGGGGATATTTATAAAAACGATTTAAAGAATATTAATGAAAGGCCTGCATCCAATAATTATACAAAAAATAAGAAATATAACATACATGCATAATTTCATTATAAAAAATAATGGA
Source organism: Thermoplasmata archaeon (assembly GCA_021846395.1). GTDB lineage: Archaea > Thermoplasmatota > Thermoplasmata > Thermoplasmatales > Thermoplasmataceae > Acidiplasma. The sequence continues at coordinate 83 of JAJZXB010000013.1, read as the reverse complement.
ACGATATTATCCAATAATATAAACAGATCAATAATAAACAATATAAATAACAGTTACAATAGGAATATAAACACAACCAATAA
>JAJZXB010000012.1 GCA_021846395.1 Thermoplasmata archaeon | reverse complement strand
TAGATTATCCACGTGTTGCTGAGCAGTATGCCGGCATCTTACGATACCTTGACTCGCATGGCTTAGTCGGAACTTGATAGCAGTGGCCGCCGGCAGGATCAACCGGAGTTAATCCCACCTCCACTTTCATTAATTGTAAGAAATTAGCGGCTTTGCCTTACATATCGGAACTCATCTAATAATGAGAACTTCATCTTTTCCAATCCTGGATCATAGATTTCATCCATATATTATATTATACATTATCCATCTATTCGTTTCAGATTGGTATTGTGCTACTATTCTTAATTACTTATCTATATTTAAGCATTTTCAATTTTTATAATATTATATTATTTTAATAAATTATTTTAAGAATTATAATTGTTCATAAATATATTTTTAAAAAACTTCATTCGGTGTATTTTGTTATAAAAAATATGGATAAATTCGGAATTAGCTTCGGTGTTATATTTCATCATCAGCCTAATTTAAATTATTCCCAGAACCACATTATCTTTAAAAATTAATATATGATAATTTATTTTGAAAGTGAGGGTGTGAAGGTTATTTCTGCACCAATTTTTTTCAGATCATTCAGGAATTCCGGATATGACTTGTTTATTGCTTCTATATTGCCATAAAGTGTGTCAGATTCGGATATTAGACCTGCAATGATGGCACTCATCACCATTCTGTGATCATCATATTCAATCATTTTCGGATTTTTAATTGTGCCTTTTTTTATCAGTATCGAATAATCATCAACTTCAGTTATGGCACCAAATTTTTTAACAAGGTCAAGTATATTCAGAAATCTATTTGATTCTTTTTTGCTGAGCCTGTGATAATTGATAATTCTGACGCCATTACTGGAGAATATTCCAAGGGTTGCAATAATTGGAGCAAGATCCGGAACCCTTGCAACATCTAGTGTTATACTTTTTATATCCTTTATTTTATGAATTTTTATACAATCTTCAAATGTTTCAATGGCATTGCACGCATCGTTTATTATCTTGATTATATAAGAGTCTGGCTGCAGGGAATTCTTTTTTAAATTTTTTATTATAATATCACCCTTAAAAATAGCAAGTACAATAAAATAGGATATTGAAGAATAGTCTCCTTCCATATCGATATTTTTTGCAGATTTATTGGAGCTCTCCAGGGCATACTCATTATCCTGCCTGTATACTGATACTCCAAAATCACCAAGGCATTTCATCGTAATATCTATATAATTTTCAGAAACCTGGTTTTTAACGCCGAATTTGCCACTATCGAAAAATGAATAATAAAATAACAGTGAACTGACAAATTGGGAGCTTATTTTTCCATCAATAACGCAGTAGTTGTTAACAGCGTGTGAGGCATCTATATTGTAGAATTTTTTATCATTCTGAAAAAATTTTATGTTAAGACGGGAGAAACAATCCAGCAGGTCGTCTATAGGCCTTCTGGCAAGTGAGGGGTCTCCATAGGTTTCAACATTGCATTTTCTGCCAGACACCAGCCCAAGACCAAGTCTGTAGGATGTTCCGGATTCTCCGAAATAAATATCAGTAGGGCAGATAAAATCAGGTTCTATGGTCACATTTTTTTTATCATACTTTACAGTTGCATTGCATTTTTTTGCTATATCAATAGAAACGAGTTCATCGTTGCAAAATGATATGTTGTTAAGTGTTATTTTTTTATTCGAAAAAGCTGAATACAGGATATATCTCTGTGTAAAGCTTTTTGAAGATGGAGCCATGATCGAGCCTTCAGGGGATGATAATTTCACTCTGGCATTCATGATTCAATGATATTAATTCCATCGTTATTAATGCTACTCTTTATAATTCTATAATCGTTGAATTTAAAGTTTTTGAAGCAACTCAACATATCGCTTTCAGATTCAAATATGGCAAAAACTGCCGGCCCTTTTCCGCTAAAACCTGAAAAAATAGCGCCAGAACTGAGAAAATAATTTATTATATCCATATTGTAGTTGAATATTGAAGCAAATAAATACCCATTGAGAACCATTGTTTCAAATATATTGTTGCCATTTAATAATAATTCCAGTCTTTTTTGATATTTTGTATACGCTCTGAAGTTCATATTCTTTATATCGTATGTTTTTTTATGAGCATCGGTATAGGCAACAATAATACTGTATTTTTCAAGCCTATTCTTGTGTAATAAATGGAATTTAGGGTTATCAGTAATGACAAGGCCACCATAAAAACATGATGAAAGATCATCCATTGCTCCGGTTATGGATGTTTTATTTTCCATTGATACCTCAGCAGAGAGCCTTAAAATTTCATCATCACTAATATCGATTGAATTCAATTTCAACAGTCCATATATTATTGATAGTGTCATTGCACTGCTGCTCTTCAAACCCATTGCTTCTGGAATATTGCTATCTATTTTTATCTCGTAATGATGATTAATACTGTATCTCGATCTGAAAATATTCACAGTATTCTGAATGACGTTATTATCCATTATATCATATTCCGATTTATTGATATGGGTATACATCGGCATGTCTATGGAAACTGCGGATCCTATTCCATCAACGAATGCAGATAATACTGATAAGCCACCATTAGTTTTTATTATCATTGTCTGTAATAATATTATTTCATTTATTTATTTTTTCATAAAACAGTTTCTTAAAATCATCATAGCTTACGTCCAAATCATATATCTTCTTAAGGGTATCAATCCCCTGGCCAATAAAAAGGTCAACGCCACTAACAATTTTGCCATGCTTATTTTCAATGGCATTCAAAAAAGGTGTTTTTACGGGATTGTAAACAACATCTATTCCAGTTGTATTCTCATCTATTAATTCTGGATTAATTGGAATGTTTTTATCAGGATATGTGCCCACCGGTGTACAGTTTATGATTATATCGTAATTATTCTTTATTGAATCATATGGAATAACATTATCAAACAATTCGAATTTTTTTGCATTTGGATTTCTTGATGCCTCATCTATGCTGCATTTAAAATTTTGGAGGGCATATACTGCTGTTCTTGCTATTCCACCTGTTCCAAGCAATAATATATTTTTATTATCTGGATTTACATTGTTATTTTTCAAAAGGAAGAGAAAACCTTCATAGTCAGAATTATATCCATAAAGCTTTCCAAAAAGATTTTTTACCATGTTGACCGCCCCTATATTTTTCGCCGAAATATCAACATCATCAAGATACGGCATAATTATTTCCTTGTAAGGTGCAGTTATATTAAATCCAATGAAATTTCTCTTTGAATAGTCAATAAATCTTTGAATGTTTTCTGGATCAAGGTCGATGGATAGATATATGGAATCGATATCGTATTTATCAAATAATCGATTATATATATACTGGCCGACTGAATGCGTAACAGGCTTTCCGATTAAGGCGCTTCCCATCATTTCATATCACCATTAAACATTTCCAGGTATTTTTTGATTTCAGAAATATCAATTTTCTCAACGTGGGATTTTCCAACATCATCAAGCATGACCATATTTAATTTTCCACCCTCCATTTTTTTATCATTTTTTATATAGTTTATTAATTTATCAATATCATACTCCTTAATGTTGATAATATCAATCTTATATCTTTTTAAACTGTTTTTTATTATATCATATAATTTTGGGGAATATCCTATTTTATGTGATATGTAGCTCTCAAGTATCATTCCACTGGCAATGGCGGCCCCATGCGAGATTAAATTCCCGGAATATGACTCAATTGCATGTCCAAGTGAATGCCCAAAATTTAAATTAAATCTTGCCTTTTTAACATCGTAGAAATCTTCACTCACAAAATCCAATTTAATTTTTGCCCCTTTATAAATTATCTCCTCAAGCATTTTAGCATTGAATATGGAGTCAAGATCATTATCCATCAAAAAGTCAAAAAATTGCCTGTCCTTTATTAAGGCCATCTTAATAATTTCAGCAAGCCCCTCCCTCAATAGCTGTCTATCAGATCCCAGCAAAAAATCAACATCATCAAAAATATATTCTGGATTGTAGAATGTTCCGGCAATATTCTTTATATTGCCATAATTTATTGCATTTTTTCCACCAATTGAGGAATCAACCTGTGATAACATAGTTGTAGGTATTGCACATAGATTTACGCCACGTTTGTACACAGATGCAGAAAAGCCTATTAAATCGCCCATGGTTCCGCCACCAATATATGATACGGTACTGTTTCTTTCAATTTCCAATGATATTAATTCATTCAATACATAACCAAAATGAGAGATATCCTTAACTTTTTCTCCATCATCCATAAAAATTTTAATTGAATCAATTTTTTTTATTTTGCCATCATATGCTTTGAGATTGTTTGAAATAAAGGATACGTGCTTTGTTTTTATACTTTTGTTTATATAACTACCCAGACCGGATCCAATGTATATTCTGACATTTTTTCCGATTAAATTAGCGTCAAGAATTTGCATAATGTGTAATATATTTATCCTGTATTTTAATTTTCAGACTATTTTTATTAAAACATATTATAATAATATGTGTTTACCAAAATATTAAAATAAAGATTTATCATCTTATCAAAAATGTTGCCAGTCAACGATGTTAAGAATAACATTAATTTTGAAAAAATATCAAACCACGGGGTTTTATTCAACAATAGAACAGCAGTGCTTGTTGGCAAGGATGGTACCATTGACTGGGCATGTTTTCCAAATTTTGATTCAAAGCCAGTATTTGATTTAATACTTGATATAAAAAAAGGGGGTTTTTTTATTACAAAACCTTCATATAAAAATTTAGAATACAATCAGTATTACGAGGGGTTTACAAATATCCTCGTAACTGAGTTTTTAAAAAATTCAGAAGCAATAATGAAATTAACGGATTTCTTGCCAAGTTCAGAATATTCTACCATTAATTTTCCTGAAATACACCGATGTATTGAGGTACTGGATCAAGATGTTGACATATCAGTAATGTTTAAACCGAATTTTAGCTATGGCAGGGAAAAACCGCACATAACGCGTAAGAGATATGGATATATATTTAATGGCATTGATAACGATGTCGGCATATCCTCCAGTCTGGAATTGCTTGAGGATCAGGGAATTGTATATGGCAATAAGATCACGTTAAAAAAAGGAACAAAAGAATGGATTGTTGCATCCTCCGGCATCAGCCATTTAAATAAAACCGCTGATTACCGGTCAAATGAAAGACTGGAGGAAACGAGAAAATACTGGAAAAATTGGACAAAAAGTATAGATTATGATGGGATTTACCATAACCACATAATAAGATCAGCCTTAACCCTAAAGGGATTATTTTATGAACCAACAGGCATGATGGTAGCCGCACCCACATCCAGTTTGCCAGAATCTATTGGCGGTGATAGAAACTGGGATTACCGGTTTACATGGATCAGGGACACTTCCTATGTAATAGATGCACTGTCAATGATCGGTTTAAAGGAAGATGCAACAAATTTTCTGTACGATCTTATGCATAAAATTCACAGTGACAGAAAAATTAAAACAATATATGAAATAAATTCTGGCAATTCACTTAATGAGGAGGTAGTTCCTTACGATGGCTATATGAATTCACGACCGGTCAGAATTGGGAATGGTGCTTCCTCTCAATTTCAGCTTGATCAATACGGTTCCATCATCAATAGCATATACCATTTTAATCTGGCGGGAGGGCTAATCACCTTGCATCTCTGGGATTTTGTTCTTGAAATACTGGAAAAGCTTGAGGTAATATGGAAACATCCCGATTCAAGTATATGGGAATTCAGAACCGAACCAAAGCATTATGTGTATTCAAAATTAATTTCATGGCAGGGTTTTAACAGGGCAATAACCATGGGCAAAAAACTTGGTTATACTGCACCCTATGGAAAATGGAAAAAAATTGAGAATGAAATAAAAAATGACATAATAAAAAATGGATACAATCAAAAAATAAATTCATTTGTCCAGTTTTACGGTTCAGACACGGTTGATGCTTCCTTATTGAGATTGCCCATTATGGACTTTCTTCCGCCTGACGATAAAAGGGTTAGGGGCACAATAGAAAAAATTGAAAAGGAGCTTATGGTCAATGGTTATCTGTTCAAAAGGTACATCGAGGATGATGGGTTGAAATCAAGGGACAATGCTTTCTTACTGCTAACGTTCTGGTATGTTGAGGATTTGGTTTTAATGAACAGGACTGAAGAAGCACAGAGAATACTGGATAACATACTTGAAAAATCCAACCATTTATTATTGTTTTCGGAGGAAATAGATTTTGAAACTGGCGAGCTGATTGGCAATTTTCCTCAGGGAATCACTCATATTGGTGTCATAAGATCTATAATAAAATTAAATGAAAAATTAAAGAGCCAAAATCATAAAAAAATATAACTATATCTAATATATTATGCCTTATGTTATTATTCAATGACTATAAGGATATCATATTAAAAAAAATCAAAGGTCTATATGGCAACATAAATGCAAATGATATTGAAATCAGTGAAAATTATGGAGACTTAACCTTAAAAATATTTAAAATAAAGGAAAACCCTGAAAACATTCTTATGAGGATCAGGAGTGAGGTCAGGGATGAGTTTATAGAGAAAATAGAATTGAAAAACAGCTATGTAAATTTCTTTATAAAGCCGGTTGAAATGCTTAAATCAATGGATGAGTCCATAAAGCACTTTTCCATGTATCCCAACGTTTTTCAGGACACATCCAAAGTATTGGTAGAACATACCAGTTCAAATCCCACCGGGCCAATTCATGTTGGTAGAATAAGAAACTCAATTATTGGGGACTCTATATTCCGATTGCTTGACAGATATGGATACCGGGCAGTCACTCAATATTTTGTCAATGATTCCGGCAAGCAGGTAATCTCACTTTATCTGGGACATATGAGATACCATAAGAATGAAAAACCCAATCTGGAAAACCTTCTTGACGGTTATCAGAGAATATACAGAGATATGGATGCCGACCATGGCATAGAAAAGGAAATAGAACAGCTTGACGAAAGGTATGAAAATGGAGACAAGGACCTTATAGCATCAATTCAGGAAGTGGCATCGATTGTGCTTGATTCCATAAAATCATCGTTAAAAAAACTTGGGATAGAAATATCCACATATGTATGGGAATCCAATTTCATTCTCTATGGTGAAGTAGACAAAATGCTTTATGATATATCCAGCGAATTGAAATCTGAGGGCAGTGCAAAATATCTGGCTATTGGGGATAAAAAAATTTTTCTAACAAGGACGGATGGAACTTCACTTTACTTTGCAAGGGATATTGTATACCATCTTTTCAAGGCTCAGAACTTTGACTGGATAATAGACGTTCTCGGGGAGGATCATAAAAACCATGCAGGCAATCTGGATTTTGTGCTAAAAAATTATTTTGATTTTGAGTCAAAAATAAATTACGTATTCTATGGATTTGTTTCCCTGGAGTCTGGAAAAATGTCAACAAGAAAGGGAAGAATTGTAACGGTTAACGACCTTTATGATAAAACTATGGACGAATCAGTAAAAATAATAAGGGTTAAAAGGCCTTCATATGGTGATGAACAGATAAGTAAAATAAGCAGGGCAATTGCCTCATCATCAATAAGATTCAACATAATAAAGGTTAATGCAAACAAACCTATAACATTCAAATGGTCGGAGGCGTTGAATTTTGAGGGGGATTCTGCCCCATACATAATGTATTCATATGCAAGAGCATGCAGCATTCTAAAAAAATCAAAAAGCTATGTAGAATCATTCGGTGAATACAATGAATACGAAAGAAAATTGATAAAGACTATGTACATATATCCATATTATCTCAAAGGGTCTGTTGATTTCTTAAGGCCAGATATAATAGCAAATTATATACTGCTTTTATCAAAGGCATTTAACGATTTTTATCTCAATTGTCCAATTATTAACGATCCAGAAATGGGTAAGAGAATAAAGTTACTGACAACATTCAAAAGAATTTTGGAGGACTCGTCCAGCATAATTGGGATAGACCTGCTTGATGAAATATAATATTGTTTTAAAATAATTGTGTATATTCAAGCTAAAAACCACAAAATAAATGTAAAAGGTTAAGATTAATAAAATTATAACTTTTACTGGTAAATATGGACATAGGTAATAATATGGATATATTGAAGGCTGTTAAAAAATCAATATTACTGGAAAATAAGAACCCCTATATTTCCAGAATATTATACGAAAAACTATCGAATAAAAATTTTGAAATTCCAGACTATCTCTATGTGACAGAAATCATCAATCCTGCATACTCATATTTTTCGAGGAAAATGGGAGAAATAGAAATGCCCCCTGAAATACTGTCCCGTATGAAAGGCGGAGAATCCATACATTTTATTGCCCGGCAATGGTTTGAGAGGTTGCCAGGTTTTTCAGGATTTGAGGAAATTATGAATGGCAGCCATATAAACCTCAACGTTATTGGAAGGGCTGATTTTATGGTCAACAATTCCGTCATAGAATTCAAAACCAAGGGTTCTGAATCAATAAATATGAATGACATTTTCAGCATTTACAGTTCGGATTTAGAGCAACTTCTTTTTTATTCCGTGATCAATAAAAATCCTGACAGGTTTAATTATTTGATTTTTTATTCATCCTCATCAAAATTTTATGCGTTTAAAATAGAGATTATTGAGCCTGAATCCATAATCAATACAGTTAAAAATAGGATATCTATCATTAAGCAAAGCCTAGCGGACGATGATCCTTCAGTTTTGCCAAGATGTTCCTATTACAATTACGGATGCGTCTTCCAGAAAAAAAATATATGTTCATGTGGCTCCCTGAAACAGAAAGATGAAGAAATCATGAAAAATGCCGTGGCTGTACATGAGGATAAAGTAATGGAAGAAAATTTGCAGAAAATTTATGAAAATAACAATGATAAGGAAGATTTAAGATATTTTGATCTGATTTACCCAAGAAAATATTATCATAGAATAAGGGGAGATGAGGAGGAAACTGGCAATTCTTCAACCTTCAATTATGATAGAAAAAACATAACCTTCTTCATTCTGGATACCATAGAAAAATCTATTCTTGGAATAGATGGATCAGAAAGGGCAAGGAAAAATGAAATAAGCACGCTGGATTTATATGGCAATGATAAATACATTATTAAAAACGTTTATGATGAAAGCTCAATTGTTCCATTCATTTTAAAGGTAAACAATTCAAAATATCCAAATAGCATTCCCGAAACTTATTATTCTGAACTGGCGATAATATGTGCAAGAAGAAATATAAAGGAGGGTATTATCATAGTTATTTATCCAAAGCTTGATGACCGGGTTGTGACCTATGATATTACCTTCGACCTTAACAGAATTATAAATATATGCGGAGATAAGATAAATAATATAAGGGATGCGGTTAAAAGCAACAATCCCGATAAGCTTGATTTATGCCCATCATTTGTAATAAATTCCTGCAGTTTTAAACACTGCAGTTGCAAGATGGAAATAATGAAAAAATGACCCGTACCTATCCATATGTATAGCTTATGCCATTTTCAGGATATTTGAATGTTATTGCTCCAAATGGGCATGCAACAAGAGCGGCACTGCATTCAACACACCTTTCATAGTGAACTATTAAAATTTCCTTTTCATCTGGTTCATATGTTCCAGCCGGGCAAACCTTTATGCAAGGTTTATACTTGCATGTCCTGCATATGTCCGTATTAACATCTATATGTGACTCATTTCCAGTTCCATATTTATTCAAAGCTAGCCTTTTCAACAGATCCATCATATCACCTTTGCTGCATCCCTTAAAAGAGAAGCCACGCTCATGTCATTTTCATGGGCTTTCTCAAACATTACGTCCCTTGGTTTCTTTCTATTGTCACCGGTTATATCCATCATGCTAGATAGAAAGTCCGTGATAAACCCGGGATATTTTTTGAATATATTGTCCTGGTTCAATAAATTAAACATGGGTCTTGCCACGGATAGATCATTCATTATAAACGATTCATCCAGCATTTTTTTGTATATTTGAGTATTTCCATAATCCTTCGAATCTATTATGCTTTTTGCTGCGTTGCCTGCAATCATTCCAGACTCAATTGCAAGATCCATGCCTCTTATGGTAAATCCATCATTTATAAGAAAGCCCGCAGAGTCGCCTGCAACAAGTATATTGTCATAATTCACAGGGGGCAAATTGTCATAACCATAATAGGGTATTAAATGGGCGGAATATTCAAGAACTTTACCCTCTATGCCCAGTTTCTCCCTGAACTCTTCAATAAGATCTGGTGTTGTTCTGGTGTTTGTATCATCCTGAATGGACTCTATCTTCAAAGTAAATCCTATGGATGTTGTGTCCCTATTTTCATATACGAAGCCCCCGCCCTTAATACTGTCAGTTAGGCCAAGTATGGTACGCGTTTCAGCCTCAGCATGATCTGGTTTTTTATCAATAATTTCCTTCACTCCAAGCATATGGTATTTTGGGGCCAGTTTTCTGCCATTTAACCTTGAAATGTTTGCCCCAACACCATCCGCCTCTATTAAAAGTGGGGTTTTTATGTCTCCCCTGTCTGTATGCACATTGACAATATCCTCCTCTCTTGAAATGTCATTCACCATTGTTGAATATGAAATGGTTCCTCCGGATTCCTCAACAATTCCGGCCAGATATCTGTCAAATTTTGATCTCAATATTGTGTAGCTATTTTTTTTGTTTTTCTGTTCAAAGGAAAATGACAGTTTTCTGTCGCCGTTATATATGTCGTATGTATCCTTATAAACGGGCAATTCCAGATATTCGTCAGAAAATTGTTCCCCAAGAAGTTTTTTCAGTGAATGGACATACATCCTTCCCCCACTGACATTTTTTGAACCGGAATACTCTCCCCGTTCAGCAACAAGTACAGATAAGCCATTTCTGGCAGCGGTCAGAGCGGTTGAAAGACCGGCTAAACCTCCACCAGCTACTAGTACATCCACGTCATAATCCATATATGTGCATAATATTATTATATATGAATTTTTTATCAAATAATATTAATCTTATAAAAATTGGTTACAAAATATTCCAGTTCAAATTCATTTATGGAAATGCCATTGCAGTTTGCAGAACACCTGCATCAACTTATCCTGTTTATTATCTGCCGGAGTATTCCCATAATTTTATAAAATTCTGATTCGGTTAATTCTGATCTCCCTATGATTTTATTGAGCATAGTTAATAGTGTTGATTTTTCTGAATCGTTGTAATCTATCATTGATAGCATCTGATTGATTCTTTTAATCAATATCTCCATATTGCTATTTGTTATGAGATCCTTTTTTGTTATAACATTTGAAGAATAATATATTTTAACCATTTCATATAGAATTATGGCAACGGCATGGGATAAATTATATACGGGATATTCAGGATTGCCAATTAGCTTTATAAAGAAATTGCATTTTTTCAGTTCTGTATTGTGCAGGCCATTGTCCTCCCTGCCAAATACCAGTGCAATTCTTTGCCCAGTCAATCCATATTTATTCCAGAAATCCTCCGGAGATATGGGAACCCTGCTGAATTTTTCACCTGATTTTGAAATATCTGATGTTCCCACAACAATTTCAAAACCATTTACTGCATCCTCAAAATTTTCAAAAATTTTTGCTTTTTCAAGAATATGCCGACCATGCATGGATCTGTAATATGCCTCAGTTTCGGGCATTGTTTTAACAATTCTGAGATCAGTTATCCCACTATTCGCCATAGATCTGGCAACTGCCCCTATATTGCCCTGATATTTAGGCTCAACAAGAACAACCGAAATAATATCTTTAAGTTCCATTATTCCTGAGATTCTTTGACTTTATCTTCTTTCTTATTCTCTGTACTCTGTTGATTGTCCGGTTTTTCCTCCTTTTGTTCTTCTTTCTTTTCTTCTTCTTCCTTTTCTTCTTCTTCCTTTTCTTCCCTATTATACAGTTCCTTTATTAGAATATCATTATCCGGCACATATTTTCTGACATCATTGACAATTCTGTATTTTGCATCGAGCCAGTTCACATCAAATTTTGCTTCCTCGGAAATCTGTATGTTAATAACATTGTTTTCTATTGAAAAGGTGAAATTTTCTGATGAATTATAATCCATCTCAATGATTGCCTGAACCTTTGCCTTGTCATCTGTTATCAGCTGTTTAATTTCATATTTATAATACAAATCCTTGCCAGCAAGCTCATGGTTATAATCAATCAGCACTCTGCCGGGTGTGACAGATATAATTTTGCCAACTTTATTGTTTATATTCACTTCCTTTCCCATTTCTGGGTTGATTTTGTTCCTTTGAAACTCTCTCATTGGAACAACTTTAATGTTTTTATTATCTCTTAAACCATAAGCATCCTTTGCAGGAATAACAACTTCATATTCCTTTCCTATTTCAGCATTTTTAAAGGACTCATTAATATCCTTAAACATGCCCTCGCTGCCTATTATTAAAATTACGTCCTTATATTTCTTTTTATCATCAAATATATTTTCCGATTTTGCAACGTCTTCCTTGCTAGTTGATATTAATTTTTTATCTGCACCTGCTCGCATTTCAAAGCTAAGCTCTATGAAATCTTTATCGTTCATTAACAATCACCAATAATTTTACCGTTTGAGATTAATTATTTATATATATATTTATTGAAATTATAACACTTTTATTAATCTATCCATGGTGCCACGAATTTTGTGTAGATTTGTATATAAAAAAATCGTATTATCGAATTGCCCAATTCATAGATGGTATATCCGAACTTTGACACCCATTTATATTTCCCTTGAATACCGTAATTTAATAAATCCATATAGACCTATAGAGCCATTATTTATGCATATCTTTATTGCAAAATCAGTATTTAACAAACTACCCAATAAAATTTCTATCAAAACCTTTGAAAAATTAAAAACTTAAAAATAAGAGGGTTTAATAGAAACATTCGGAATTAATTTCTGTGACGATTAAATGTAAAGGCATTTGGGAAATACATCAATTTTAAATATAATTATATAATTTACCAATTGGTAAAAATATGCATTCTATTAAATTTCACTCAATGAATGAACAAGAAACAATTTCTGAATTAACCAAGAATTTATCCACTCTAATACCAAACATGACCTTAGAAAACGTAACGTTAGAGGTACCAATTGACAAGAAGAGTTGTGTTGATATCATAATAAAAGTTAAAACAGGAAGAATTAAAAAATGTCTGTTTATTGATGTTAAATCCAGTGGAGAACCCAGAATAGTCCAGAGCTCCATTTACCAACTAAAGAAATTGATTGGAAATGATAAGGGAAAATATCCAGTATTTGCCTCACCCTACATTAGTAAAAGGTCAAGAGATATTTTGGCCTCAGAAAACATTGGCTATATTGATTTAATAGGAGATGTCTATCTAAAGTTTGATTCAGTTCTCATAGATCGCATCAGTAACATTGAAAGGGAAACAGAGAGGAGGCTCAGTAGAGGCATATTTGCATCCAAAGCGACGAGAATTATAAGAACACTCCTTAATGCTCCGCAAACCAGCTGGAAGATCACAGAGCTTGCCAACATCAGTAAGATGAGTCCTTCTGGAGTTTATTTTGTTATAAATCAACTTGAAGATAAGGGTTATGTATCTAGAGAAATGGATAAAAGCATTAAGGTTATAGATCCAAAAAGACTTCTAAAGGATTGGGCTTCAATTTGGACAGTTGAAAAGAGTAAATCGACCGGTTTTTTCTCTTTTGCAAAAAATCCAGAAGAAATAATATCTAACGTTGTCAATGTGGCAGAGGAATTAAATATGAAATATGCTCTAACAGGAATGGCTGGAGCATCTATGGTATCTCCATTTGTTCGGTATAATAATGTCTGGGTATACTTATTAGGTGATATTGACGCTTTTGTGAAAAAACTTGACCTGAAACCAACAAAAGTTGGAGCCAATATTAGGATATTTGAGCCCTATGACGATGGTATTTTTATGGATTTCAGAAATATCAGGGGCGTAAATGTAGTTAGTGACATTCAACTTTATGTGGACCTATTCTCATATCCGGCTCGTGGGAGAGAACAGGCAGAAAAACTTATTGATAGAGACACAATAGGGGAAGATGCCTCTTGAAGGCACGCTTTTCATCCGACTTTGAAGATCAATTAATTACAATATCAAAGAATGCTTTTGTTGAATTGATCCGCACACTAAGACCATATAAAGAAGCAATAGTTTTGATTGGAGGGTGGGTACCATTTCTGCTATTGGAAAACCATAAAGTTCCAGGAGACAATTTTAAACACGTCGGTTCCATCGATATTGATCTCATTGTGGATCCACAGCTTGTAGGGGACAATGAATATCAAACAATTGTGGAATTAATAGAGGGGGCTATGTGGAAACAAGTGCCTAAAAAAAATTCACATTTGAAAGGAGTATCAAGGGGATTGATAATGTTTATAGAAATATAACTGTGGATTTTCTCACGCTTCAGGAACGAAGAGAGGGGAAGAAACATCGCCATAGAGAAATTCAATCCGATCTACGTGCGCGCACCATGTTTGGGGCAGAATTGGGTTTAAAGCATAATTTTTGTAACCATATGAGGGGAGAAATGCCTAATGGCGCCATTACTGAAGTCAACTTTAAAATGCTAGATGTAGTTGGCTGTCTCGGTACAAAGGGGTTTGCGCTTGGAGATCGCTACAAACATAAAGATGCCTATGACATAGTTTCAATATTGGATCATTACGGAAATGGTGTAAAAGAGGTGGCAAATGCATTTAAACCTTTTATGATGGAAAAACAGATTCAGGAATCTTTAAAGAGAATAGGAAACATGTTTTTGAACGTAAACGCAGAGGGTCCACTTTTATATGCCGATTTTTTGGAACCAATTGATAAAGAAGAAAGGGAAATTTTTGCCCAAAGAGGTTTCATGCTTGTTTCAGAGTTCTTGACAAACTTGCGGAAGGGGGCTCACTTCACTGACAATTGGGACTTTTGATATTGGATCTCGTGAATTTTGAGCGCCTTTACCCTATCAATACACAGAAGAAGAAGGATGCTAGAAATAAGATAGTTAATATTATAACAAATAGCTTTAAAACAATTGCATTCCAGAATGATCCAATAAAAGGATGGATGATTTAAAGAGAAAATCACGCACTCCCAAGGTTGTTCCAAGATATACACCCACATCACAGATATGCTCAATATGTGGCCATAGGCAGAAGATGCCTTTGAAAGAACGAACATTCAACTGTGGATCATGCAATATCTCTATTGATCGGGATCTAAATGCATCAATAAATATATTAGAATATATGGTACCTACGGAACGTAGGAAATTTACGCCTATGGACATAAAAACCTATACCTACATGGGGAATGCCTGAACAATATCCGCGTGAAGGCAAGCTTTGTGGTTGATATAGGAAGCTTCACTGCTTTAGCGTGAGGTAGTTCACACGAATTATAAAATGCCAAATATTTATCTATAAAGGTTTTTATAGTATTTTGTAATAAAATTATATGCAATTATATATAAATGGAGAGTGGAAAGATTCATCGAACAAGGAGATTTTGAATAAATACAGCCCGGATACTGGTAAGTTGTTGGGTACTTTTCCCGCCGGAACAAAAAACGACGTGGATGAGGCAATAGATGCTGCTGAAGATGCATTTGATTCATGGTCTGATCTTGGAACTCCCGAAAGGGCAAAAATATTGTATAAAGCTGCTGATTTAATAAAGCAAAACAGGAATGAACTCGAAATGCTTTTAAAAAATGAGGGGGGCAAAATCAAGGCCGAAGCCCATGATGAGGTTGACGGCGTTATAGATCAGATACTGTATTATGCTGAATTTGAAAGAAAGCTCACGGGCAATATTGTTGAGGGTTCCAACTCAAAAAGAAAAATATTCCAGTATAAGGTTCCATATGGAATAGTTGTTGCAATAACGCCATGGAATTTTCCCGCGGCAATGGTGGCAAGAAAACTTGCACCTGCATTGTTAACAGGAAATACCGTTGTTTTGAAACCAAGTTCCGATACACCATTAGCTTCCGAATGGATAGTTAAGAAATTTGTGGAAGCTGGCATACCAAAAGGAGTGCTGAATCTTGTTACTGGAAAAGGTTCTGAAATTGGAGACTATATCGTTGAACATAGAAAGATTTCATTGATTACTATGACCGGTTCAACATCCACAGGACAAAAAATAATGCAAAAAGCATCGAACAATATGGCAAAATTAATTCTGGAGCTAGGGGGAAAAGCACCGTTTATAGTCTGGAAGGATGCAGATATTAAAAGGGCACTGAAATGCATGACATGGGCAAAGTATCTCAATGCAGGCCAATCATGCATAGCTGCTGAGAGACTGTATATACACGAGGATATATATGACAGTTTTATGCAGAAATTTTTGGAGGTTACAAAGAGAATCAAAATGGGAAATCCAGACAGCTCTGATCTTGGACCACTGATAAATAAGGGTGCACTGGATGGCATAAAAAAGGTTGTTGAAGATGCAAGGGAAAGTGGATATAATATACTTGCAGGAGGCAAAACACCTGACCTTGAGCCCGCATACAAAAATGGATATTTTTATGAACCAACAATAATAGAGAATGTGAACCAGACCTCACCACTATTTCAGGAGGAAATTTTTGGCCCCGTAATTGGAACTGAAAAAATTTCAACAACTGAGGAATTGTTCCATAAGGCCAACGACTCAAAATACGGCCTTGCCTCATATTTGTTTACAGAAGATCCAGAATTAATGCTTGAAGCTTCTGAAAAAATAAGATTTGGAGAAGTTTACATAAACATGCCAGGTCCAGAAGCATCTCAGGGATACCATACTGGATTCAGATTAACAGGCCAGGCTGGGGAAGGAAGTATTTACGGTATTAATGAATACCTGAAACTTAAGAATGTATATACAGATTATTCAAAGGGAAATATAACAATAAATACAGTAAGAGATTCCCTCTTTGACGATCTGTAATTATTTACAGATATTGCTGGACTTTTGGTAGAAACAGTATAAACTAAATCTCTCAGGATGAAGATACACAAAATTCATCCAGTACGTATTTTTTATAATTTCAACAGGTATATGATGATTGCCAGAAAATTACATTATGCAAAGACCCTCAAAATCTGTTGGCAGCATATTTGACAATAAAATAAATATCGGAGTATGGGCAATCCCAAACTCATTCCTGTGCTGATAAGATCACTGAAGCAGGAAGCCCAAGTTCCTCAATAGTGGTTGGATATCATATATATGTAATTAGCCCTGTATCTGAATCAACACTAATTTCCATATCGCTGTTTATATTTTTTTTCAATTCAACATTATATAGCAGAGTTTTTCCATTTTCCATAAAATAATTTATAATTCTGCCGGTTATGGATGATTTGATCAATATGGCATCATATTTTGAATAATCCATATTTTTTACATAACTATCCAGATATAGGATATTTCCTTCTCCCGTATTATTTATGTCAATTTTGCCCCTGACATTTTTTCCCACTGCATAACCTCTGCCGATGAATTTACCAACATTCACAATTTTTAAATCGTTTGCCCCTCCAAATACCTGTGATGGAGATCCGGAGACTATTATTGTTTTCTCCCCAGTTGTTATGAGTTTATTTTTTATGAGCTCATCAATTACATCGTAAATATTGCTGGATTCAAGAAAACTCTCGGAAAGTACAACGGGCTGAACGCCCCTCATTAAATTTAAGCCACGTGCCAGCCATTCAGAGGTTACAACAGCGTATATGTCCTGTTCGGGCCTCATTGCAGATATCATTTTAGCCGTGTATCCGGATTTTGTAACTGCTATTAATGATTTTATATCAATTCCCTCTGTTATTTTTCTCAACCCCCTTGAAATTGAAAATGCCAGTTTATCTGTGAATGAATTTTCAGGCTCAATAAGGTCAATTTTTTCTGATTCTACAAAATTTGAAATGTCTGTTAAATATGATACTGCTGAATATGGATATTTTCCAATTGCCGTTTCCTCAGAAAGCATCAGTGCATCAGCATTGTCAAGGATTGCATTTGTCACATCGGACACTTCAGCTCTTGTGGGAGAATCAGATAAAACCATGGATTCAAGCATCTGTGTTGCAACAATTGTAGGTATTGCCCTTTTATGGGCTTCCTTAATTATATTTTTCTGGGCCATTACTACCTCTTTTAATGGAAGTTCAACGCCAAGATCACCTCTCGCGACCATAATATAATCAGATACGTTTACTATGGATTTTATATCATCATAGCCGCTTTTAGTTTCTATTTTGCTTATGATCTCGCCCTGCCCATGCTTATCATAGATATAGTCTTGCAAATCATAGACATTTTCCTTTTTTTGAACAAAAGAAAGGGCATAAAAATTGGCATTTATTGATAATCCCTCATTTAAAAAGATCAAATCACGATCGGTCATTGTCCCTAGCTTTATGTATTTTCCAGGAATATTAACACGGGATGTATCATGCACTTCTCCCGAGTCAAGTGCCTCAGCAATTACATAATTACCCTTTATGTCGGTAACCCTGAAATGTACCTTTCCATCATTTATTGCAATAATTGTGTTATCATCAATATACTCAATAAACTGGTGATTTATCAGAATATCATTCTTTATTTTGCCATCATCCGTGATTGTGTATTTCTTCCCGGAAGTAATTGTCAATTTTTTATTGGGAAAATTGCCAGTTCTAAGTTCTGGACCCTTTAAATCCACCATTAAACCTATTTTTGTTCCGCAATCTTCATTGATCTTATTGATCATTTTTGATACTTCCGTTATATAACCCGGCTCTGTATGTGCGGTATTTACCCTGATGACTGAGAGTCCTTTTCTGGCCATTTTCTTTAAAATTGTTTCGTCAAAACTGGCAGGACCTATGGTTGCAACTATTTTTATCTTTGGCATACCATACGATAATACTAACAATATTAAATTTTTAGTTTGTTATCCAATTAGCGATATCAATTGACCCCATAAATTAAAATGCATGCAATTTTATTAAATTGGTATTATATGCATATATTATTTTAAAATGTGTCTATTATATAACGTGAATCAATTTTTAAACTACCTATTTTCCATTTATCCTGCTATTATCAATTAATTGATTTTTCAATAAAAATCTTTCTGGATATTTTTGATTTTTTTACAATATAATTATGTTTATATCGTAAGAAATAAAATAATAATTTCATGTATTTATCAAAATTATTCGACAATTCGTTAAATTAAATATTGAATTAAACAAAAAAAAATAAAAAAAATTAAATATTGAATTAAAATACAAAAATATGACAGAAGATAGTACAGTAAAAAAATCTGATGGTAAAAATTATGAATGCGATTTATCCGTAAGATGGAGTAAAATAGATTCCTCAATATTGCCATTTGATGAACTTGATAAAGAAATTATGTGTTTCTTGAGATATAATGCCAGAATGTCAAATGCCGAAATTGCAAAAATGCTTAACACAAGCGAAGCAACAGTAAGAAGGAGGATAAATGAGCTTGTGAGAAGGAGGATAATTACTGGGTTTTCGGCGCTTGTTGACCTTCATTCAATAGAAAACAGCATAAAGGTCTGTATAAGAATAGATACAGAATCGGACAAACTTGATGAAATAGCAAATGAGATAGCCGAAAACCCCAATGTGCTGTCACTCTACAGAAGAAGGGGGCAGAATCAGCTATTATTGCAGGGATTATTTCTTAACCTCGAATCAATACAGGAATTTGAGGACCTTTTAACAACAAAACCGGGAGTTATAAAATACGATACCATGGTCGTTTCAAAGGCATTCAAAAAGGATCCATGGGTGGGAATATAAAATCATTAAGCAGATAAAAAAAAAATATAATATTATTTCATAAAGCTGAATATTTCACTGTATTTCTTTTCATCAATTTTTCCTGTTTTAAGAACCAGTTCCTTTATGCTTTTTCCGGTTTCAAGTGCCTCTTCAACGATTTGTGCCATTGTATCATATCCAAGGTATGGGTTTAAAAGGGCAGCGGAACCAAAGCTTCTTTCAATATTTTCCCTTATTTTGTTCAGATCGGGCTTTATTCCAGATATGGCTTTTTCGTTGAGCATTTTTATTCCGTTTGATAACCTATCTATGGATTTTGAAATTTCATAATCCATGCCGGGCATCATCACATTAAGCTCTAGCTGTCCGCCTTTCACTGAATAATTTACTGCTTCCTGTGAGCCCAGAATTGAATTGCATATCATATTCATGGCTTCAGCTATTGAGGGGTTGATTTTTCCCGGCATTATTGACGAGCCCTGCTGTACCGCGGGGAGTATAATTTCATGCAGTCCTGAGCCGGGTCCGGAATAAAGAAGCCTTAAATCATCGGCTATTTTACTCAAGTCCAGAGATATATTTGCAAGTGCATTCATCACTCTGGCAAAATCCGTCATGAACTGCATAAGGCCCATAGTATTTTCACTTACCCTGAAATTCATCCCCGTTAATTCTGATATCTTATCAACCGCATATTCCTTGTAATGTTCCGGTGTATTCGCTCCATTACCCACAGCAGTTCCGCCTATGTTCAACTCAAGTATATAGTTCAGAGAATTTTTAAATTCGTTTAAGCTTCTATTTACGCCATAATAATACGCATTAAAATCATCACCTAGTGTTACTCTCACCGCATCCTGCAAATGTGTTCTGCCTGTTTTGTATATGTCCTTAAATTCACCACTTTTCTCCTTAAGCACATCCAACAGTAGCTCTGTATTTTCAATTAGCCCCTGTGATTTTAACATTATATTAACTCTCATCATGGTTGGGTAAATATCATTTGTTGACTGGCTCATATTTATAACATCATTTGGGTGCGCATAGTTATATTCACCCTTTTTATGCCCTATTGATTCCAGCACAATATTGGCCAGTATCTCGTTTGTATTCATATTGAATGACGTGCCAGCACCAGCCTGAAATACATCAACCACAAACTGGTTATTAAATTCGCCTCTAATCAATTTATCACATGCAGCGCTTATGTGATTGTAAATATTTTCCTTCATTTTTCCTGCCCTGTAATTCGCATAGGCAGCGGCTTTTTTTACAATTGCCATTGATTTTATGTGGTCAAAATCCGATTTTATTCCAGATATCTGGAAATTTTTCATTGCCCTGTATGTATTTATGCCATAATATATATTATCATCTATGGAAACTTCACCAATAACATCTCTTTCAGTTCTCATAATATATTATTATGATAGACTATAAAAATTTTTAATTCAGGAAATATATTTAAGAAAAAGTCAGCCCATGAAATATATCTATTATTAATTTTTACCCATGTTTAAGATATTATTATAAAATTTGTATAGGCAGAAAAAATTATAATGAGTTATGCATGAAGAGAATATGAAAATAGAATTTAATGATGATGAAATGGTTATACCTGACAATCCGTCAATTGGCTATGTGGAGGGGGAAGGTATAGGGCCAGAAATTACAGAATCTATGATTAACGTTGTTAACAGTGCTCTTGAACTTGCATATTCTGGTAAAAAATCAATAGAATGGAAAAAAATATTGATTGGTAAAGATGCATATGAAAAATATGGAAAATATATACCGGATGAATCAATAGAGGAAATTAAAAACTCCATAATAACAATGAAATCGACACTTAATATGTTGCCTGATAAAAATGACATAAATATATTATTAAGGAAAAAGCTCGGGCTGTATACAAATTTAAGGAAGGTGAAATATTTTCCAGGCATCCCTGTAATTATAAAAAATTTTGAAAAATTGAATATAACTGTTATAAGGGATTCCATCAACGTGGAAATTTCTCTTAACTATTCATCCAACAATACTCAGGAACTTATAAAATTTTTATCAGAAAATTACGATATAAATATAAATCCTGATTCCACAATAAGAATGATTGCCCAGAGCAAGTACAGGATAAGGAAAATAGCAAAGAAAGCTGCAGAGTATTATTTGAAAAATGGGGGCAAAAAAATCAGCATTGTGTATAACAGTTTAAATTATGAATTTTCTGACTGGTGTGCTGATGAATTTAAAAAATATCAGGGGAAAATAAATTTTGAACTGGTTGAGCTTCAGGATTTTGTTAAAAGCTTTCTTTCAGACCCGGAAAGTTATGATATGGTGATCCTTGATAGCACCTTAAGCAAGCCCATACTGGCATTTTTGCTTGAGATTGTCAATGTTGAATACGGCGGAAGCTTTGGTGATAATATAGCTCTATTTGAAGCGATACAAAGTTCATCCCCGGACGAAGCAGGATATGATGTCGCTGATCCACTTTCATTCATTATGTCCGGGGCAATGATGTTAAGTTATATTGGATGGAATGATGCTGCGGATATAATTGAAAATGCCATAAACCAGGCATTTATTGATAATAAAGTTCCAAAGGATTTTGCAGAAAGAGAAAATGTTGCGCCTGTAAAATGTTCTGAATTCAGCGAGGAAATAATTAAGAGGATGAGGCCTCCACCATTAAAATAAAGTTGCAAACCATGTGAAATAGAAATAATACAATGGAGTTGTTAATTAATGACCTTTTCTTCTCAATCCTTTCCTTATAGTATTGGTATTCCATATAAACGGCATCCAGAAGACATTGTCCTCAGTGGATAATTCTACAATATTTATTGGCTTTGGCTATATGCTTTTTACATATGGATATTGAGAATTATTCCCATAACTATCCAGTGAACTACCTCACGCTAAAGCTGTGAAGCTTCCCATATCAACCACAAAACTTGCCTTCACGCCTGGGATATCGTTCAGATATTCTATCATGAAAGTATCTGATTAACGAACCTATGATGCCTTGAAATAATACTTCAAGACCATTATTGCTTATGGTTTCTCTGCCTTTAAAATATGGGGGGTTGCCTTTGAACTTAAACGTGTACCCAAAATCTCTTTCGGCAAATTTTGTTTGACCTCAAAACGGAGTCTTTTTTTCAGCGTTTCTGAGAACCTTTTTTAGAAAATAATACACAGAGCCGATCCCCTCATCAATTAAACCATCCAAAACTTTCCCTTGATACGACATACACCACACATGGACGTTCTTGGAAAATACAACATCCTTCCATGTCGGCCATCTTCTCCCCGAGTAGGAGTTATGATATCGCTAATTCCCCATCAATGAAAACACAATCCATAAATCAAGGCAGGATGGTAGTATCTGCTTTATGGAGGGCTCTGATCTCGTGGGAACGGCATAGGCATTCTGATGAGCCTTACAGTTGAATTCTAACAGCGTGTACTGATCAAAATGTATCTCCATTTATCCCCCGATCAAATTATTTTTCACAGTTAATTGAGGGCAACATAAGAGAATATTACCTGATGGACCAAATTCCCAATTCTTTCTTGACCTCTTCCAAACTGGCCATAGCCAACCACATGTCACATCATAATCTTTTTCATTCAAAATCAACATTTAACCCATTATTTTTATAAAAGATAAGTTTACAATAATGATATTTATTGACATGGCATTATCCTTTAATTTTATTAATATTTTAAAGTTTCATAAAGGTAAGGCATATATATTGGAAATTCCTATGTAGTCAATGTGTTGTTTATTTCATACGTACTCTTGTTTGCAAGTGCGTTGTTCTCATGGAATATGGGGAGCCACTATTCTGGAGCCGTGATGGGCATGGCCTATGGCTCTAAAACACTGACAGTAAGACAAGCCACCGCCATTGCTGCTGTGTTTGCGTTCCTTGGAACCTTAATTGCAAGTTCTGGAGTTGTTCATACCTACGCATTTGCTATTGTGGGATCGGCAACACCAACAGAGCTTACCGCAGCATTACTTGGAGCTTCTGTTGCAATATTCATCTCAACAATGCTAAAATTACCAGCTTCAACAATACAGGTATATACTTTCTCACTTTTGTTTGTTGGGATAGTGAGTAATGTCAAACTATTACTCGTTGGAATCGGAATTGTCCTGTCAATGTGGATTGTAATTCCTCTCGCTGCAATGCTTTTGGCATATTTTCTTGCTCCAAAATTTACCTCGTGGTTTAGGGGAAATGAGAAGAAACTGAAGTTCATCATAATCGGCAGCAGCATTTTTAGTTCATTCACCTTAGGTTCCAATGATGTTAGCAACGCTATTTCTTCGGTGGTAAAGGCAGGCATTCTTACTGGTATTAGCCCTTATCTCTTTGGAGGATTTTTTATTGCATTGGGACTTGTAACTTGGGGGCAAAGGCTAATACATAGGGTTGGGTCAGAGATAGTAAAGACGGACTCTCCACTGGCTGCAACTTCTCAGTTAACCCAGGCAATAACAATTATTTCAGGGAATCTTATTGGGTATAATGCCTCAATAAATCAGACCTTGGTTACGTCATTGTATGGGGCAAAACACTCAACAAACTCTAAAGTAATAACCCCACAAATATTTCGCTCAATTGCCCTTAATTGGATTGTTAGTTCGCTGGTTTCCGCTGCGTTTAGCCTGTTCTTTCTTTTCATGCTAAGTCTTTAAATATGATCCAAGTTCAATAATTGAAAAAGAATTTATCAGAGGTTCTCTGACGCGTCGATAATATTACCTGCAGGAACATGGTGTGAGGGGTTCTCTAGAGTATCATAAACCAGAACGTTTGTGTCTCTCGGTATTGTTATTTACTGCCTCTCTTCCATCCTTTCCTTATCTCCTTGTCAGCATCCAGCGTTGCAAGGTCTTCCCTACCACTGAACACAATTCGCTTTTCACCTTTCCTTGCGTCAGATTTCCTGTTCCTAAACCGCTGCTTAATGATTTTTGACATATTCCTGATGCTGCCATACATTTCAGAATGGATTTCATCATCAAGGTTGATTGTGGTTTTAACCATGAATGAATAATCAAAACTCCGTATAAACCTATTACGATTAACTGACAAAAACAACAGCCAACTATAATTTAATCAGTGAGTTAATATTTTACGAGTGTTTAAGTTTCATATTTTAGTTTTCTTCTAAAATATAGAGCAAATTATGATCTATCAATACATTTCCTGGAACCTATTCTTAGATCAAGCCACGTTTGTTTAACTATAACTTTTAGTTCAGGTGGAGTTGAAGCAAAATTTAAATGATACACGTATATGTGATTACATGGGAAGTAAGAATATATCTATTTCGGATGAGGCATATTCCAAATTGAAAAAATTTAAGGGAAATAACGAAAGCTTCACCGACGTAATAAATAGGCTCATCGGCAGGGCGGCCCTGCTTGATATTAGAGGAACATTTTCAGACAATGATGCTGACTCTATTATAAAGAACATAAACGAATCAAAGGATCTGAGCGGAACGAGATCAGACACCATCTCTGATACTTCTAAGAATACAATTGGAAGTGCTGTATACCTGTTCCAATATGCAAACACTTTGGATTTTCTTGGAAAGGAGGCAGAGGCAATTCCTCTATATCTAAAGGCTATAAAATTAGGGCTTTCAGGAAAAATGAAAACTCAGGCGGAAATTCAGTTGGGTAGTTCACTCAGTGTTACTGGTGAACATGAAAAGGCCATAGCTATCCTAAATAGGGTTCAGAAAGAAACAGTGGACCCTGCTGCTCTTGCATTTCTGTGCATTGCTCTGTTCAGGTCAGGAGAAATTAAGAAGGCTCTTAAGACTGCCCTCATTTTTATCATTTCAGGCAATCAAGGACTTTTGCCGGAATATCAGAGAGCCCTATTACATTATATTGACGAAATGAGTTGATCTTTGATTTTGGTGTGACAATTCAGTTCTGGAAATGCCCATGTGTGAATGAAATAATTTATGAACAAAAATCATTCTCTGCCCTTTATTTCTTGATAAAGGTTTATGGCTGCTGAACTTGTCTTCCATCTACCGTTTAATCTGATTCCCGGAAGCTCTCCTTGATTGATCCTGAGTGCCAGATATTTTGATGAGTAATACGTTCCGGAGACTTTTTTTACTTCGTTTATGGTTAATAACCTATCATCTTCAGAACCTACAATGTCAAGCATAAAAATAAGGGATCTTGCCATGTTAGTTTTCAGAAAGTCAGTTAATTTTGTCGGTTCATTATAATGGGCAGCCTCCAGAGCATCCAGGTAGGAATTCCTGTCCGGAGGAAGGATATTAATGAGTGGCCAGTTGTGGTTGAGGAAATGTATATTCAGCAGTAATCTGCCGACTCTTCCATTTCCATCTGAGAAGGGGTGGATGGATTCAAAACCAAAGTGCATTTCAGCAGCTTGAGAGAAAATATCCTCGCGCTTCATTTCCATTTCCACGTAATGTTGTTCCCATCCTCTTAGGAGAGGGGTGAGTTTTTCGACTCTGGGAGGCGAATACTTTGAGCCAGATATTCTGACGTTTACCATTCTCCATTGCCCAGCATCCAAAAGAATCCCATGAAATATTATATTATGCAAATCCAATGCACTTTTCATGTTCACATCACATATTTTTCCGCTTACCACTTCAGCCAAAGCGGCATTATGTTGAATTGTTTCCATTAGATCCCTTACAGTGCGGTTAGGCACAGTTATTCCACTTTCAATTACCTTTGTTACTTCATCCAGAGTGAGTGAATTTCCCTCTATTGCATTGGTTCCCCAAGTATTAAGTATAAATGATTCCTGAAGTGCCTTTTCAGGTAAGTTGCGTATAGAACCTCTATCCAAAAGCCTCTCCCTGAGAGAGTTTAATATGTGTCTGTTCATTATAATTCTATAATACATATTTAGTATAAAAATATATATGGAAAAATAAAAAAATATCATCAAATCCATATTAAAATTTTAATTTTATAATTATTGGTACTAACTTGGGGGAAATTGTTATCACATGCCCTGAAGGCAAAAAGATATGCTTAAACCAGTATCATCTGCAAATTTCTGAAGATCAATCTTCCACAACTTTACCATTTAACCATTGGATCCATGGCCATTTTCCTTTATCATGAGTTTTTGCATCAGGGTACATTTCTTTTCCCATGAGGCCACATCATTTTCTTATTGATTCAACGGCAAACTCTGCGGTATCCTGGTCAATTCCAACGTTAACCTACCCATTATTGTTCTTAATATCCTACACACCATATGGCTGGGATTGACTTAGCATGTTCTTTAAAAGGTATTTCCTTAAAACTTAAATTAAATTCCGACCGTTCAATAAAAACCTTCTCTATGAAAAATAACCCGAATCAACGAAATACTGGCATTCTACATTTATCACATAAATGATTATATATCCACTATAGATTGTCAATAATGGTTAAGTCTGAAGTAACAACTATACGGCTGGATAAATCAGTTGCCGAAGCACTGAAAAGATTTAAGCGGTATCCTCGTGAAACTTACAATGAAGTTATACACAATCTTATACAGAATGAGGAGGAAACCAGAGAATTCAATGGGTTTGTCCAGAAATCTCAGGAAACCAAGATGAGGGAGCTATGGAAAGATGGTGATTACTCAGGTTGGGAACATGCCTAGATCGAGGGGGTGGTGACAACAAGGGTGAGTTTTGCCAATTCTGATGGTTCAAAAATTAGGCCAGCACTTGTACTGTTTGAAGGGCTTGGTAATGTGATCATTGCTGGAATCACTACCAATTTACGAATGAGGCAATAATCAAGACTGTTTTTCATTTAGGGGATGAACAGAAAAATCTGATTGCTGAAGAATTCACCAAAAAAATAAATCTTCTTAGAACTTGATTATCCATTTTTTTGGAGTGCATTTCCTTAAAACCCTAATAAAACCCATGCCGATCCATTCTGCCTATAATGAAGCATCCAGGGATAGACTGTTACAGGATTATCTGTCGTACACATTTTTCCGGTGTGCAATTTTCAACACTAAAATTATAAGTTTTTCCCGGTCTAGATCCAGAATTAGTCTGTAGTCTCCAACCCTAATCCTGTAACCCTCATCCCCAACCAATTTCTTAACATGGGCATCTGGTCGGATTCTGATTCTCTCTATGGTAGAAATTATACGGTCTTGAAATATTCTTTCAAGTTTTCTGAACTGTTTCAACGCTAGATCAGAAAACAAAACTTGGTAAGTCAAAGTCCCAATTCCTTCTTGATCTCTTCCAAGGTATGGTATTTACCTTCCTTTATCTCCTGGCGGGCCTGAGCCAATTCCTTCTTTGTTTCCTCACTCAACTCGAGAGAATCTTCCATAAGATCCCAGATTATCTCTTCATAGGTTTCCTTGTCATAGAGCTTTCTCCTTGTCAACTCCTTCTGAAGCTTTTCACTGATTTGTATAGTTGTAGGCATTTTCAATCACTATATTTGACTATAAACTGCCATAGTATATATTCTTTATGCAATCTTCTATGGTGGAAATTTCCTGTTAGATATTATCCCATATTTTGCATGCAAAGTTGGGGATTTAACCTATTTGCAATGTGTTAACCTGCGTGAGGTTCGTCTGCCTACATGAAGGGTTTGAATTTGAGAAAGCAGTACATTGGACCAATTGAAAGAATATTCTAATAACAGATTGCTGCCATAGGCGATCTTCCAAGTTCAATTTCTTTGCACCCATCACATACATCAAGAATGGGGATTTCCTTAAAACTTTAATCAAATCCATACCGGTCCACATGAACGCCGAAGGATAAAATCCTGAGAGTGCTGAGGCAGCGGCATCAAAGATTAAAGGCCATGTTGAAAAATACAATAAACATTCACATAGAAGAAAAAAGAGGTTGAAAGATAGCAGAGAAATAATACAATAGCAAATTTACGGAATTAGGTATTATTTTTCGATGCATTGTTTATATCATTTACTAAGATATCGGGGTTTTCTATGCCAACTGAAAGCCTCATGAATTTTTTATTTATATTGAGAATTTTTATCTCATCCTCATCCAATGACCTGTGGGACATTGTAAATGGATTTGCGATTATTGTATTTATTCCTCCAAGAGTATTTGCTGGAACAATTGTTTTTAAATTTTTAAAGAATGAGTCTACATTATTTTTTATTTCAAAACATATGACCCCTGAATAACCTTTCATGTATTTCCTGGCTAATTCGTGGTCAGGATGGCTTTCAAGACCAGGGTATATGACATTTTCAATATTTTTATTTTCATTGAGCCTTTCTGCAATTTCCATGGCATTTCTGTTGATTTTTTCCATTCTCAATTCGAGAGTTTTGAACCCCTGATTAATCAGGAATGCGGTGTTTGGATCCATTGATGTTCCCATTGTTCGCCTCATTGAGTCAACTTTCTCAATTAATTCCGCATCGCCGGCTGCAAATCCCGCAATAACATCGTTATGGCCGGAAATAAACTTTGAAGCACTGTGTATAACTATATTCGCACCAAGATCAAGCGGATTTATATTTACCGGAGTTGAGAGTGTAGAGTCAACAATCAGTATTGTATCATTTTCCCTGCATTTTTCCCCTATTTCTTTTATATCGTTAACTCTCAATATTGGATTTGTCAGACTTTCAATAAAAACCAGCTTTGTATCTTTTTTAATACTGTTCACTATATTGCTGGTTCCGGGGAGTGAAATATCTGCTTTAACGCCCCATTTTGATAAAAAGTCCTTGAAAAAATGATATGATCTTGCAAATGTGTCAATATGTGTTAAAACTCGGTCGCCCGGGTTTATCAAGCTCAGTAATGTTGTTGTAATTGCGCCCATGCCTGAGGAAAATGCATTGCATGATTCTGCATGCTCTATATTTTTTATTTTAAGGCATATATTCTCCACTGTGGGATTATATTCTCTGGAATACCTGTATTTCTCGCCATCTGGAACAATGTAAGAGCTTGTCTGGTAAATTGGAAATGTCAGGGGTTTGGCATATACATTATCTATATTATCATTCATCATATCCCTCCATAATATTGGTCTCAATAATATCATATTTTAATTTAAATGACCCCATAATATTATTTATATCCATTTTTATTTGTTTTTTATTTGTTTTATCGTCGGTAAAAATCAGTATTGTGGGACCTGCACCGCTGATACAAACTGAAACAGCATTATTGCCCAGGGCTTTTTCCCTGACATTTTTATAAAATGGAAATAGGCTCTGCCTTGATATTTCAACAATGCGGTCATCCATTCCATACCTTATTTCATCACGATCACCATAAAAGAAACCGTATAACATTGATGAAAGATGTGAAGTCTGTTCAACAAGGTCATCAATTTTAACCTCATCCGGTACCATTGATCTTGCTAACTTTGTTTTTTCATTTATATTGATTTCAGGTATCAACAGCATTAAGTTGAAATTATAATTTATTTTGATTTTTTTTACCCTGATAGGATTTTTTGATGAAATCAATGTTAGGCCACCATATATGCCTGAGGAAACATTGTCGGGGTGGGCGGCACCACATGCAGCTATTTCTCCATACATTGAATAATATACCATTTCATCCTTAGTCATATTAAGATTGAACAACTCGTTAAATGCCTTGACGGCAGCTGAAGAGGAAGCACCACTGCTTCCAAGCCCGAGGCCTATTGGAACATTTTTTTTGATACTGACCTTGATGCCTTCATGTATATCCTTATCCTCCATGATTTTCATAAGACTTAATCCGGCAGTGTTTTTATCCGGATTTTCTGGAGTTTTATCTGAAATTATTTTTATTTTTTTATCGTCTGAATTCTCAACTGATACTTCATCATAAAAAGCACCATGGCTTATGGACAGTATATCATATCCGGGGCCTAAATTCGCTGATGATGAGTAACTAATTTTTTTAACATTCATAAAATGTTATGCGCTCATAAAATAAAATTCTTATTTAATGATATATTACTGTTAGTAATTTATATAAAAGTGATGCGGAGATATTGATTGGTTTAACTGTTGTATTTATATGATTAAAATTAATTCCTATTTGTGATACAGTGCCAAGGATAATAATTTTTATTGATTTTGACAGAATTCAAGGCAACAAGCCATTCGATTATGTGGAGTTTGAATCCAGAATGGAAAATATTTTTGATAAAATTTCATCGGTTATATCCAGCAACGACGTTGCATTAACATTCAATTATAAACATTATAAATTAAATACAACCACAGAGTTTACCAATAGGGGGATTCAAGATGGTATGGTCCATGGGGGCATAATGTACATTCTGGCATCAATATATGATAAAATTAAATACGAACATGGACTGTCAAAGGATATAACTCCAATTTTATCCAGAACTCTTGTGGATGCCCGCAATTTAAATGAAAAAAAAGTAAACACAATATCCCTTGCAAAGCCCATGGATATCCTTGAAAAATCAGCAATATCATCGTTATTATATGAAGGTTATATGCCACTGACACTTATCAATGGTGGAATTCCAGTCCTACAAAAACTGCAGTATTATCAAGAATTCCCTGGTGAAATTGACGCATGTGCTGCTTCATCCCTTCTCGCCGTTCTTGTTGAGGCTGATACATTATTAATTGTTTCCAGTTATAGATGCGTTTCCGTAATTGAAAATGATAAATTGGTTGATATTCAAACAATAAAGTCTGATGACATGAAAAAATATCTTTACAATAATAAATTCAAAAATGAGGATATGAAAAACAAGGTATACCTATCATTGGATTTTCTGGAAAAAGGAGGGAAAAATGTTTATATAAATTCAGCAGACAACATTATGAATGGAACGTATATTCATGCATAAATGAATTTTTAATGCTCGTCAGATAAATTCCTTAGCTCTTCCTGTGTTGGTTGAACGTAACAATTTCTGCACCGTGGCTCATAGCTTTCCATGCCACCTATTTTTATTGTTTCTCCAAACATTTCCTTTCCGTTCATTATTCTCTGTGTGAATGTCGCATCCTCACCGCACTTTGCACATACAGCATTTAAGGTGTAAACCTGATCAGCCCTGGCAATAATTTCCTGTGATGTTTTAAATGGCATGCCAAGGTGGTTTTTGTTCAAAGCGGCAACATACACAATCTTTCTGCCGGAAGCAAGTTCATCAACAATTGCTGGAAGCGTGGAATTGTGATTCCAGAACTGGGCCTCATCAATCCCAATTACATCAACATTCTCTGATAAATTCCTCATTTTATCAACTCCCTCATCGTTTACCGGTAGAACAATTGCTGGCAATCTTATTCCCTTGTGGGTTGTAACATATGTTGTATCGTATCTTTTATCAATTTCGGGTTTAAACAACAGGGTATTTCTGCCAGCAAGCATTTCTCTCTCCAACAATTCAATAAGCCTTGATGTTTTACCGGAAAACATTGGACCGGTAATAATAATCAGTTTGCCTATAATGATATTTTTCATTGTGTGTTTTATGGCACATAACCTAATAAATTTATTTCATTTATAATGATTGGTAATATTAGAAAATATTATGTGTTTAAATAATATTAAGTATACATTCGGGTGAATTGATGGAGGGTGAAATAACAAACTTCAAGGAATACTATGATAATAGAATTGTTACTGCGTTAATAGGCATAGAGGCTGATATAAATAACGTTGAGAAGATTGGTAAATTGATAGGAGAAAATAAAAACGTTGAAGAAGTTTTCATTGTTACCGGAGATTACGACATAATTATCAAGGTAAGGTTCCCCGATTATATGTCCCTTGAAAAATTCATTGTAAATGAATTGAATTCAATTCAGGGGATAAAAAAATCAAAAACAATGATGGTTCTATCCATCATAAAGGATATGTATATGAGGTGAGAAGATGGACGAAAAATTGTATGGTGAAGTTTTAGAGCTTATGGATGAGTTGGCAGAAGATACGTCCGTACCAAGAAATGTAAGAAAAACATCTTCGGATTCCAGGGAAAAATTACAGAATTCGAAGGAGAGTCTGGATTTGAGATGCGCAACGGTCATATCAAGTCTTGATGATATATCAAATGATCCCAATGTACCCTCACATGGCAGGGCAGCTATATATACAATTATTAGCAAATTGGAATCGCTGTCAAAATCATAATTTTTAATTAATCAAAAATTTAGAATATTATATATTAATTTTATTTTAAATGGTTAAATATATATAACATTATAATATTATTAATGGATAAATATGGCACTCACGGAAGAGATTAACAAATTAGCTAAATATTTGATGGTATCTGAAATACCCAGAAGCGTTGCTTATACCCTGGTATATATAAAGGATAAAGGTGAAATAACATCCGTTGAAATTGAGCGTGAAACTGGATTAAGGCAGCCTGAAGTATCAATTGCGATGCAATGGCTGAGGAGAAAAGGATGGATCATTAAGAGGAATATGAAAAAAGAGGGCAAGGGTCGCCCGATTCATGGTTATAAACTTTCAAAGGATTTCAACGAAATTCTTGAGGAAATTATAAATGACCGTGAGAAAAAGATTGAGGAAATAAACAATACTATAAAACAATTGAAGAATTTTAAAAAATAATTTAATTTTTAATTTTCAAAAAAATTATTTATTTATATTTAATACCAAAGAATGGGAGATATAATAAATGGCATAAAGGGTGGCTTAATTTCTGGCTTCATATATTTTATAATAAATTCAATTGTGAATTTTGCAATTATTTATGTCTTTATTGATGAAATAGTCAATGCCCTCAATATACCACCAAAATATTATTCAATATTTCTAACATTATTGCTTAATCACCAGTTTGAAACCATATTTATTATCGGTATAATTTTTGGAATTTTATTTTCCGTTCTTGTCCTTAAATATTATAAAAGTTTTCCAGGAGATAGCACATTCAAAAAGATGCGTTTTTTAAACATATTATTATGGGCAATAATTTTTGTAATTATACCGGTATATGAATTCCAGATATCAATAATATACGCAATACCATACTTCATTTCCTATGCTGCCGTTAATTTTACCACATCACTGTTCTTTGCCTATTTGCTTTCGCATTTCAATGGGAAATATCTTGTTGCGCAGGATAAAAATATTCATCAATAATTTTAACCTTTATGTGCGTATTTACCCACTCTGGAGAACTGATAAATTCATTATCATCGTATATATATGAAGCTGATTGATCAGATTTAATGGCCATTGTACCATCTTCATTTATTTTGTATTGAACATTGCTCAATGGAACTCCAATTGAACCTTCTCTGATATCCTCGAAAGGGTTTAAATGTGTTGTCAATAGGCGTTCATTTGAATGCCCACATATTATTTTTTTGCCTGTTGCCTTAAAAACTGAATTGGTGGGTTTTTGCGTGCAGTTTGGGGAAATAAAATACCGTACATTATTAAAACCCGTTCTTTTCCCGAGTGTTCTGTCAAAAAATGATGGGAAACCGATTAAAAAGTCAACGTCAATTTTCTTTAGAATATCCATATTTCCATATACAAGAGTACCTGAAAAGGAAATTGGGAGAAGAAATGAATAAATCAGCCCAAGGGGATTGTGCATATCAATGGCAGAATAAATATATGGCCTTCTGTCAAATTTAGGAAGCCAGTAATTCAGTAAAATTGCAGATGATATTAAATTTTTATCCGTAAAACCTATAATTTCATCACCATTCAGAAAAATAACTCCTGGCTTTTCACATATTTTTATTTCATCAAATTTTTTATTATCATAAATAAAATCTGAAAATTTCATTGTGTTCCCAGTATATTTTATTTTAATCCTATTTTTTAATGATCTTTTAATTGCATCCCACAATGTTAAAAATTCAGTATTATCTGCCACAATGTATTTCATGCCATTGTTTCTTTTGATTAAATTATAGAATTTTTCTGAAATAACTATATTTTTTACATTTAACTTTTGCAGTATATTGTAAAAATTTGGATTGGAGATGTCCATCTCATTCAAAACCAAAACACTGCTGCCGGTTCTTAATATTGATAAAACTGATATGATAAACTCAGGGCCATTTTCCAACAGGATGCCTATTGTAGAACTATCCTTTATTTTTAATCTTTCATTTAAACCCGAAGCCATTGAATTCACATAATTAAAAAACTTATAATATGTTATGAACTTTCCATTGAAAATTACCATCGGCTGGCTTTTATTAATGTTTACATTCCTTTCAAATAATTCATTTATTGACATGCCAGGGATTTTGACGTTACCCTTCAAAGAATCCAACATCATACTCATATGATTGCTCTATTTTTAAATTTTCTTATTTAGAATTCCCGGTATTTTATCTATCATATCTTCTATAGAATAATAAAATCCCATATCATTATATGAAAGTTCTCCGGCCTTTTTATTTATGTACGTTCCCATTACGCATGCTTTTACTGGTTTTATTCCCCTTGATACGAGGCCAGCTATTATTCCTGATAATAGATCGCCAGTGCCTCCCATGGTCATTCTTGCATTTCCCCCGGATGAATAATAAACACTATTCCCATCAGTTATGATATCTGTTTTCCCCTTCAATACCGTTGTTATTTTATATTTTTTTGATAATTCTATGGAGTTTCTTTCTTCAGGTTCAGCACCATAAAAACTTTTGAATTCCATTTTGTGCGGTGTCACAATGCATTTTTTATTGTAAACATCATCTGGTTTTAAAAGCTTGAGGGCATCAGCATCCATGATAATATTACCATTGTAATGGTCTATGATTTTTTTTATTAAAAGAATATAATCCTTATCCAATCCCATCCCTGGACCTATTAAAATTGAATCATTTTTTAAAATTTCATCTGTATTGATTTTATCTATATCTCTTACTATTATTCCTGGATAATATGATGAGATTACTGAATAGGTAAGGCTTTTTGTGTATACCCTGACCAGATCTATTCCTGTATTATATGCACCAAGTGCAGATATAACGGCTGAACCGTAATACTCAAATCCACCTATAATTGCAAGAGTCCCGTTCATGCCCTTATGTGATTCCGAATCGGGAGTTTTTAGATATATCAAATCCCCCGGGCCTGAATTTTTTTTTATATTTTCCGGTATGCCTATATCCTTCACTATTATATCTCCGCAGTTATCCTTATCCATATTTTCTTTTATATCAGTAAATGTAATGGTATAATCCGCATTTATTTTTATTTTAAACGGAAACCCTGAGGGCACATCTATTGAAATAATAATTTTTTGGCTGTTATTTATTTTATTAATTGTATTTGCATATGGTTCCCTTGGATCGCCACTGATGCCTATGCCAAAAATTGCATCAACTATAACATCGCAATCTTTTAGATTTTTATCCAACGATTCAATATTGTAATAATCAGCATTTGATTCATTAAATGCCCTTCTAGATTCGTATGTTTTCAGATCGGTAAATTTTTTTATAAATTGCAATTTTATATTTTTATTTTTTAAAAATGAAGCTGCACAAATGCCATCTCCTGCATTATTGCCAGTTCCACATACTATGAGTATTTCTTTTTTATCAGGAAATTTTCTGTTGATAAATTCCGCAACTGCTTTTCCAGCATTTTTCATCAATATATATGTATCGTTATAAATATTTGCATAATTTATATCATCCCTTTTAACATCAAGATAGTCCATAATCAATAATTATATTTTTATACTTAAATTATTCATTTATTAAATGGACCGGTCAGGATTTGATTAATGTTTGAAGGGAATACTCAATGTCTTTCCTCTTTTAGGAAACATTATCAACCCTGCCATCCTTAAGACAAATATACAGTGTGAAACCCATGGCAGAGATTAGGTGCAGAAAATGCGGAGAAATATTCAAAAAACCTCGGTGGGGACTTAAGCCTCTGGAATATAAGGCAGGACTTAAGATGCCTGGAGGGCTTGTTGGGCTAGGCGCTATCATTGTATGTCCAAAATGTGGTTTTGAAGGCCCTATGAAAGAATATGATTCTGCCTGAATGGCTCCTCTTTGGAGTTCAAGGACATCGTGGACGGTAACCGGAACGGAACTTAACGGGAGCAGGTACAAAATTACTCTGATATTATTTTTTAACTACAAATGTCGGATAAAAACGAGTAACAGACCTCTCGCTAAAGGTGGCTTGGAATGAATAAAATTTAATAATTATTGCTGCCTATGATAACTACGATCCAGAATGACAATGAACTCAAAGAAAGGAATGCCAAAGAATTCCTGAAAGAGCTTTAATAGTATTTCTTGGCTTCGTCCTTGTGAAGAATAGCTCTGAGTGTTACTTTCTTTTCTTCCTCGTTATTTCATATTATATTCTAAAAGGGCCTAATCTCAGTTGCCATAGACCGTGAAGCTTGCCACTCAGAGGTTTTCCTGATTGTGGTTACTGCTCCAATCTATCAATAATTCCTATAAGCCATTCCTTCTTATCCTTATGATTCCTCGTAAACTCCGTTTCGAAGGATTCTGTTGATTCCACGATATAGGTCATCTAGCTCACAATGTATCTTTTTAATATGTCCTTGATGTCTGATGGCCTGAAGGACACATCTGATTCCCATCTTCCAAATCTGGTATCGGAATTTATGGCATCTATCCATTCTTTGAGTGCTGCTCTCTTTGTCCTGTTCTTTTCGTCGTCCATTCCCTTAACTTCAAGTACAAGCGTTTTTCCGTTGTTGAGCCTGATAAGGAAGTCGGGATAGAAACTATGAACAACTCCTTTGTAAAGGTAGCTTATAACGAAGCCCAGATGGTCATTCTTTGCCCAACTCACAACGGAATTATTATTCTCTAACTCGTATGATTCAGATGCTTCCCACGCGCTGTCGTATACAACATGGCTGATGTGGGACTTGTTGGTGAGTTCACATGGTTTGCTAGTATACCATGTAACCATCTTTCCTGTCGACTTTATAGGCATCTCCTTGTCAAAAATCGGAGCGAGTTTTTCTGTGTTCTCTGTACGAATGGCGCTGAATAGATGCTGAACTATCTTGTTGAGGTTTAATAGGATGAGTAGCCGCTTCTTCAGGTCTTCTCTGTATGATTCACTTTGGATCACCAGCTTATCTGAGTCTAGAAATGCTTCGACTATTCTGATCAACTGTGCTATGAGATACTCTTTGCTGCCTGGCCAAGATGGTTGTATCTGATCGAAGACATCCCTTGCTGCTTCAAAGATCAGTCTTTGTTTTCTCAGGCTTGTGAGTAGTTTCTCAACCTGGTTGTTTGAAAGATCTATAACTTTCAGTTTCTTCGTTATATCTGGTTTTCCTTCAATTATCTGTGCCAGTTCTGCTTTAAGTGGTGTGTCTTCCGGATTGAGCTGCAGTTCCTGGACTTCCTCAAGATTTATCTTCAACTTTGGAGTGTATGTATGGTTGATTCTGAGGACGTTTGGCCATGTGATCTCAAATTCTTTCTTATCATCGTCGACATGGACCCTTGTCTTGGGTGCCGGAGGCGGTGGAGGAATACCGCCTTCGGGCCCCACTCCTTCTCCTTCATGTGGAAGGAAGGTAAATGGCACACCAAAGACATTGACATATTCCGGTTCGAAGAGACCAGTATCCTGGTTAACATCATATGAGGTACGTCTCAGGCCTCTTCCCACTACCTGCTCACAAAGAAGCTGGCTTGTGAATGCCCTCAGGCCCATTATGTGCGTGACTGTTTTTGCGTCCCATCCTTCAGAGAGCATTCCAACAGAGATAACGTTCTGAATTTTTTCACCGGGCTGCCCTTTCTGCCCAACCGTATCGACCTTTTCTCGCAGTTCCTCAGCATTGCTCTTCTTGGAAACACCATTGCTTCCATTGATACCTGATTCAGCTTCATTGAGCACCTTTGTATCTATCTGAAGGGTGGCTTCAGGATTTTGCAATTCCTTGATCCTGATTTTTCCTTTATCCAGCGAGAATTTAACACGTGCGGCGGTTTCGGTTCTGTTGCACACAGATATCATCACTGGCGGAGTTTCAGCTTTACTTCCTTCCCATGCTTTCAGTGTTTCTGCCCAATCCAGGCCCAAGAAATAGTACGCCTTTGTAATCAAGTCTGGAAGCGCTACTTCCTTGTCCGCTGCACGGTTTATGTCTGATTTTACTTCAGGATCTACATATATGTGATAAAACTTTGATTTCATTGTCTTAGCGTCTGGTGTACCGTCATCACGAATGACGACTCTTGGGGTCTTTACCAATCCAGATTCAATTGCTTCATTAAGACCAAAATCACTTACTATCCAACCAAACAGCGATTCCTCGCTAGCTTTCTTTCCTGAGGGAAAGAATGGTGTGGCAGTAAAATCATAGCACCGCATGATGTTTCTTACTTTATCGATCTTGTCAAGTCCTCCAATCCATACGGTGCTTTCATAAGCACTATCTTTCAAATCTCTTTGTCTCTTGTACTTTCCCTCAGCTTCAGGGTTGATTCTCCATGCATGGTGTGCCTCGTCATTTATCACTATGATATTCTTGGCGTCTTTCATTTCACCAAGCACTTCTCTGGCATATGCCTCATCGCTTTTCACACCACGCTTATCGACGCTTTTCTTTCTCTTGACCTGATCTTCGGTCTCCCATTCCAGAAGATGCCAATTTATGATTTTGACACGCCCTCCTCGAAGTTTGTCATGCATCCCAGGAGGGATCAAGTCGAATTCTACATAGTAGTTACTTTCTTCGGGAGCTGAGGGGTTCAGAACCTGAAGCCTCTTTCTGATGGTCAATCCGGGTGAAACAACAAGAACGTCTTTGGAAAATTTGGTATCCTGCCTGTAAGTCATCTTATTGATGATCTGCCAGGCTATGAGCATCCCCATGACAACCGTTTTTCCGGTTCCTGTGGCCATTTTTGAGCACATACGCTCTATGTTTCCACCATCGCCTTCTATATTTATGCCCTGTTTCTCGGTGTCAGGAGCTTCTGTGAACCAGATCATGGTTTCAATTGCCTCCAGTTGGCAGAAGAAGAGTCTCTTGTCTCTGTCTGGTCTTTTCCAGTAATCCAGGAGTTCCTTGGTAACCTTTGTTACACCTGGATATCCTGATTCTCTCCACTTATCGACACGTTGCCTGATCTTGTTAACTTCCGGCAATTCCACAAAGAATCCCGGATCATCGAACTTTTCTGAACGCTCAGAAGCTATCGTATATCCCGCGGGCCTCCTTCCATCAACCAACTCGAATTTTCGCTCATCACGATTGTATTTTAGATGCTTATTTGGCTCTTCGTAAGGGCTGTTGATGATTAGATGCTGTATCTTCTTCTCATCGGTCATTAATCCACCTTTCGGACTCTTAAGGACTCTATGCCGCGATCATCTATGATTTTCACAGCGATCTGCTTGTTTTTGCCGGCTTTGAAAGGCAATGATATATTACCAACATAACTGGAAATCAAATCCTCATCTATGTATGCATGAAGGGCTTTGGCAAGTTTACTCCATCTTCCGTTCTCACCTTCAAGAGGGAAAAATACCTGTCTGGGATAAAGGCTCCTGCCGTTATAGTCTGTATCCAATTCCCACATCGCTATATTTGAGGCACTTCCGGATTTTATCTCACCAGTTCTAGTATCGTAGTAGTCAAAACCATTAACAGTTACGAAGTACTTCTCGCCCTGCTTCTTCAAATCAATATCAGGTTGGCCAATCAGCCAGAATGAGGACTCTTCAGTTGCTTTCTTCTTTTTGAGATCATCAGTCAAGAGATCAGT
This sequence comes from Thermoplasmata archaeon, assembly GCA_021846395.1. Classification (GTDB taxonomy): domain Archaea; phylum Thermoplasmatota; class Thermoplasmata; order Thermoplasmatales; family Thermoplasmataceae; genus Acidiplasma. Next base: position 3,331 of record JAJZXB010000012.1, on the reverse strand, counting down.
GTTCATCTGGCATTTGATTACTGTTACCCCAGGCCATTTAAGTTCATCGATATCCTTTGACGCTTCAGGATCAAACTGGAAGGATGCGAAAATAACGAGTTTAGGCTTTGGTACAATCTGTTGAGCCTCTTCAATAGCCAATTCAACTTGTCTTTGCTCCAAAGGTGCATATGCGGGTCCGAACGAAATTACAGCCTTTTGACCATCGCTGGTCTCTCCTTCAGCTTGTAACCATTTCGTACCTTGCAAGGGTTCAATTCTTGCGAACTTAATGATCTGCCCACCTTTTGCCCTAATACCAGTCTTGCTCAATTCATCGATCCAATCACTCTGTCTTACAGTCTCTCCAGAACGTGCAATTGTGTTATCCAGGTCTTGATTGTTTGGGGTCTCTTCGACCTCTTCAAGATTCACCACACGCTGTGATGGAACAGCCTCAACAGTGAATGGGCCGGTCACTCTTTTCTTAGCATTATCAGAAATAGGTCTATCATAAAGTGTTTCCATTCTAACGAGTTCTCCATTAGCAACTGAACTTATCGTGATGTGGGGAACGCTCTCGTACTTGAAACCGCTTGAAACACCTTCCTTAGGATGCGCTAGTTCATAATAGTCGTAAAGAGCCGTCATTAACCTCTGTTTTGCTAATACTATTGCCACCCTAGAGGTATCACAAGTGATCCACCTCCTGCCAAACTGTTCTGCTACGTGGGCTGTCGTGCCACTGCCACAAGTTATATCAAGAACAAGGTCCCCTGGGTCAGTTGTCATTAGAATACAACGTTTAATGGGAACCGTGCTAGTTTGAACAGCATAGACTTTCTCCTTGGAAAAAGTAGAGATAACTGTACCGTTCCACACGGTATCATATTCTGTATATTCAAAATCCGTCTCAAATCGTTTGACATATTTACCATAGATTCTATCTGATTTTCTTAGGTTGTCTATTTGGTTGTTTGTCCAATTATCTCTAAATTGTGCAGCCTTAAATCGCTTTCCGTCTTTGTCTACATTGTTAAAAATATTCGACCTCTCTTCTTGAGTGTATTCTCTGAAGAGATGTCTTACCTTGGGATTATCAGTTTTAGAATACCAAATCAAATAGTCATGAAGCCTTTGCACAGTCTTTGTGTTTTGATTAGTTGCCGTTTGGTATGTAATGATTGCAACAAAGTTCTTTGGGCCGAAAATCTCATCCATCAACTCCCTTACATGATGCAAGTTCTCGTCATTCATTTGGACGAAAATGCTCCCTGTCTCGGAAAGCAAATTTTTTGCCAGTAGCAGTCTGTTTCTTAGATAGGTCAAATAAGAGTGTATTCCAAGCTCCCATGTATCTCTAAAAGCTTTAATGGTTTCCGGTTCTTGTGTTAAATCTTCATCTTTTCCATTCTTCACGTCCTTCTTGTTTACAAAGGGCTGAAAATTTGAACCATACTTAATTCCATAAGGCGGATCAATGTATATCATCTGAATCTTTCCAGCCATACCTTCCTTCTCTAGAAGTGAATTCATCACTATGAGGGAATCACCTGCAATCAACCTATTGGACCACCCTTCATCATGCTTATAGAATTCTATTGCCTTTCTAATAGGCAGATTGTTTTCTGAGTTTTCAAAGTAGTATAAACTCCTTTGGTTTCCTGGTTCTTTATTTCTAACAGCTTCGATAATCGTCAATGGGTCAATTCTCTCGTGAACATGCAAAGACACAGTGTCAACATCAAAACTTGTTCCTTCAGTTTTTCCTGCCCACTGCAATTCGGGATCTAAATGCGGATCGAACGTGTATGTTTTCCTCCCATTAATTGGATCTGTCTCCGATGAGACAAGACCTGTTTGCGGTATATTGAGCCGTTTTTCCCCTTCAAAAGTATATTGCGCTAACTCATCATTTTCAACTTTCCTTTTTCCTTTCTTAACCATTATATCACCGATGACTGCCTTCTCAAAGCCTTTCTATTAGCTCTGCTGATACAATAGGTTGCATTGAACTCTTCGCGCTCTCGTCATTCATATCCTTGTACCCGTAGACCTTCTGCGTCAGCAGTATCAGATCTTCCTTTGTATTTTGTGTGACGCGATAAAATATATCGTGATCATACGAACGTAATTCTTGATATTTCTGTTGCATTACCATAAAAAGATAGCATTTAATTAAATAAAAAGTATTCGATTAATAAATTAAAGGCTGAAAGGGAATATAAACTCAGTAAATTCTTAGATTTTGTAACGGATGCACCCTCTCTATTGACCATGTAATCGTTGCAATAATTATGTATCTGACTACTTAACAATTATGAAGATGAATTAAACAACATTTTACAGGCTAATTATATCCTGTTGCTATCATTTAAAGTGCTGCCGTCATCCTTTTCATTTCTATTGTAATTATCCATTTTCCCAATAATATTCTGAAATGTATTTATATATTCCTCATAGACTTTCATTCCATTGTCTGTTATTTTAATAATAAGGCGAGGTGATGTGAAAAAAGATACGTGTTTTGTTGTAATGAGCCCTGAATCTTCAAGCTTGGAAATATGGTTAGAAAGACTTCCCTTGCTGCACTGTGTTAATTTTAGCAGATCTGAAAATTTCATTTTTTCATTAACAGCAAGTGACATAAGAATAATAAGCCTTATAGATGATTGAAGGGGTGATTTTTTAACCTTGTTAAAAAGATCTATAAAATTGGGATTGAAATCCGATTTATCATTGTTAGGTATTGATATCACCCCTGAAATTTTTAGCTTTATCATAAAATAAAATGGCCGATAAAATCCATATCGCTATTAATAATATCCAGAGCGCATACATTATAATTCCAGTAAAAATATTATTTGATTTTACAAAGAAATTTATGATAATTTGAATTGTAAGTACCATAAAAAATAAAAGTATAGATATATATCCTGTAATGGGAATTCTCTGAAAACAATTGCGCAGAGCTCTCAGCATAAAATATCCGAATGTTATATATACAAAATAGCTCATCATGTTTGATATTAGAATTCTGTCGTTTATTTTTATAATGTTAAGTGTAATTTCCGCAATTACAAACCCGGTGAAAAGATAAACAGATTCATTTCCCACCATTGTCTTTTTATTATGTGGATAATTGAAATATCTTAATTTTATAATTTTTTCGGATTTTTTAAATATTGATTTGCTGTATGCAAGGGCAAATGCAAAAGTTATTAAAAATAATGTGGAAGATACAAAATTTAAATCCCCTGCATTCTTAAAAAAGTAGAATAAAATTGCATTTGAAAATTCTCCTGTGAATATCACCATTGAGAACATTATAAAAAAAACTGCCCATCCCTTA
>JAJZXB010000005.1 GCA_021846395.1 Thermoplasmata archaeon | reverse complement strand
ACTTGATTTCTTTTGTCATGTTCCCCATATAGGGAACACAATAAACGTATAAATAATTTTCTGAAATGATACATAAAAGTGTTTTACCCATTCAATAATATTGTGTAAATGGAGGAACTATACATTATTAGAAGTTATAATAAAATTAGCAAAATAAGAGAACAATAAGGTATTGTTCCCTATAATGCCTCTGAGTTTAGGTTTTTATGAAACAAAAGCATATTATTCATGTATGCATGGGAAAAACCTTACCTTTTATACATTTTAAGTATTAAAAGGATTAAGGTAGAAATTGAATTTTACATTACCGTTTATTTTGGAGCTATAATGTTTAATTTATTAGATTATATTTATGCACAAATAATACTATCAGTATTTTGGCAGTTAATACATCTTGATGTAAATTTTTAGAAGAAAGTTCATAGACTTAAGAGTTTAAATTAATGCTTGGTTATCTTTATTTCCTCGTTGCTTTCACCGGGTATCTGTAATAAGCTGTTTATTTTAGATTTTAAAGGTGGAATACGGTAATTAGAAATTAAAAGTTCTTCCACGCCTTTCCTAAAATGGCCGGATTGATGATTAGTATACACAGAAAAAGATTCATCATTCTGATAAAGTGTTTGGATAAATTCGGCGTTATCATAGCTCAATAGCCACGGCTGCTTGAGATGATTCAAAACATTTGCTAGTTTTCTATGTTCCTTATCGGTAAAATAATACCTGTAAAGCATTTTTCCTGCATTATAATACGGTGGATCCACATAAAAAAAAACATTCCCAATATCGTCATAATCATTGAAATTTTCTAGCAATTCAATTCCATCAAGGAGTTTTAATGTAATTTTTTCCGATAAATTGTCCAGCGCCTTTATTTTTTTCACAATTATATTTACGTTAAATCTACATTGTAACTTATATTTGGAAAGTTGACGTTTTCCTCCAAGTGGACCTGCCTTTATTATTCCCGAAAAGTTAGTTCTATTATAGAAAATGAATGCGGTTGCAAGTTCAAGTTCATTATATTTTTGATATGCATCAATAGATATATATTTCCTAAAATCATACCATGTGTCTAAATTAATTTCTAGATTCTTAATAGTTTCTACTAATTCATCATTTTTCTTAAATACAGAATTCCAGAATGAAAATATTAAAGGGTCATTTTCACATATATACGCATATTCAGCTAGTTTTTGAGTCAAAAGTCCAATGGAAATAGATGCACTTCCTGCAAATGGTTCTACTATAGTGTCAAGTTTTATGTTATTAATTGTCAAAAATTTAGTAACGTACGGCAATAACCATGTTTTTCCGCCCGGATATCTTAGTGGAGTAATTGTCGGTTTCATATATATCCACATGCAGAACTAGGCCTAAACTTTTCGTTATGCGGTATCATTAAGTATCGCCTGTATTAATTCTTTTGTGTCTGCTGCTATGGTTTCTATTTGCCCTGGAGTAGGAATTAATTTAGTGTGGACAATATCATTTAAATAACTCCTATATCCATTTTTCCCTTGTAAATAACCTATGGGCTTCGCTATATTTGGATCATTAAATAAAAGCTTTGCGTTGGTAATAGAAAATGATATAATATCACTTAAAGAGTGTTGACCTTTATATGCATTTTTAAATTCATTCCATAAATTCTTTTTTTTAATCCGATAGGTAAGAGACAATTCAATCAATGCCCTAGTTAACATCGAAGCGGCTATAGAATAATTTTCTATTTTGAGTTTAGATATTTCATCAGAAAGTTTAAGTAATTTATGATCGTTGATTGAACAGGTAAGGTTTTCAAAATATTTTGGAATGGATTTTTGCTTAGGTTTTTCATTTGTTTGAGATTCTTTATTATCCTTGACATTTCCAGAAAAACTAATCGAAGTTGTATGGAGAAAGTGATCATTTTTAACGTATTCCTTCTTCCACGATCCTATAGCTTCTACAATCTTGTATGTTGGTGTTCTAGTATTTATTCCTACTTTACTATTATCAATAAGAGTTGCTTTTGCAAAATTAAATAAAACACAATTGAATTCATCATTAGACATAGTATTTGGTGGCTTTATGTTATAATAGCTATCAAATTCAAGCTCCAATGCATTTTTTACATCTCTTATATTTATCGCTCTTGTCAATCTTGAGTAGTCAAGACGATTTTTATTTATTTCTTTATTTAAGTCATTTTGCTCCCACAGATTTAGATTTCTTATGTATATTAAAATGTTGATATATTTTATACTTGAAATTATATCATTTTTATTTGCTTTTAATTGATCAGCGGACTTTTCTAAATCTTTTCCCATTTTTTCCCACGTATCTTTATAATAAAACCATTGAGAAGCTGAAGGCCAGGATAAAGATGATGAACCAAAATGTTTATTTGCTATCAACGGTATTGCCTCCTCTCTATTTTTTACGAAAAAAACTTGTACCCTCCTTATTTTATTTAAACCTTCTTTAGTTGTTTTATTACGTATTTTTGAATATTGATTTTTATAATCTTCAGGAACAAAATTGTCGTGTAGTAAACATTGGATTGCAAGTGTTCTCCTATTTCCTTCAAGAACAATGTTTTTATCCCCCTCTTTCACTGCAATTATGTTCTCATATGCGTAAAGTCCCCCGTATTGTACTATACTTTCCGCCAATTTAACAATACCTTCTTCATCAAAAAGTTTTTTTACAACTTGTTCCTCTGTAATACCCGTGTTAAAGTATATCCTATAATTTTTACGATTTAATTTCAATCCATCTATATCAATTAACTTCACATTATTTTCTTCGTAGTTTTCATCCATTATTTTTCCTCTCATTTTTTGTTGAATTTGTTGAATCCTATTAACAATATTGTTTTTTGTATAATAACTTAACGATTTCAGAAAATATTTATGATCCCCCTATTATAGTTCTTTCCTTTTCTAGACCCTCGGCATGTCTCAAAATATTTTAATTGATGGGTTAGTATTTGCAATAATACTGCAATAAATTATTTACAGTACTATTAGGTTTTTATCATGTTTCATATATTAACACCCAACACCATGTGATTTAATACTCTCACTCCCACTTCCCCCCGCATTTCATGCAATATACATCATCCTCAGGATTTTCATATCCGCAAGACGGGTATATCTTGGTTTTGCCTTTATATTCCATTACCATTTTCTGCACTTGCGAATCGATCCAGCAAGCTTTTACATGCCAGCAGTCACATGAATTGTCGATTTCATACCAGAGCCTGGAATAACCGTTGCCGTTTTTCTTAATATAAATGTTAAGCACTTTTTTTGTTGATCAGAGTCAATTTCTTCAACCTTAACATGCCACTTTAATGGATCAGCATCATAAACCGTTTTAATATTTTTAATTCTTTTATTGTTATCCTCTAATGGAGGGGAGTTCTCAGCATTTTTGCCTTCTGCCACCCCTAGACTTTCCTTAACTGGATAGCTAGTGCCTTGCCTTTCTGCGTGAGGATAATAATATAAGTTCTTCTACTATGGAATATTTCATCAACTTTTATATAACCATTCGATTCAAGTTCCCGTAAACTCTTTTCAATGGTATGCATAGTTGTTATGCCAAGAAGATCTGTTTTCTTTGATTCACCGTTCTCAAGCAAATACAAAATAATTTTAGATTTTGCATCAAATGAAAAATCATCTTTCAACATTGAAATAAGGTATTAACAAAGTATATTAACTATTAACATACATATAACATTCAAAGTTGAAATAGGCAAACATTTTTATGCAACTTTGAATTGTTAATATTGCATTAAACAACAAATAGAAATTCCGCTAAGAATAGGAGCACTGGGCAGGGCGCAAATTCCATTTGCACTGAGAGAGCAATATAAAATAGAACATGGTGACTACCTTCTTGTAAGAGTCATAAAGATAGTCAAAACCCGCGTTGAAATGGTGCTGATTTATGACATTTCTAGGTAGATATTACGGCCAGAGCGTCCAGTTAGGCTTCATAATAACATGGAAGGAAATGGAATAGTTTTAACAGACTGGAATAATAGGCTTGGAATTTTAAGTGAAAGTAACTTTTTCTTAGTTCGTGATGTAAAAAGGCGAAAAGATGAACCTTAAACAATCATTGGAAGGCCTCAGAATAAAAATGCTTGACAGATATTCAAGGGAAACACTGTTAAGAACTTCCAGGAGGATAACTTGTTTTTCATCTAGGGACTGGGACATGTTTAACTTAGATTCCCAGCAAATCTACAATTACTACGCAAAACAGCTTGAAAATGGAAGGATGAAGAAAAGCCTCAGGCTGGAAATCGTGCTTTCGCAGAAGGTGGTATGCGTGTATCTGAACTTGTCATGATAAACATTCCAGATGCATCTGACAAAGGCATATTCATAAGGTCTCCAAGAAGGAAAAGAACAGGGTTGTTGCCCTTTCCACCGGTACTCTTGACATGATACATTTTTATATTGCAAATTACAGGAAAAATAAAGGACATTGTTTACTGGAGAATACGGACGGCTTACACCGGCAATGGTAAGAAAATACATAAAGGAGCTTGGGATAGCGGCAGACCTAAAAGAGCTACATCCCCACGCATTGCGTCATTTTTGTGCAACTCGTCTCCTACGGTCAGGAATAGACATAAGAAAAATCCAGATCCATTTAGGGCACTCTGACATAGCGTCAACTACAAGGTATACGCATATGATGGGTTCTGAAGTTCAGAAGGAAATAAACGAGTTATACAGCACAATGGAAAATGATGTTTTTCCTAAGTCAGAAACAGCTGAAAATAAAGGGGTTAAGAAGTGGGTTCAAATCCCCACAAAATCTGGCAATGATGAAGAAGGTGATGTTAACGATGTTTAGAAATGAAAATAGAAGCACAAAAAGTGCTTCCGTCAATGATGGAAGCACTGGGATTTGAACCCAGATCTAAGGGTCTCTTCCATGTTTCATCGTTCCAGTCATTCATCATGAAATCAGATGACCTTTAGCTAATCACAAACTGACTGGAGCCCTCTAGGATACCTGACTACCCCATGCTTCCAACACTACCTTATTATTTATTAATATAAATAACTTATTTGAATTAAAAATCATAATTAAAATATATTTTGTGTTTATAGCCATTTTCTGGAAATTTTATGAAACCCGATATAGGATAATTTATACTGGATTTATTATTTCTAATCCATATTTTTTTATAGATGCTCTCTTTTTTTTAAAATCCTCATCAAAAGTTATAAATTTTGAAGCATTCAGGATTATGGCATTAGCTATATGCATACAATCCAATGTTTTTAATTTAACTGTATTCACTATTTCTTCGGCTTTTCCCAACGATTCACTAAAATTCAAACTAATAAGCTTTATATCCGTTTTAATAAATAAATATTTTATCAGAGCTTCTATTTCCTCTTGACTTATATCTATTCTGGACAAAACACTATTCATTTCCATCAAATTTAATTCCGTAATAACCTTATTATGATAATTTTTTATTAAATTATTTGCCATGACATATTTTTTGTCATTCTTATCTATTATTGAAATTAGGATATTTGTATCTATATATTCCATTATTCTCTCTCTTTTATTGACCTATCTGACAAGTTTGCAGGCAATTCAGGTAAACCATTGTGCAGGTATATGTTTAATAATTCTTCTGTTTTTTTCTTCTTTTTAATTTTCTGATTAACATAATTAAGTCCATGTTCCATTATATAATTAACAGCCTCTGTTTTATTTTTAACGATTTTATATAAAATTAACTCATTAATAACATTTAAAGTATCTTCAGATAATCTAATGCTTACAATTCCACTCATGTATTACAAATATTAAAATTGTATATATATTTTTACAATTATTTACACTCATTTTAATCCTCAATTTCTTATTTTGCGTAATATACCTTGTTCACATTGCGTTCTTGAAATGTCTTGGAAGAATACTTAAATGGAAAAGGGATTAAATCTTACTCGGAACGTAAACTCAAAACAGGGCAATTAGCCGATGTATACCTTTACGACAAAAAATTAGCACTTGAAGTTAAAAGAATAGTTACGAGTGGACAGATTTATAACTATATTGAAGAAACAAGTAAAAAATATCCAAACACGACAAACGAAGTAGATACTGTCTTAATGTTTTTCATATTCAAAAAGGAAGACCAATACAAAACGGATCATTTTAATTGGGCTGTAAATGGATATAGAAGCTTGTTTTAAGCTTTAAAGGAGGGTAAAACAATACCAAAACATTTTGAATTTTATATCGGCAGTTTCCAAACCAGCACTCACTCTTTGCAAACGCTTATTAACAATTTAGTTATGAGAATAAATGAGGTCTAGGCTATGAAAGGAAAAATTAATTCTGATATTCTTAAATATATTATAGGGAATACTCCCGGTTCCGATAGGCTTAAACTAATGAAATTAACCTTTCTTATTGATCACTACGATCCTATTAAAAGAAAACTTAGGAAAAATGGACAATTAAACCTGAATTTTATTATATACAGTTACGGGGTATTCAGTTTTGAAGTTTATAATGCACTGTTATATTTAATTAAAAATAATGAGGTGTCTGAGAATAATCAACGAGTACTGAGTGTAAAAAATGTACCAAAGTTGGATAACCAAACCCGTGTAATAGTGGATAAAATATTGAAGGAATTTGAGGGACTCGATGGATGGGAATTAGCGAGCAAGACACTTTCTATGATTAATATATCCGAGATGAATAAGAAAGAGTACATTGGCCACCCAGTTAAATCACTCATAACCAGTTAGGACTTCAAATGAAATGATCCATCTATATTCAATCAAATTAAGGGAGTGATTTGTTAAAAAACATTTTATCTTTTCACACCTCTTTGCAAAAATTTTAATGTCCGATTTTCATGATATCTGGGAAATAAAATCCCATGGTTGCCATTGCAAAAGTTGAGGAACTATATTATTTTATATCAATGGGACCCTGGTGGAAATATTGTATTGTCGAAATTAAGATATTTTTTATCGTCGAATCTCAATAAATCGGGATTTACACCTTTTTCCAGAGACATAAAATAAGAAAAATAATACAAAGGCACAACATTTAGTATTGGGTCCAAGTATAAATCACCCAAAGAATCCATATCTATATTGTAATCTCCATTGCCGTTTAGGGTAAATGTTTTTGTGCCAGTGAATTTACATGCTTTTACAATTTCATCCGATCTTTCATTGTTATATCCATCATTTATCAAAATTAATAATGATTTGTCATCTATAATGGAGGTGCATCCATGATTGAATTCTTCCAATTCAATGCCTTCACTGTGAACATGTGTTGCCTCTTTTAATTTCTGGGCAACTTCCCTTGCCACAGCATGGTTTGGGCCAGACCCAAGAACAAATATATTATTGACACATCCTAAATTAGAAGCTATTTCTTTCACACTATTTTCCATTTTTTTAACATTATCACCAATTTTATTTATTATCTCATTAATATCTATATTTATTCCAGAATAATATTGGGATATATACATGGACGCTATTGCACCATCAAAAAAGGCCTTTGTATTGCATAAGGATTTATCTTCAGAATCTATGATTATTGATTTATCAGAAATTTTCTCAATTGGAGTGCCTTTATAATGGGTTATGCCCAGGACAAAGGCATATTTTTTCATATATTTTAATGAATCCATTGTTGATTTTGTTTTTCCGCTATGGGACACACCAACAACGGTTCCGAAAGATGGGGTAGAATAATTCAAAAGTTCGTAAGATTGAATAACCTTATAATCAAGCCCAGTTTTACTTAAAAATTGTGAACCAATATATTCAGAATGATATGCTGTGCCATTACCTGTAAAAGTCAATGGGCCTTGAATAAATGAATAGTCAAATTCTTCCATGGCCTTTTTTGTTTTTTCTAAACCGTTTGGTATATCTTTTATCATTTCATACATAAAATATGGATGTTCCGTCCTTTTTTCTGGAATTTCATCTGTCATAGTTACACTATCCATTTATCTTATTTATTTTTATATTTAACTAATTTTTATATTTTTTACATCATTTATCATTTTGCCCTTTGAATATTCAATTATTTTATCATTAAATGTGGGTAAAAATCCCTTTTCTTCATTTATTATGTAAACATCAGAATATTTGCCTAAAAGAGATGAATACTTTATAATGTCCATTTTATTATTCCCAGAAATAGATACATTTCCCCTTCCATCTGTGAATAGAAATGATAAAGTCCTTTCCTTTGAATATAAAGATAATTTATACATAAGATTGAGGCCTGAGGAGAGAGGTGTTTTTCCTCCGCTTTTTAACGATCTTAATTTTTGATTTAATTTTGGAAAATTCCTTGAAAAATTCATTAAAACCTTTGAATCAGTTCCAGAAAAAGAAACCAGAGCAACCATGCTTCTAAGCAGATAGGATTTTTTTAATAAAAGTTCTGAAATATACATTGAATTTTTTATTCTTTTATTGAACCCCATGGAAGTACTCGAATCTATTCCGATTATTATTGGAATAGAACCCCTTGATTTTGTATTTCTAAGTACAAGATCGGATTTATCAATTTTATCACGATTATTTATTTTCATATTTACTAAAGAGGAATACATATCAAGACGGGTTCCATTTTTCTTATCCAGATATCTAAAATTATTTGAAATTGATGTTTTTCCTGTGGTTTTTGACATGTATTTTTTCCTTAATTTAATATCTACATTTATATTATTTATATTGTAATTTTCATCATCATTTCCATTTTCTTGGTTCTCAGAGTTTTTATTATCCTCATTTTGATTTTCATTATTATTCCAGTTTTTATTATTTTGATTGCCATCATCATTTCCATTTTCTTGGTTCTCAGAGTTTTTATTATCCTCTTTTTGATTTTCATTATTATTTTTTAAATCATTTTCCATTTCCTTTTTATCGTTTTCGTTAATTCTGTGCCTTATACTGAATTCTAAACCCTTTTTTCCATCTTCCATTGTAACATTTTTTCTTTTGTTGTATGCGGCAATGGCCTTTGCAGCTTTAACTGCAGATATCATAGCCCTGTTGCTCAATTTATACTTCAAAATTATTTTAGAAATAAACATCATTATTTCATTACTTATCCCTACCTCTTTTAAAATTGATTTTGCCTCAATTATATCTTTTTCGATCTCTTCATCCAATTTTTTATATTTTTTAATGAATTTATCAGGATTATTATCAAATTCCTCGATTCTTCTTGATATTTCTATTAAATCTTCAGGATTATCGGGCATTTTTCCCTCACTGGATATTCCAAACCTATCAAGCAATTGTGGCCTTAATTCCCCCTCCTCCGGGTTCATTGTTCCAACAAGAATAAATCTTGCAGGGTGAACGTAAGATATTCCATCTCTTTCTATTATATTTATTCCTGATGATGATGAATCTAAAATTGAATCAGATATTGAATCATCAAGCAAATTGACTTCGTCTATATATAAAATTCCATTGTTTGATTCGCCTAAAAGCCCCTCATTTAATTTTATTTTTCCCGATAATGATGACCCTATATCTAAAGATCCTACAACTCTGTCCAGGGTTGAACTTATGGGCAGTGTAATAACATTTACGTTCTTTTTTATTATTTCATAATTTTTATTTTTTGCCTTTTCTGAACATTCATCACATAAATTCTCAGAATCTAAAGTGCAATTGAATTTACATCCTTTTATTGAATCCATTTCTGGCAATACCCTCGATAAAGATCTTACTATTGTTGATTTGCCTATTCCTTTAGGCCCTGTAATCAATAATCCTCCGATTTTAGGGTCAATTGAATTTATTATCAAGCCCAATTTAATATCGTCATTTCCCAAAATTCCAGAAAAGGGAAAGTATTTTATCTTCATTCATTCTCACCTTCTATTTCCAAATATGATTCCTCAAGTTTTTCCTTAATATCATTCTCAGGATGCCATATTCCTCTTTTATATGCTTCTATCATCCTTGATGTTATTTCACTTAAAGCCCAGGGGTTTTCCTTTTTGAACCATTCCCTCATTTCTTCATTTAAAATGAATTTTTCAGAAATATTATTGAATATGTTATCATTTACCATTCCTGTGGTGGAACCCCATCCATACAGATGTTCAATTTTTTTAAGCATTTCCGTTGCCCCTCTGTATCCAAAATTCTTCTGTGAATTTATCCATTTTTCATTCAGTAATTTACCTATTGCAGTTCTTTCTATTTCTTCCCTCATTGTCCTTACTTTTGGATTATTTGGATTAAATGTATCTTCAAACATTAAATTTGGATTGGCGCCGAATTTCTTTGCCATTAAATAAAATCCCCCTGCATATGAGTAATTGCATGAGTCATCATTTATATCTATTTCATCTATTTCCCTTTTATGTATTATTGTTCCAATATCCTTTGATACCGATTTCAATTCATTTTTTGATTCAGTTCCAAAGTTATTTTTTCCATATGAATAACCCATCCATTCAATGAATACATTGCTTAAATCTTCATGGTTTTTCCATTTTGAAGATTCTACTGCATTGCTAACGCCAGAACCATATGATCCCGGTTTGGATGAAAATATTCTGTGTAAATGATGATATTCATTATAATGCTTTTTTATGTAGTTCTCCCCATTATCCTCATCAAGCATTGCAACCTTATTTATTGCATTATCAATCAGTTCAATTATATTAAACAGGTTATCCCTGACTATCCCGCTTGATTCTATGACCACATCTATTCTTGGCCTTTTCAATTCATTCAGGGGGATTACCTTAACATCAATGACCTTTTTTGATCCTTCCTGCCATACCGGTTCAACACCAAGGGTAAATAATATCTGTGATATCAGTTCCCCATCTGACCGGTAGGCGTCTGTTGACCACAATACAAAGCCTATTGTTTCAGGGAACCGGTCATTCTTTTTATATTCATTTTCTATCAGTTTATTTCCAAGTATAACACCAACCTGCCATGCCGAATGGCTGGGTATTTTAAACGGATCAACTGAATAGAAATTCCTTCCAGATGGCAAAACATCATACCTTCCTCTTGCCAAGGATCCAGAAATGGCGGATTCTATGAATTCTCCATTCAATGACCTCAATAAATTCTTTTCTTCATTTAGTGGTGAATATCTTAAATTTTTTATTATATTCTTTTCAAACTCAGGTATATCATTTTTATTTTTTAAATAATCATTTATCATTTGGGAAGCTTTTATCTTTCCATATTTATTTGCAAGAGAATTGTCAAATCTCGTTGACGTCAGGACATAATCAGATATATCGGAATCATCTATATTTTTTCCAAAGATATAAAGCCCTTTTGAAATAACTGAATCCTTGAACAAATTCAATCTGTGTTCTATTTCATGCGTACCCTTATGGGGATCATTGAAATCTATGCTCAATCCTATTTTATCTGATAATTCCTTTATGTCCTTGAGTATCAATGATTCTCTTGCTTTATTTTCAGCTTTTTCTGATTCCTCATAGTCATCTATTAGATCCTCCAGTTTATTTATATCTTCGGGAACATCATCATATGATGTGGGTGGTGTTATATAATCCAGAAGTAAAGCATAGCTCCTTCTCTTTGCTATTATCCCTTCACCAGGAACGTTTGTTGAATATAGATATATATTCGGCATATCTCCTATTGAGATTTCTGGAAAGCACGATTTTGACAATCCAAGGCCCTTGCCTGGGGTGAATTCCAAAGTACCATGAGTTCCAACATGAATTATTGCATCAGCATTGAATATTCTCTCAATCCATTTGTAAAATGCAAGCCAGTAATATGTAATGGGAGTTTCGGAATCATGTATGGTTCTTATTGAATTGTCATCATCTGAAAACGTTATTCTTTTGGGCTGGACTCCAATGAATACATTGCCTGATAATATTCCTGGAATATAGAATTCGTTATTTAAAAGCATGTAATCCCTTTTTAAATTGAGTTCACCCCATTTATTTTTAATCATGCTTAATGAATCCTGTGGAATTTCATCCAGTATTTCTTTATAATCTCCATAATTGATTTTATCAACATATCCCTTTTTTTCTATTATATTTTCAATGGATGTCCATCTCCCTTCCGGCAGGGCTTTTTTCTCCATGATTCTTTTTATTAAGGCTTCTCCATCCTCCGGTATAAAATCCAGGCTGTAGTCATTCTTCTCAAGCATTTTCATGATGTTTGCAACGGAATTCAATGTATCCAGTCCGGTGGCAGTGCCTATATTTGCTTCCAAATCCTTGAAGGAAGACCCTGAGTGCAGTATTATAGCTATTTTTTTATCCTTGTTATTTTTATATTTTAAATTTATCCATTTATTTATTCTCGATATCATATATTCTATCTGTTCCTTGACAGGGTATAATTCCCTGTACACCGTATTATCCTCATATATTTTTCTGATCACGCCAACAAGAACTGGTTCAATTGTTCCATCTATTTCAGGGAGCATTACGCTCATTATGGAGCTAACAACATCAAGCCCAGAGGAATCTCTCCATTCATTGTATTCCTTATAATAATAAATCAGACCTTGAAACACAGGGACATTCAGGTTAATCAGTGTTTCCTTGCTTTCTGTTTTAATAAGGGAAAATGACAATAGGTTTATTATTGCATCAACACCTGTTTCTCCGTTTTCATGGAAATATTCATTAATGCATTCCTCAGCGCTTTTAACGTTTTTTGATTTATCGCCAAAGCCATTGGTGAATACGGGTATTGCAGATATGCCATATTTATTTAATTCATCCATTATATAATCGACAATCTTTGTGTCACTGTCAACCCATGCAGTTCTGTAAAACAATATTCCAACTTTCTTATTATGGGTTTTATATTTTTTCTCCGGAGTATATATGCCTGAAAATGGCAATTCTTTTGGCCCCTCAAAGTTTACATTTTCAAATAAGCTTTGTATATAAAGCACCATATTCTTTATATTTTCATATCCACCATAGAAATAATAATTGCTGACCTTTTCTATAACACTTTTATCGGCATTTGAGTATTTGCTCAATATGGGATCTATTGCAATGACACATTTTTTATTTGTTATTATCTTCTCAATCCTTTCCAGTATATCGCTATATATATTTTCACCAGAGAAATGGTGTATGAATAGGGCATCTGATTCTTCTATAAATTTGATAAAATCCCCATCTATGGGGTCAAGCCGGGGATATTTAATTTTAATTTCGTTGCCTGTTTCCTTTCCTGCCCTTAAAAATGATTTGATTACCGAACCATTCCAGCCGATAAGTACAGCAAACTTCATAAAAGTAAAGTGTATTTTTCTATAAAATGTTTTATGATAATTTCAAATTTATGAAATTATTTTTTATGTGTGATAGGAAAAAAATTAAAAAAACCCAGGGGAAGTTTCAATTAATGCACCTGTAATGAGCATCAAAATTGATAAAATAAAACTGTAGCATGCAATTTTAGTAAGACCTTTTGACCTATTGAAGAAATAATCGGAATTTTCATTTCTTATCATGGATTGCAGATACGATAACATAATATCTGTAATTATCAGTGCTATCACAAGTCCTAATACATATCCCATTGTTTCTGGAAATAACTGTGGCAATGTAAATCTTAAAAATAAGTTAAAACCGTGGGGACCACCATTTAATGATGCTATTAAACCTGTTTCCAATATATTCGATGAAAATAAAAGTATAAATGTCCCAACAAATAATGTAAATTAAAAATCTTCCACTCAAATCTGCTATTTTTGTATTATTTTTCATCTTCCAGTCTTTTTAATCTCTTGTTTATCTGCCATGCCAGGCCATTGAATTTACTATTTAAATTAATTTGATCATAGGTTGCAATTTTTTGCCTGTGTGCTTAAAAACAATTTTCAATTCAGTGTGCCCAATTCCATTATTATAACAGGCAAAGGCATATTTTTGAAAAAATCATAAACTTCAAAAGACAATTACACTTATGGAAACACTCAAAGACAATAACATTAAAAATATCCCCCTCATGAAATGTAATTTTAAAAAATATAAAAATTAATTTTTCTGTGGATTATTTTTATTTTCTACATGCCCATATATTGATTCAACAGCAATGAAACCTATTACCATATATCCAAAAAATATCATGATAACATATGTTACTGAAGTTGAAAGAGAATATATGACAATAAACCCGGATATCCCTATTGCCATTAACACGATCAATTCCTGTGATATTTTTTTTCTTATTGTGTGTTTTAAACTCTGAAGCATTGAGAAATTTGCCGCTAAATGTATTGTCAAATTTCCCAAACCGGCAAGCGTTCCAAGGGCTAAAAATGTTGCAAATGCCCCAAATGTACCAATTGCTGGAAATAAGATGAATGCAGCTATGGTAATTGTCATGATTCCTGCTATGAATGGCGTCCCCGTTTTTTTATTTATTCTGGATATAAATTCTGGCAAAAGCTTTCTTTTTGACATTGCATATACATTTCTTGTAGTTGCAGTGAAGAATGCCAGTGATCCAAGAATGCCGTCGTTTATTCCAGCAAATAATAATAAATATTCTGAATAGGGGCCCAGAAAAGATTTCAGTAAATATATTACCGGAATGCTGTTTGAAGTAATTGTTGATAAATTCCCCAACTGAATAGCCGCATCAACAACTCCATATAAAACAAGAGCCTCCAGCAATCCTCCTATCACTATTACAAGTATAACAGCTTTTCCAACGCTTTTCTCTGCATTTTTAACCTCTCCCGATACCGGGGTTATTGCACCATATCCAGTGGGAATGCCTATTGCAAATAAAATTCCAAGAAATAGGCTAGTTCCAGATGGAATAACTCTTACAGGATTATAAAATGTAAAATGTGCTATATCCAGAGATACGACTATCACGGAAATCAACACTATTATTTCTATTCCTGCTGCAAATATTGCATACCTTGCTGAAGGCTTTATGCCCAGTAAAAGGAATATTGAAGCGGGGACGAATGCTATTAACAGTGAGAATATGGGATTTATTCCCAGAACATATGACAGTATAAATGCTGATCCTGCCAAATACCCCGCACCATATAATATTGAGTAAAATATGTACATCCATCCGGTTTCAAAACCGAACCATCTTGACAATTCCTTTATTGCATAATTGAAATACCCGCCGGTTTCTGTATGCTTCTTTGACAGAAAGAAAACGACTATACCATTCAAAAGTACAACCATAGTTCCTATTATAACAACCAGGGGTGAGAAATAAAGTGATAACAAAAGAACCGCCGTTGCATATGTTAACATTGAAAGAAAAGGTGCCTGACCACCAAGAGACATGAAAAATATATCTCTAAATGATAATTCTCTTTTTAGCTCGCTATTTGATTTACTATTTTTTATATCGATATCGGTCATAAGATATCACAATCTACAAGATAAATAGGTCATATTTAAGTATTTTTATAAAATCAAAAAAATACCTGAAAATACTGTATCTCTCAGTTTTTTTTGTGATATCCAATTTCAAATTATTGTATTTTTTATATTTATTCATGCTATCAAATAGTAAAAAAAATAATCGGAATAAGGTAAAATTTATCAGTTACAATAAATTAAAATATAAAAGGTTTATTTTTAAACGAATGATATGGTATATCATTACCAACGTGGCTAAATACCCAATATTAGCATAATAATTGGATTATTTCTTGCATAATTTTAGTCTAAAATGATTATTTAACGGCAAAAAATAAATTGCATAAAGTCATCTTATTGCATGAAATATACAAAACTTGGAAATTCTGGCACAGTCGTATCATCCATTGCTCTTGGAACATGGCACTTGCCTGGCAAAGGAAATTACAATGAAAACAATGTAGAGAATGTTGATGAGGAGGAATTCAATAGAATCTTCAAGAAATGCTATGATCTTGGAATAAATTTTTATGATACTTCAAATATATACCATGGAAGGGTTGAAGAAAATGAGAGACATATACCAGAAACAGGAAATTCTGAAAGAGTGCTTGGAAGGGCAATAAAGGGTATTGAAAGAGAATCACTGGTAATAGCAACAAAGGTCAGGGGCCCAATGGACACCTTCCCAAATTCAGAAGGATTATCCCGAAAACACATAATGTGGCAGATAAGGGAATCACTGAAAAGGCTGGATATTGATTATGTAGATCTGTATCAGGCTCACTGGATGGATAAAAACACTCCAGTTAAGGAAACAGTGAGAACACTCAGCCATTTAATAGATATTGATCTTGTGAGATATATTGGAGAGAGCAATCATGATGCTATTGATATCGAGGAATTCATGCATGATTCGGAAATTTACAATCTTCACGATATAGTAACATTGCAAGAACCATACAATATACTTCAGAGAGATATTGAAAAAGACAAGTTAAAAATTGCCAAAAAATACAACCTTGGCATTCTGGCATATGTTCCACTGGCTCAGGGCTTACTTTCAGGAAAATACCTAAAATCAAATAATGGGAGATCAGAATATGTTCCAGAACTGTTAAACATGAATGATGAATATAGAAATAAAATTGAAAAACTCCTTGAATTTTCCAAGGAAAAAGAAATATCCGGAACGCAACTGGCACTTGCATGGCTTTTGAAAAGATCAGAGATGGAAAAAATTCCAATAATCCCCTTGCTTGGCATAACAAAGTTCTCGTATGTTGAGGAAAATCTTGATGCATTGAATATAAATTTGAATATGGAGGATATGAAATATCTGGATGAGATAACATTAATGTAATTTTATAATGCAAAAATGGCTGGATACGAAATTGCATTTTGACATGGGGTTAGAATCATTAAAGCCGCTGATCCTGTGATGTGGATGAAACAAATAAAAAGGTGCACAATCCATAAAATCAATAGATAATGCCATTTTTTGAAGCTAAAAACAGTGATGGGAAAGCCACAAAAAGGTGGTGAGAGTATGCAATGGTTATTTTCATTAATGTATTCATGTGGAATGGCCACAATCCATTATCAGATTAGAAATAGTATACATATATTATTCACCTAACCCCATCTTTATGAACATAAAATTTATATGTTTACTGCAGTTTCATTTTTCTGGTACCATAGTTTCATAAGTTGAGGAAGAAACTTCATAACTGGGCATAAATTTGAAATAGAAAATATGAAATATGCCGGCGGGATAAGATTAAAATGAATGAAAAAATGAAAATTATTGTAATAATAGCAGTAATACTGGTATTAATTTCATCCTTAATCATAGTTTTGCATAAAAATCAACCAGCTGGTCATGACAATATTACTGGAGTGGAGCTTGGTTCAGCTGGAACGGTTATTAATAATTATACGGTAAATTTTCCCAAAAAAGTCAACACCCACTCAGTATTTACAATAAATATAACATTCAATAAAAATATTACATTAACCTCTGTATATATAACTACTCTAGGATTCAAAATAACTAAATGGAAGTACGAATACGGAAATTATGTTAAAAATATGAATAATAGTGGTGGATTTGTCGGATCAATCATGGATTACAAGGGAATCCTTACACTCTATATTGAATCTCCAATTAATAAATATAATGGAAACCTGGTTTTGCATATAGTGGGAAAAGTTCCTGTGAGCGTTATTTATTGATGCTGTCACCGTGTTCATCAAATAGGATTGAATTTTCATAATCAATATACGCTGTTATTGGTTCATCTATTTCCATATTTGCCTGATCTGAGATTATTCTGATCTCCTTCCCACTTTCTGTTGACGCAATTAAAATAAAGCCAGAGCCAGTGAATTCCTTTGCTCTTATAACTATTTTTAATGGTATATCCTTTTCTGATCTCTTCTTTAACAGGATGTTTTCCGGCCTAATGCCCAGAGTAAGCTTATTAAGTGCATCCAAATTAGAACCATCAACAGGAGCATCACCAATTTTAAATCCACCATCATTTTTGTCAAGCTCAAAAATATTTATTTCCGGCTCGCCAAGGAATTTTGCAACAAAAATATTTTTTGGATGCTTATATACTTCCTGCGGTGTTCCAATCTGCTGTATCACTCCCTCATTCAATATTCCAACACGGTCACCAAGATACATGGCTTCCTGCTGATCATGAGTTACATAAACAAAGGTCTTTTTAAGGTCACTATGAATAAGTTTTAATTCATTTCTGATCTGCGATCTTATTTTTGCATCAAGGTTGCTGAGAGGCTCATCAAGAAGAAATATTTTAGGGTCTCTTACCAGGGCTCTGCCAAGTGCAACCCTTTGTGCCTGTCCACCGGACAACTCCCTTGGCAAACGTTTTAAGAGCTCTTTTATTCCAAGAATATTTGCAACTTCATTTATTTTTTTATCTATATACTCATTTTTATATCTTTTCATTTTTAAAGGAAATGCCATATTTTTATACACATTCATATGTGGATATAATGCATAATCCTGAAATACCATAGCAACTCCTCTCTTATTTGGATCAAAGTATGTTACATCTTCACTATCGAAAAGAATGTTTCCTGACGTAGGGACATCCAATCCTGCCATTGTATTCAATGTAGTGCTTTTACCGGAACCCGATGGCCCAAGTAAAACAAAGAATTCCTGATCCTCTATTTTCAAATTTAGATCCTTTAAAACTGTCACTTTATCGTACATTTTGTTTATATTTTTTAATTCTACAGAAGACATATTTTCACCCTTTTATTCCTCCCGACAGAGCTTTTATCATATATTTTTGAGCAAAAATATACAAAATCACAGCGGGCACAGTATAAATTATTGAAAGTGCAGCAAGTTCATTGTATCTGACACTGAACGCCCCAAAAAAGCTATATATACGCACAGAAATTGGAAGCAAGTGGCTTGATGATAATAATATAAATGGAACATAAAAATTTCCCCAGTTTATAACAAAATTTAAAATTATTAAAACCGCCATTATGGGGAGAGTTAATGGGATAAAAACGTAAAATAGTGATTTTAATGTGCCAGCCCCATCGACAATGGATGCTCTTTCGATGCTTTTTGGTATTTGGTCAAATGAATTTTTCATAATCCATATATCTATAGGCAAATTCAAAACACCTAGGAAAAGTATCACACCTATTACTGTGTTATAAAGACCTATATCTATAAAAAATATGAATGTGGGTACCAGTAAAGAAAATACTGGAAATCCAGTCAATAGCAATACACCAAGCATTAGTGGTGTTTTTAGTTTAAATGATTTTCTGGAAAATACATACGCTGGGCCAATGGCAAACATTACAGATAAAAATGTAGCGCCCAGAGATTGTATCAAGCCCATATATATTGATCTTATAAATGTACCATTCGTTAAAACATTTCTGAAAGGATCCAGAGTAAACCTGTTCGGAATTGTAAAACCAACATTGTTTAATGGGCTGAAACTTTCAACAAACAGCCATATAAATGGAATTAAAAATGCCAGAGCCAACAGTGTCAATACAAGATAAACAACAACAAATCTCAATTTAATTTTAATCACCTTTTAATGATATTAGATATAGTATGGATATTGATATGGCCAGTACTATTATTATGACACCAACCGCATTTGCTATTCCCAGAGAAAATAGTGAAAAGCCCGCCCTATATTGATATATAGTCATAATATCTGTGGCATTTACCGGACCACCACCGGTCATTACAAAAACAAGTGTAAATGCACCCAATGTGAATAATGTTATAAGCAATAAATCGGTTATGATACTTTTCTTCAATAATGGTAAAATAATCTTAAAAAATCTTGTAAATGGATTTGCACCATCTATTCTGGATGCTTTTATTATACTTGGGCTTATTCCACTAATGCCTGAGGAAAATATCAATACAGAAAAACCGAGTCCCAACCAGACATTTGCAATTATTATGGATATTAATGCCAGATGCAGGGATAAAAAATTTATAGAATGTATTCCAAAATAATTCAGAAATACGTTTACGGTTCCTGAAGGAATATAACTGAGCGTACTGTACCACATAATTCCGGCAGTTACCTGTGGGGTAGCCCAAGCAACGAGGATTATTGAAGTTATTATTAACCTGAAATATTTTTGTGTCACCGATAATAAATATGCAACCACGATACCGAGAAACATCTGCCCAATGATTGCAGATAATACAAGGAATATTATGGTTGTGTAAATGGAGCCTATAAACGATCCACTTGTTAACAGGCTATGGTAATTAGAAAAACCTATGTATGTATAGTTTAAAATATCAGTTAGTGAAATGTTGGTAAACGAATATTTAATCGAAATATATATAGGATATAAGAAAAAAATTCCAAGATAAACAAATGTTGGTACAAAAATCAAATAAATAATATTTTGCATGTTAAATTTTATTTTTCTAGTATTAAGCATTACTTATCACCATATTTGTAAGATATATAAATATTACCATAATAATAAATTATACAGGTTATAATTTACATATGTTTCCAGTGCTGACATGAGTGCAAAGCTATTGCCGTTATACTGTTTATAATTTAAATTCTGAGCATTTAAAGCAGCTATTGAAGGTGACACACTCCCGCTACCAAGAGTTGTATTAATGTCCTTACTGTAAATTGTTAAAGCAGTTGAAACTGAATCTCCTCCACCCACTACATTGCTCATCGCTTTCTGTAATATATAGGAAATTTTTGGATATGTCGCTACTGGTGGTCTGTAATGCCCATTTTTCAATAGGCCAGCAAAGAATGTGTCAAGAGATGGATCTGTGGGCATTAACTTTGTAAATAGTGAATTGTTAACTGCATTTTTTGCTGGTGGTAGGCCACCCGCAAGTGCCCCTCCTGGAAGGTTAATGATTATCTGATTTGTTGTATTATCAAGTGTTTTCATAAATGATGCCACTATTGGCTTTTCAGAATTTGGTATGCCATTATACATAGCCCATCCCCAGCCACCAACCATGGTTGTATTATATGGAGCCTGTCCAAATTCCGTAGGAACTGCCGTTACCCCTATATATTTGCTGAAATTGGATATGGGATTCTGTCCGTGAGGAGCCCACTGATATCCATACATCCATGAACCGTCTATTGCTATTCCAAGTTTGCCTTGTTTCATATATTGTCCCACGGTAACGTAAGGTGTATGGCTTATTGATGCCTGGGCATAACCTTTACTGAAGACAGTTTTATAAAAGCCAAGCGTTGCATTTAAACCAGGGTTATTGCCATACCATTTACTATTAGAGAAGTTATAAAGGCCGTGTCCAGTTCCATACAGCATTGTTTCAAAGCCGGTGAATGAAGAGGCCTCATCCGCTTTTACTCCCTGATATATATTTAAAGGTACAACTCCCTTACTGCCCAGGGTATTGTTTATTTTCTCGGCAGCATTTATTATGTCCGTCCAATTTTTCGGGTTCCACGGTGTGTGTATTCCCGCCTCTTTTAATATGGAAGTATTATAATATATAAGAGTGTCCGTAACCGTGGCGGGTAAACCATATATTGTATGGTTTATTGTCATTTGGCCTAATGCTGAGGATTGTATATTGGATGTATATGAGCTATTTACATATGAATTTAATGGAGCCAGAACTCCCGAATGGCTATACGTTGCAGTATAAAACATATCTTCTAACATAACAGTTGGAGCTGTTGACTTTGACGAAGTTAAAAGATTTAATTTGGAATAATACTGGCTTTCAGAGCTAGCACTGGAAGGACCCACAAATTTAATTTTCACATTTGGATGGCTTGCTTCCCAAGCTTTTGATACATTATTAAGATAGTTTGTCCATGTTGCTGATGAGGTATAATATACTGGTGCCGCAATAGTTATTGTTTCAACCTTCTTTGCAGGCTTATAAAGGTAGTGGAAAGCAGCTATCCCACCTACCGCAGCCAATATCATAACTATAATTACTACATAAACAAGTAGCTTATTCTTTGGTTTTATATTCGGATCATTTTCTGTCATTAAAAATCGCCTTGAACTTTAAATGTATCACTTTATTTAAATGTTACTATAAGTACATTAAGTGTTTTTTTAAAATAATGATGTAATACTTTATCATAAAATATAACATTAAATGATACAACAATAAAAAAATAATTCAATATATTATATACTTATTGCTATATTTATAAAACAATTCTTACAATATTGAATGGTCTATATATTAATATATTTTCTTAGCATTTCACATTACTCATTTATGTCAAAATCCATTTAATTTATTGCCCTATATAGTAAATTATTTTATGAAAATGTTTATTTTATCATCCCTATATTAAATTTCCCCACTCAAATTTTCCATCGTTCTGGATGTTTTTAATATTCCATGGATTTATAAATTTCAATATACGTAAATACACTGCAATGTCATAACTTTCAGCATTAAATTTTAATCCCAGAAGAGCATATAATCGGATTAACATAGATGTAACCCGTTATTACCGGTTATAAACTGGTAAATTATTATACAAATACTGTTGAAATGACCAATTTGCAAAGGTAAAATTTAAGAATAGATATAATGTGACTATCAAAAATTTTATATAAAATACCGTATTTTGAAAAAATGCAGGTTACATATTTTGAATCGGATGATTATTATAGAATTTCAGTTAATAATTATAACCCTTTAATAGACTTTAAAAAAAATAATGAAAAAAAATTAGATAAAATTCCAGAGATATTATTAAAAAATAAGATGGAGCTCAAAGAAGCAGAAAATTGGGTGAAAATAAAGCTTGAACTGAACGTCTCTTCCCACATTCTGGGCCTTGGTGAAAAAGCAACAAATATAGATAAAAAGAGGAAGGTAATGGTTTCATTGAATACCGATCAGATAGGATATGCAAGAAATACCGATCCACTCTATCTGTCAATACCGTTTTTTATAAATGTAAATCATGGGAAGTCCCTAGGATTATTTATAAATTACCCGGGATACATATCATTTGATTTTGGTGTTTCAGAATATAACAAAACCACAATACTTGTTAAAAATAATTCATTTGAATTTTATATTTTTAAATCGGATGATCTTAAAAAAACAGTCAATTCATACATTACATTGACAGGAAAAACCTTTATGCCTCCAAAATGGAGTATAGGCCATGGAATATCCAGATATTCGTATTACCCCTCGGAAACTGCATTAAATATAATAAATGACTATAAAAACACAATGCCAGTTGATTCAATTTATCTGGACATTCATTACATGGATGCTTACAGATTATTTACCTGGGATAAAGAAAGATTCGGCGATGGCAGTGAATTTATTAAAAAAGCACACGAGAGCAATGTAAAAATTGTAACGATAATAGATCCGACCATAAAGCTTGATCAGAATTATGATGTATTTAAGGAGGGTATGGGGAATTATATGGAAAAAGATGACAGCAGTATTTATAACGAGGTCATGTGGCCAGGCGATTCTGTATTTCCTGATTTTTTCAATAAAAAAGGCAGAGATTACTGGAAAAAACTAATAAAATCCTGGTCAATGCAGGGAATAGATGGAATATGGCTTGATATGAATGAGCCAACAGTGCTTACAGAAAGCCATTTAATTCCAGAGAACGTCCTTCACAAACTTGATGATGGAACAAAAATAAAACATGGAAATGTAAGGAATTTATATCCATATATGCAGTGCATGGCAACTTACAATGCATTAACAGAGATAAATAAAGAACCATTTATTTTATCAAGGTCTGGATATTCAGGAATACAGAAATATGCTGCAATATGGACTGGAGATAATACCCCCTCATGGGACGATTTAAAGCTTCAGATATCAATGGTAACCAGCCTGTCCATTTCAGGTGTAGCTGTAGCAGGATGCGATCTCGGAGGGTTCTTTGGAGAATCATCACCCGAACTCTTATCAGCGTATTATAAAATGGCATTGCTGTTCCCATTTTACAGGAATCATAAAAACATTGATAATGCCGATCAAGAAGTATTTTTAATGCCGGATAATATCAAAAATGACATAATTGAAACAGTGGATTTGAGGTATGATTTCATTGATTACATTTATTCTGCTATTTACAAGGCACACAGGTATGGCGTCCCTGTAATAACACCATTGCCATATGATTATCCTGATGATGAAAATACATATTATGTTAATGACCAGTATATTATGGATAATATAATGTATGCTCCGCAAATAAATAAACATAATGATTTCAGATACCTATACTTGCCTGAAGGAGAATGGATAAATTTCTGGGACAATTCCCTGATAAAGGGAAAAACACGGATAAAAACAGATGAAAAATATCCATTATACATAAAAAATAATTCATGCATTGTATATCAAAATAAGATAATGATTTATGGCACAGGTAAATTTGGATTTTATTTAAACAATGAGGAAGTAAGCATTGAATTTGATGGTAAGAAAGTCAATGTGAATAAGAATATGGACAATTATGAAATTGAAATCAAAAAAATATAGCGATATGCCACACATTGAGAGTTAGAATTTTGATGGATTTTCACTCATTGGCATTGTAGATTTTTTTTGTATGTGGTGTTGTTATTGTATCTAATAATTACCACATATAGGGCAATTTATTCATAACCAAGGATTTCACCATATATAACTAATAGTATTTATTTTCAATTTATAGAATTATTTCACCAATGATCTTTCAATATCATTTAAATCCATGAGAATGGCATCATTTTCATTTAAATTACCCCTAAAACCACTTTTTGAAAAAATAGCGTATTTAAACGTATAATCAGGATATTTCTCTTTTATAATTATGGATTTTTCTCGGAGTTCTTTAAGAATTTTTGATGATACAGGTTTATTTGACCATTTACATTCACAGAAAATAATTTCTTTCCTAACATATGAAGCCGCAATAATGTCTATTTCCTTAATGTCTTTCCCAGATTTATTATTCTTATCCTTCCCCCACCATCTGGATACGTTATCAAAACTTTTTTCCAGAATTCCATCAAGAATCAATTCTTTCATTAAGTTTTCAAATTGCTCTCCTGCAAATGTAGGAAAATTATTTTTTATATCCATAAGTGCCTCATTTATATGTGAACTTTCTATTCTTCCATTATTTGGCAAAATATATCTGAACCAGAATTTAAGGTAATTATCAGTTATCCAGTAAAATTTTTTCCGGTATTTGTCGTCTGAACCAAATGGCTTTTCAAAATATATTAAACCCATTGACATCATGACATCAAGGTATTTTGACACCATGCTTTTATCCATATGTGTATAATCGCTTATTTCACCTAAAGTATGCTTTGAATAAGCTATAGATCTTAAAATAAGCATATAATTCCGTGGTTCCCTAAACTCAGTTCTCAGAAGAAACTCCGCCTCCTGGTACAGAAACGCTCCCCTTGAAAGAATGTTTTTTTCAATATTTTTCCAGAAATCAACTCCACCCTCAATTTTTAAAAGGTATTCGGGAATGCCACCAAGAATAAAATAAATATTGCACCGGTATTCAAAATTTACATTTAAAAATTCCTTAATATATTTGAATTTTAAGGGTTTCAATTCGATCTGTCCCGATCTTCTGCCATATAATGGACTCCTATATGAAAGAACTTCATTTTCCATAATACTCATAGAAGAACCCGATAATATAAGCATAATGTTCAAATATTTTAAAATTGTATCATATATTTTTTGAAATATTGATGGGATATTTTTATTTCCCTCGATTAAATACGGAAATTCATCTATTGCAATTATAATTTTTGATTCGTTTATTTTTTTGCGAAATAAATTGCTTGATGCAAGCACGGAAAAAACAGAATTCCAGTCAGTGAGATTCATATTTAAAAGCGGATAATCAAAAAATTCTGAAACCAAAGATATGAAACTTTTTATATTCTGAACATCCCCTTCTGTTGTGGCAAGAAAATAAATTCCTTTATTTTCAATGAATTTGTTTATAAGTTCCGTTTTGCCTATTCTTCTCCTTCCATATATAATAAATAATGAGGAACCTTGTTTTGAATAAATATTTTCAAGCATTTTTATCTCGTCTTCCCTATCAATGAATTTTAGTTGAGACATAAGTATAATACTTTATACTCAACAAATATTTATAACTTTGCCATATAATGAATTTTATAAGGTAAATAAATCATTGCAATAGTTTGTAAAATTACCCCTATAGAAATAATTATTAGGTTACACCCGATTCCTGCATATCTGGCATTGATATATCATTCTCCATTGTTTATGCAATTTTGAACTGGTTATAATCAATTTCATGGCAGAATTGAAAAGTGGTGCCTATACACTCGGGAATCTCATTCACAGTTTATATTCACCACAAAAAATATACAAAACGGGATCATTTTTCCGATAAATGCAAAAGTATTGTCATTATTTTGTTATTTGAGATTTTATATTTTAAATATTATAATTAAATCCGTTTTAAAATCTTAATAAATGAAAATAAAATTTAAATAATGTTATACAATATACGATAAAGGAATGACGTCTCCACAATGCTCATCGGAGATGATGACGTCTACAAAACATAAAAGGTAGGATTATGCTTGAATTGATTGTGGAGACATTATCTCAGTATCTCTTTGTGGTTTTCGTTTCACCACTCTTTATAGGGATTTTTGAAAGATTAAAGGCAAATGTGGAATCAAGGCATGGGTCAAGTATATTTCAGCCATATTATGACCTTTTTAAATTATTAAAAAAAGAAACATTGATTACGGAAAATTCATCAAAAATGTTTATAATAGCACCATATGCAGCTTTTGGTGTTTATTCATTAATTGCCCTTATAATTCCAGTATTCATGTCAAAACCCATAATTTTTACCGCATCTGGTGATTTCTTTGCGGGTGCAATTTTATTTTCTTTAGCAGCATTTATAAAAATAGCAGGAACAATGGATTCAGGGAGTAATTTTTCTTCAATGGGTGTATCAAGGTTACTGTCATTCAATTTTTTCAGCGAGGGTGCATTGATAACTGTATTTTTTGCCGTTGCATTAATAACGGGAACTGACAATCCATATGCAACAAATAATTATTTAATAAGCCACCCATTATCCAATTTGAGCCTGGTTCATTTATTTGCAATATTTGCATTCTTCATGATATTTTTATACGAAACTGGAAAAATACCAACACAGAGTGAGGGAAAGCAGGAAATGGGCATGATAGATTCAGGCATAGATTATGAATACAGCGGGAAACTTCTGGGGATAAACAAATGGTCATCCTATATGAAACAATATCTTTTAGGATCGGTTCTTTTAAATGTTTTCTTAATTCCATGGGGAATAACAAATACATTTCCAGGATTTTTATTAAATATTCCAGTTATGGTTTTAAAATGGTTATTTTTGATCTTTATAGTTTTAATAATTGATACGTCAATGGCTAAACTCAGATTATTTAAGGTTATAGATTATTTGGCGGTTGCATTCATATTTTCAATACTGTTTTTAATACTCACTGAGGTGATTTCATGAATATAATGTATACTATTATTTATTTAATTGCTGCATTTCTGGCAATAACTGGATTCCACATTCAATCAGAAAAATATCTAAGGTCAATGGTTTTAGGGCTTGCCATTCAATCTTCAATGATTGCCTTAATATCATTTATTTTTGGAATCATTTTAGACAGCTATACATTTATTATTTTAGGAATTCTTGTAATATTTTTAAGGGTTATTTTAGTAACATATTTCCTCATAAATAAAATACCAAGAAGTTTGAGTTATGTCTATGAATCTAAGGTTAGTACAACATATATGTTAATACTTGATTTTATATTCATTATAATATCAATATTCATTGTTTATTCAATATCATTTATACATATTGTTACGATAACATACCCTGTAAAGAATATTTTATTATTTCCATTACTGTTATTTTTCCAGGGATTATTTTTAATAGCCTCAAGAAAAAGAACAATAGCCCAGGTTCTTGGATATGTTGAGGAGGAAAATTCCCTGATAATTCTTGGAGTATTTTTGTTGCCCGTCCCAATAATTATAGAAAGCAGTGTTTTTCTTGACGTTTTGATTTTAGTGGTGATATTTTCGGTAATAAGCATAGAAAAGAATGTGCATGAAAAAATGGAGGAGTTGAGAGGATGATCATAATCCCTTTAATTATACTGATTATACCCTTAATTGCGTCAATATTCTATAAAAATATAAAAAATTCTTCCGCGATTGGCGCGATAATAGAGATTTTTATGCTCATTCCATTATATTTATTGAATCCATACAGGGGGTTTTTTTATATAGACACTGTTACATTCATCTTTGTTTTAATGGTTAGTTCAATATATTTGCTGTCCGTACTGTATTCAAGAAAATATGTGCGTGATATTAAAAATAGGGGAATTTCAGAGAATATGTATTATCTTTTAATGAATTTCTTTTATGTTGCCATGGAATTTGCACTAATGGTAAATAATTATGGCTTCATGTGGGTTGGCATAGAAACGACGACAATATCATCAGCATTGCTGTTAATAACGGAAAAATCCGATACCTCTTTAGAAGCAACATGGCGTTATATCATAATAGTTTCTGCCGGTGTGACATTTGCATTTATATCGGTAATTTTAATTTATTATTCATTTGGTACCTTAACTGTTACCACAATACTTGCAGAGAAAATTTCCAATACACTGACGGTAAGACTCGCTGTTGGCATAGCCCTCGTAGGTTTCGGAACTAAAGTAGGCATATTTCCAGTGCATACATGGTTGCCAGATGCACACAGTGAGGGGCCTGCACCAGTAAGTGCCATGTTTTCAGGTGTTTTACTGCCAACAGCGCTTTATGTTTTATACAGGATATATGAAATATTTCCAATGAGAATGATATTTGTATGGGCAGGAACAGTATCAGTATTATTTGCAGCCATATTTTTGAGCTATCAGCACAATTACAAGAGAATGTTTGCGTATTCAACAATGGAAAACATGAATATTGCATTGATAGGCATGGGCACCGGAACAGAAATAGGCCTGATTGGCTCTCTGTTGCTTTTACTGTCTCATAGCTTTGGTAAAGCAGGTGCATTCTATACAGCAGGGGACATACTGCACATATCTGGAACAAAGGAAATTAATGCAATATCGGGATTTATAGAGAATAAAAGGATATCCGCTTCATTGCTGTTATCCTCATTTG
The DNA here is from genome assembly GCA_021846395.1 of Thermoplasmata archaeon. GTDB lineage: Archaea > Thermoplasmatota > Thermoplasmata > Thermoplasmatales > Thermoplasmataceae > Acidiplasma. The sequence goes on along the minus strand of JAJZXB010000005.1, from coordinate 99,180 downwards.
CCGTAACGGGGACCCCACCATACGGGACATTTTTTGGTGAATTTTTGATTTTATATTCTGTTTTGAGCATACATTTCTATGCCCAGTTCATAATAATTGTATTTTCATTATTCATAGCTTTTGTTTCAATAAATTTGAATGTTTCAAGAATGATATTCCGTGGAAAATATGAATATAATAAAAGTTCAGGATCAATTATATCCTTAATTTCCGGTATAATATCAATAGCAACAGGCATAATATTTCTGGTGGTGATAAATGCAATCCTTTAATAAAAAAACTGGAAGATATATCGGCAGATATAAAAATTACGATGTTTATTCAAATGAAATAGTAAGGATATCAGAGGAAAATAAAGAGGATATAAATAAAAAACTTCCTGGGGAAATAACATTCAACTATGGCCCCTCTGCAGGCGGCCTGGAAGAATCCGTGAATTTTAATATAATAACACCTGGGGAAAGAATAAATTCAGTCAGGGTTGATTCATCATTTAAGAGAAGAAATATTAAAATATTGAATGACAGCGTGGATTCCGCTTTATTGAAAGTAGAGAGAATCAATGGATATCACAGTGCATCTAATTCAATATGCTTTTTGCTTGCGGTGGAAAATGCATTGAATATAGAAAACGGTGAATCGAACAATAAAAGGATAATTGAAATTGAGCTTGAAAGAATAAGGTCAAACCTTCATGTAATAAAATGTCTGGCAGAATCCGCTGGATTTTCAATTCCGGAGAAACAACTGTCATATTTGATCGAAGACGTTTCAAGGATAATATCAACAGTTTTTAAGCACAGATATTTCTTTGGTGCAAATTATATAAATGATGTCAACGGCAACTTCAATAATCTAAATGAAAGCATTCTGAAGATTAAAAATGAATTCATGGTGATATATCAGGATCTGCTTACATCAAAGATATTCATGGATAGGTTACAGGAAAATGGTACGGTAAGGGATATGAATTCAACCGGTCCAGCGGCAAGGGCATCAGGATATAATTATGATGCAAGGCTTGATTCCAGCTCATTATATTATGAATCTTATAAAATATTCACAGGGAGCTCTGGCGATGTATTTTCAAGGTTCATGGTAAGGTCTGATGAGGTTTTTTCCTCAATTGAATTGATAGAAAACACAGAAATAAAAGAAAATGAAAGTAAAAATAAATATGACCTGAATAAAAGTGGCACAGGATATGCAAGGATAGAATCGCCCCAGGGAGATTTATTTTATCATGTAGATATAAAAGATGGAAGAATAAATGATATCTTAATGGTATCACCATCGTATTTGAACATTAAACTGTTCGAAAAGGCAATGCCTGGAAATATATTCACGGACTTTTTTTTCGTATGGGAGAGCTTTGGCATCTGGATATCTGAAAAGGAGGTGAATTTCATATGAGCCAGTGGTTTTTGAAAGGCATAAAAAAAGGCATAAAAACTGAGAAAAATTTTGATGATAAATTCAAGCCTGATTATCCATCAAGACTGGAAGGCAAAAGTGGTTACAATTGTCCGGTGAATGCCATAAAAAATGGTGAATGGGATGAAAACAAATGTATTTACTGCGGCAAATGTGATTTAAAACCCACAAAGGATGAAAAAATATATAAAATAAATGATAAATTGCCCAAAATGTTCAAAAAATCACTTTACATATATCCTCTGGATTCAGGGACATGCGGTGCCTGCAATGCAGAATTCAATTCAATATTTTACCCACAGTATGATGCAAACAGATTCAATATATTTCTGTCAAATACACCAAGGCATGCCGATGCTCTTTTGCTCATGGGTGTTTACACGGAGAAAATGCATGATGTTATGATAGATGCCCTTGATGCAATGCCAGATCCAAAGATAATCATAGGTTTCGGCTCATGTGCATTATCTGGGGGCATACTGGGCTCCTCAATAAATGAAAAATTCAATGTTGAAATAGCCGGATGCCCGCCAGATCCCTACACCATAATATCTGCAATTTTAAAATATAAGGGTGGTGTTAAATGAATATCATATATTACCTTCCATTAATTTTAATATTTGTTTCTGTCATAATATCAATAAAATACAGGAATTGGGGTTATATATTATCCGCAGTATCATCAATAATTTTCATAGCATTCACCTATCGAACATTTGATTACATAACATATTTTTATTTAATAGCAGGAATAGTGTGGACAATAACATCGATATACTCATTATCATATGGCAAAAATTATGGTAAATGGCTGGCTCCTCTATTTATTTTAACCATTGCAGGAATGATGACAATACTATATGCAAACAATTTTCTGGTATTCATAGCTGGCTGGGAAATAATGTCAATACCCGCGTATTTAACTGTGGCAATAAATAAAAAAAATGACATAGAAGCCTATGTTTTCATGTTCTTTTCCGAAATTTCAACCGTTTTGATAATGGTATCTGCTGTATTATCATATTATTACACTGGAACTTTTGGATTCAATAAAATAAACAACGATTATGTTTTACTGATATTTACCCTCGGGGCGATGTCAAAGATGGGATTAACTCCATTCATGATAAGTGAATGGCTTCCAATAGCCCATGGAAGTGCACCTGCAAATTCATCAGCCATATTCAGTGCAACGATGACCCTAATGGGTGTTTATGGCATCACAAAGCTTGCTTTGCTATCTCCGGTGTCAGAAGTAATTGGAATATTATTCATTGCAATAGGAATAATTTCTGTTATGTTTGGATCCCTGTATGCATATATATCTGAAAATATGAAATCCCTGGGAGGGTTCAGCACTATAGAAAACAATGGAACCTTATTATCCGCTCTTGGCTTATATATTGCAATAAATGATGGTATATTTAGGGCATTTGTTTTGATATCAATTTTAATATTTGCAATGTCTCATTCAATAGCAAAAACAGGCCTTTTCTTAACTATCGGCAATACAGGGACAGAATATTTCAGCGGCATTTCAGATAATAAAGGACTTCTAGCCAGAATGGGAAAATTCTTCATATTATCATCATTATCTGGCTTATTTCCAGGTATTGGCGGCCTTGGGACATGGATGATTCTTGAATCATTCTTCATGGGGGCATTTATTCAGGGGGCAATAGGAATATCTTCAATAATTGGAGGATCATTACTTGCAATGGGGGAGGGATTTGCCACTGCAGCAATGTTTAAAGTTTATTATTTCACGGATAATCACAGTAAAAAAAATAATAAAAACAATCTGGAAACATATACAATTTTTTCAACCGGTGTAATGCTTGTTTTTCTATTCTCAATATCATTTTTATTGATAGGCAAAGAATATATTTCCGGTATACCAAATGTTCTTATTTTCAATGGATTTATGATAGAATCAAGATTCGGCCCAGCTGATTTTGGATTGCTATCTCCAATATATGTTGTACTTATAACCCTTTTTTTCACATTGCTTGCATACCTTGTCTTTGGAAAGCCAAAAACAAGAACTGTTAAACGCTGGAATACCGGTATAGAAAACAATGAAACATACAATTCATTCACATACTCAAGCAATATAAGATTGATGCTGAAAAAAATACTGAAAACAAACAGTGGAAAAAGTGATCTTGAGACAGTAGATATATTCTGGTATTTCATGATAAGAATCGCCTCATCCTACAGAAAATTAACAAAGTACATAAGTTATAAAATTATGAACAGCTCAATAAGCACATACATGATATACATGATAATTGCTTTTATTTCAATCATAGTTATAGTTTCTCTATATTGATCTTAAATCGAATTTTATTTAGATAAGAATTTAAAATTTCCAGCACAGATCAAGCAAAGGTTCCAAGCCCTTTATATTTTTTGAATATCGATGTTTTATCTCTGAATCTTGTCAATTTAAATTTGGCTTTCAGAGGGTAACTTGCGAATAATTCACTTCTGATATACAAACACGTGGGCTTCTATTCTTTCTATCTTCCAGAGGTCCATGTAACCTTTCACTGTTTCGACACGTACAGATCCGTATCTGTAACAATTATGAATCTTCCTGCGAATTTCTTCATGATATTGATTATTTTACACTTTACCTGCATGCCAGATAACTCCTTATATGAACGAAGCTTTCCCATTGTGGTAGTAAAATGCCGGTTATGATCAGTTTAAAATTAGCCTTAGGATTGGAAGAGATAAATTATATCATAAACGGAGATAGCTTTATATTTGATAATTCATTTTATAATTATGAGCAGAAAATTATTGATGCATGTTGGGCCTGTAATGATAGATGATGATGTTTTACTGGCAGGAGTTAAGGATAATTCCGGTTTTGCCTCTCCGGAATTTGTCACATCAATGAAAAATGCCCTGAATGGTCTGAAATACGTGATGAATGCAGAATATTACCAGCCATTCATAATGCCTGGGAGTGGAACAATGGGCATGGAGAGCGTGACATCACTTCTAAAGAAGGATGATAAAATCCTGATAGTCAGTTCCGGAGTTTTTGGGGACCGCTGGAAGGAAATATTTTCAAGGTATGATGTAAAATATAAATTATTGAGGGCAGAACCAGGAAAAGCCATTCCTGAAGATCAGGTTCTTGATGAGCTATCCAGAGAAAAGTACAGAATGGTTACAGTAACTCAAGTAGAAACAAGCACCGGTGTTTTATATCCCGTAAAGTCTCTGGTTAAAAAAATAAGGGACAGGGTAGATTTAATCGTGGTTGATGCCGTTGCCAGTGCATCCGCCGAGGAACTCATGGTTCAGGATTGGGGCATTGATGTATGCCTGACCGGAAGTCAGAAGGCAATAGCAACCCCGCCAGGTGCAGCCCTTATGGTTTTATCACCAAAAGCTGTTGAGAATATAAGGGAAGATTCAATTTCAGGATATTACACAGATTTGAGCAAATGGATCAATGTAATGAAAAATTTCCAGAGTGGAAAATCAGGCTATTATACAACACTTCCAGTCCATACAGTATTTTCACTGGAAAAATCCTTTGAACTCATAAAAAATGAAACGATGGAAAACAGAATAAAAAGGCACACACTGGTTTCAGGCATAATAGGTGCTGGTTTGAACGGAATGGACATGAAGATCATGGCAGAAAAGGGTTTTGCGAGCCATACAGTTACAGCAATGATGCTTGATGGCCTTGATATGAATACATTTTTGAATAAATGTTTAAAGTCAAATGTTGAGATGGGTACTGGTATAGTACCAGAATATGCCGGAAAATACATAAGGATAGGGCATATGGGCAATGTGAATGCAAATGATGCAATTTCAACTGTATCGGTTATAGAAAAAACGTTGAATGAAATGGGAAAAAAGGTTCCATCAGGAGTGGAAGCCGCACAGGAATATTTTATGCATCAATAATTATTTTCAATGCTTTTTATTATACTGTATTTTTCTATGTTGAAATCCTTCAGTAATATTTTTAAATATTCACCTTTTATTTTCCCATAATTCAATCTGTTTCCGAGAATATTTTCCATCGACGTCATTATATCGGGATTAAAATTACAGGGATTTATTTTTAAGAATTTATTCAGGTCGGTATTCACGTTAAGTGCCATGCCATGAAGTGTTGAAAATCCCTTTATTGCCAGGCCAATGGAGCATATCTTCTTATTGCCCACCCAGACACCTGTTTTTTCATTAAATTCTGCATGAGCTTCTATGCCATATTTTTCCAGAAGCTCCATAATCGTGTTCTGAATCTTTATTATAATATCCATGGCATTCATTTTTCTTTCTTTTAAATTGACAATAAAGTATGTTACAAGTTGCCCGGGGCCGTGATATGTTAAATACCCTCCCCTTTCAGTTTTTATTATGCCCTTGGTATTGCCCTTATAATGAACTCCTGATGTGTAAACATCATCGTGCTCTAAAATGATAAATGAATCGCCTATTTTATCATTGTTTCTAAGCTCATTTAAATGCCTTTGAAAATTTAAAACCTTCATATAATCCATTCCATCAAAAATGTAAACACTGCTTTCCATAATCAACAATGCATTAAATGTTTATAATTTATTGTTATTAAGGAAATAGAAATATTTACTGAAATAAATTATATAACCAAAGTTTATATACAACACATTTATTGCTATTATATGGAAAAAGACAGAGACATTAATCAATTTGCCATATCTTTTAAGTATCAACTGCTTTCCTATATGAGGACAAAGAGATTTATAGGGCTTGTAATTTTTTCACTTGCTATTTCAATAATAGAAACTACTTTAACCTTTCATTATGAATATAGCTTTTTAAAAAGTGAGAATTCCGCTATATATATGTATAATTACCTATCTATATTATTTAGCACAATAGTTGTGGTTGTTGCAGCATTCTTTGGTGGTGATCTTATATCCACCGATACAGGTACAAATTCTGCATATTATATCCTTGTTCAGCCAGTAAAAAGATCAGTGCTATTCATGGGCAAATACACGGCAGCATTGATATCATCATTCATTATTATATTCCTTTATGTTCTTGTGGGATACATTGGATCGTTTTATTTATATGGAAATCTAACAAACCTGGCTGGAAAAAGCCTGCTGATGACATTGTTATTTATGGCAGGAACACTGATGCTGTCAGGATTTTTAAGCTCTGTTTTTAAAAGTTCAACTGTTGGAATAATATCATCAATATCGATTTTGCTGATTGTTTTTCCTCTTATTTCAAATGTTCTGAGTTCCCTTAATGGAATAGACCCATATTTCCTGATAACATTTGCAGGATCAGCATCCTATCTTGTTTTCCAAAAACCATACCCAGCAGCGAAGGTTGTGACACACATAACAACCAGCATAAAAACATACTCATTCAACCCAACATTTTACCAGGGTATAGAAGTAGCATTATTATATCTACTAATTTTCGGCATTCTGGCAATTTTAATATATTCAAGGAGGCAAATAGAGGGATAAATATGGAAATATCATTTAATGATGTAACTAAAAATTATAGCAAATTCAAGGCTCTGGACAGGGTATCATTTGATTACAATAAACCGGAGGCAATAGGGTATCTCGGTCCAAACGGTGCAGGAAAAACAACCACTTTAAAGGTCATGACAAATTTGCTCAGGCCTTCGAATGGAACGGTTGAATTGAATGGCATAAATGTAAATAAGCATCCGAAAAAAGCATTGATGGGTGTTGGTTCCATGATTGAAACTCCACTTCCCTATCCTTATTTAAAGGTCAGAGATGCCTTGCAATTTATAGGTGAGCTAAGAGGTGTTGATAAAAGCACAATAAATAGGAAAATAGATGAGTATTTTGATGCATTGAAACTGCCACCACTGGAAAACAAAATTGGAAAGCTGTCAAAGGGCCAGAGGCAGAGAGTTGTCTTTGCTGCGGTATTGATTCCAGATCCAGATATAGTCATACTGGATGAGCCAACAAGTGGCCTTGACCCATTTGAAAGAAAAATTTTCAGAGATTTTATATTAAAACTTAAGAAAGATAAGCTTGTATTCTTTTCCTCACATATACTGACAGAGGTATCAGAAACATGCGATGATGTAATATTTCTCAATAGGGGAAAGGTATTAAAGTCAGGAAAGGTAGATGAGATAACGAGGGAATTCAATACCAACGCTGTCAAAATTGAATTCATAAAGGACATTGATAGCAATATGCTGAAACAGTTAAAATCAAATTACAGCATTATTGGTGTGAAGGACAGAACAGCAACAATAAAATATTCAGGAAAGGAGGATGAGAGGGCAGATATACTAAAAAACGTGATGAATATCGCTCCTGTAATATCATACGAATCATCCGGTTCTGACCTGGAGGAAGCATATATATCCATTCTTGGAGAAAAATAAATTTTGATTATAAATTTTAATTTTAACCCTATAGCAATTTTATGTTGTGAATTCTTTGAAAAATTTTATGCCTGATATACACATGAAATCATTTGAAAATGTAGTACCATTCATGCTGCATAATTTTTTAAAATGCAATTGTGTGATTAAGGGCACTGATGAATCTGCTAAATTCGCCACATCTTCTTCTGGCAATGCAAATTTAAAAGCGGCATCACAGATATACTGTTGCATAAAAATATTTCCTGATAATTGAACCAGAGATAAGAATTACAGGGAATAAAAATATATAATATTTTTGAATTTGCAAAATATGAATATTCAGGAATATATAGAAACAGATGAAATTCAGAGCATAATAAAAAGCATCATGGATACAGAATTTATAAAAGAAATGGAAACAGGGGAACTAAGCGATGAAAAATTCAAGCATTATCTGATACAGGATGACATATATTTAAAATATTATAAAAAAGCGGGAAATACAATTAAAACAAATGCAAAAAATGAGTACATAAAATCACTGTTTGAAATGATCGGCAGTGAGGAACCCATATTTCACAGGGACATGCTTGAAATGTATAAAATTAAAAAAGATGATATAAATGATGACATGATGAATTACACAACATATTCATACGTTAACCATTTGATAAGATGGGCCAGAGAAAGTGAATATATGGGCATGATCTCAATGTTTCCATGCCAGTGGTCATATGAATATATAGCGAAAAATTCCGATGCAGATGATGATAAATTCAAATTCTGGTTTGATTTTTATAAATCCAAAGGTTATACGGACATTACGGAAAAATACTTTAACATCCTAAAAAATAAGGAGCTATATTTTGAGGAAAGGAACACATTCAAATTTGGCCTTTTATATGAGTTGAATTACTGGATATTCTGCTATAACTTACTATAAATATTGGATTAATATAGGCATGTAAATGATAGACGATACTCTAAATTATTTATACAGCATGAAAAGATTCGGCATAAAGCTTGACCTTTCGGCAACAAAACACTTTGCAGCTCATCTTGGCAATCCACAGAATAATTTCAGGAACATCCATGTGGCTGGAACCAATGGAAAGGGCTCAATATCCTCCTATATATATGGCATTTTAAGGCAGAAATACAAAACGGGATTATATACTTCTCCGCATCTGATAAATTTCAATGAGAGAATAGTATACAATAGGGAAATGATAGATGATGGATACATAGTAAAATTCATGGAAGAAAATATGGATTATATCAGAAATCTTGAAAAGACAGGAAGAAATCCAACATTTTTTGAAGCAACAACTGTAATGGCATTTAAATATTTTTCTGACAAAAAAGCTGATTACGCATCAATAGAAGTGGGTCTTGGTGGAAGGCTTGATTCAACGAATATAATAAATCCAGAGGTAAGTGTAATAGCCCAGATAGGCTATGAACATTTTCAGCAGCTTGGCTGCTCTTTAACATCAATAGCATATGAAAAGGGAGGAATCATCAAGAATGAGAAGCCTGTGGTGTTGCTTGATAATAAGCCAGAGGTTGTTAAGGAGATAAAAAAATTATGCGAAATAAGGAATTCAAAATTGATTAGAATTGAGGATTACTGTAAAATATCCGACATAAACTACGATATAAAAAGTATCAGATTCAAAATGAAGACGGAGAAAGATGAATATGAAATAGAGGCAAAAAATACCGGTTTATATCAGATAAAAAATATTGCAACTGCCATAAGTTCCATAGAAGTATTGAATGACGATATTGATAAGTCCATGATAATAGATGGAATTAAGGAAACAAGATGGCCAGGAAGATTTGACGTGATATCCACGGATCCTCTTGTGGTAATGGATTCTGCACATAATCCTCCGGCTGCACATGCACTGGTGAATTCATTCAAAAATACAGTAAACAAAAAGCCACTGTTGATTGTTGGAATGCTTTCAGATAAGGATGTTTATTCATACTTTTCAATCATAAGTGAATTATCGGATGAGGTTATAATTACCACACCAAATGATCCTGAGCGTGCAATGAAACCAGAGGAAATTAAGAAACTGGTATATACTATGTTCAGGGAAATAAAAATAATAAATGACCCCATAGAAGCATATGAATATGGCATCAAAAGGTCGTCCTGTATTCTGGTGACAGGCTCAATGTACCTTGTCGGCTTGCTTGAAAACCATATTGGAAAGAAGGTAATGCCCTATGATGTTAATTAAATTATCGGTAAAACAGTCAGTAAAAAAGTCAGTTAAAAAATATTTTAGTATATGGGTTACATAGCTATTTATTATCTGATGATTATGGACAATCCCTTTCTAAAATACAGTAAAAATAATGATTACGTCATAGGCGATCTCAAGAAATTGAGCAGTTCCTATATACCAGATACCTTTCCACATAGAGAAAACCAGATAAATTCAATAGCCAAAATTCTTGGATCCATAATAAATGGTGGCATAGCCTCAAACATATTGCTTTACGGAAAATCCGGTTCAGGAAAAACATCTTCCATTATCCACGTAACGAATATGCTATCAGAGGCCGTTTCTGGCAAGTTAAATTCAATATATATCAACTGCCAGATTTACGATTCCCAGTATTCCATACTGGTATACATAATAAACTCAATCAATGTTGGCGAGCCTCAAATTCCCGCACTTGGGCTTCCAATGGACAGAATATATTTTGAGCTTATAAGGAGATTAAAAAAATCAAATAAATATACAATAATAATTCTTGATGAAATAGATAAATTGATTCAGAAAAGCGGAAGCGATGCACTTTATGTTAATTTAAAGATAGTTGCAGACTCAAATTCATCAATAATTGGTATAACAAATGAAGCATCTTTTATAAACAGGCTGGATGCAAGGGTGCAGAGCCGCTTGAATCAGGAAAGTGTCATATTCCCACCGTATAACGCAATAGAATTGAAGGATATACTGAACTTCAGGATAGATGGGGTCATTAAAAGGGGATTCATAGACGATTCAGCAATTAATCTGTGCGCAGCCCTTGGAGCACAGGAGCACGGTGATGCAAGAAAGTCAATAGACCTTTTGAGAATAGCAATAGACAGTGTTTTGCGTGAGCAGAAAAATAAAGTCACTGCTGATGACGTTTTCCACGCCAGGGATAAATTTGAAATGAATATATTAAAGGAATCAATAAAAACTCTACCCATACATTCAAAAATGGTATTATTGAGTGTATCACTGACACAGGAAACAGATACAGAACTTACAGTAACCGGCGAAATTTATGAGAATTACAAAAATATAAGCCTTGAACTTGGCTTTCAGCCACTGACAATGAGGAGAATATCAGATTTACTGAATGATCTGGAAGACCTTGGCTTAATATCTACCAATACAAGAAGCTTGGGGAGATATGGAAGAACAAAATTCATAAAGGTCATGGGATCCATTGAAAACATAAAGTCGTATATTATGGAAGATTCAGAATTCAGCAATTTTCAAGGTTCAAAGATAGTTAAACAGACAAAGTTGAGAACAAATTTTGATGAATATTTTGACTATAAGGAATAAAAAATGTTTAATAAAATAGAACAATATGCAATTAATGTTCAAAGTATATGAATTGGAAAAAACTGAAAATAAACTGCTTGACCAGCTTTTGAATGATGATATTCTTGGCAGGCAATCAATACAGTACAAAAATGGTGAAGATTATGGTTATCCTTCGTCCTATATTGTTATTATAGAGGGATCTGAAGATATTTTTAAAAGGGTTGGTGAAATTTTTGGATCAGCACTTAAGGAGCTTGGCGATAAAAAGTCACAGAAAATATATGAAAAAATAAAGAATGAAGAAAACAGTTCCAAGGAAGGCATGGGCTTTATATTCGGATGAACAATGATAATTATCACAGGCATGCCGGGTTCAGGAAAAGATGAATTTGTCAGGGTGGCAAAGTCTCTTGGATTCGTTGATGTTCATATGGGGAATACTGTTAAGGGATATGCCAGTGAAAACAGCATCAATTTTGACGATTCATCAATAGGGTTATATGCTTCAGGGGAAAGGGAAAGATATGGAATGGGCATATGGGCTCAAAGAACATCCAGATATATAGCGAATTCGGACATAACCATTGTTGACGGCCTAAGAAATTTTGAGGAACTGGAATATTTTAAAAACAATTATAAAAATGTGATAGTAATTGCTGTTTTTGCAAATGAAAGCGACAGGCTTTACAGAGTTCTGAAAAGGGACAGGGAAGATGATGTCCACAGTGAAGATGAATTGAAAAAAAGGGACAACAGGGAATTAAACTGGGGAATAGGAAAGGTTATTTCCCTTGCGGACTACATGATTGTTAACGACACATCACTGGAAGAATACCATGAAAATGCCAGAATTTTGTTGAATGATATCATATCAAGGCATAATGAAATTAAAAGTCAGCTAATCAGCTAGCCTTATTTTAGATAAAATAGTGAATAGTTTAATTTTTTAAGAATGTAAATGCAATATTTCTTTATTGCTCAATCAACCAGACGCCTTGTGTATTCATATAAAGATCTAAAAAAGTATTCTCCAGTTCCCATCTCATGCATACTGCCATCCGGAGACATTTGATAATTATAGTATACTCTTTCAGGGTGGGGCATCAGGCCTATTATATTGCCGTTTTTATTTGTCAATGACGATATATCCATCACCGAGCCATTTGGATTCCATGGATATGATGAATCAGTATCATTGTAATTGGAGTATTTAAATAATATCTGATCATTTTCTGTGATTTCTTCCAGAATTTTATCATTTTTAAACAAAACCCTTCCTTCCAAATGTGCCACAGGAACCTGAATTATTTTATTTTCAAAATATTTTTTGAATATTTTATTTTTTGATGTGTATTTTATATATGTGTATCTACATTCAAATTTATCAGATTCATTTGTTGCAAGAACCATTGTTCTCTCTTTTGTGTTGTCAGTATCTGGCAATAAGCCCAGTTCGCTTAAAACCTGAAAGCCATTGCATACACCGATAATTAATTTTTTTGAATCATTGAATTTTTCCACATCCTTTAGGAAAGGCTTAAGCCTGGCTGCAAATAAAGCTCCGGCCCTGACATAATCCCCTGATGAAAACCCACCTGGAATAAAAATCAAATCATAGTCATTTAAGTGTTTTTTTTCTGATGTAAGTTCAGAAATATGGACATAATCCGGAACAAAACCGGATCTTTTCAACGAGTAAAAACCCTCCTCCTCGTTGTTTGTTCCTTCCATTCGAAGGACTGCAGCCTTTAAATCACTTTGCACTTTTTCTCTCCTTTGACTTTACTCTCAAGCCGGTGTAACCGCACTTTCTGCACTTCAGTGCATGAATGGAATTTCTGGCATAGCATCGCATGCATATTTTTCTGTTTAATCTTCTTTCTATAGCTTCTGGGAATGGCATTTTATTTCACTCATCAATATTTAAAAAGGATATTTTAACTTTGTTATAAGAATTTTTTAAAAAAAATAAAAAAATTACTTATGCATTTTTATTTCTTTCTCTTCGCCAATGTCCTCGATTTTTTCAAATTTTGGTGCAAGTTTTTCAAGTATTTTTGGCAGGGCGGTGTATTCCATATCGTCATCTGGCAACCTGTGCGGTTCAAATACGCCCATTCTCCTTATGTAATTTGCCATCTGAAGTGCTTCATTCCTTGCGAAATCAAAAGCAACATCTGCGAACATGTCTTCAGGCCCATGCAATTTTCCATCCTTAAGAACAAAGCCAAGTGCCATAACTCTTGGAGGCCCATCGAATCTGGACATTATTGAATTGTTCATGCCCACCGGCATCATGGGCCCATTGAATGATCCCCTCATCCATCCTGAAACAAGATAGGAATTTGCAAACGGTTCGAGAGCTTCTCCAGAAGCTGGAAGTCCCGACTGTATCCTCACTATTCCCGCTGGGTCATCCTTTCCCACATATTCCCCTGCTATGAAGGACAGTTTATCTGTGGTAATCACTGCAACGTTTTCATCCGGTAACTTCTCATGTTCAGGTTTCGTGAAAACCCTTTTAATTACATATCTACCCTTTGATCCGATTAATGCCAGAAGGTCATATGTGTCTTCAGGCAATGAAAGATATACCTTTTTTCCGTTATAGATATCCCAAACCTCAAATTTAAATCCCATATGCATGTTTGGGTCTATCACAAGGCCAGGTGTGCTGAATGGATCCGCAAACATCTTGTATATTGGATAGTTGAATGCTCCAGGTTCAGTTTTATCCATCATATACACTATGAACGGTTCTGCCTTTCTCGGGGTTATTTCAAGCTCTGCAACTCCAGGCCCCATGCCCTTTATATTTCCAGAGAATGCATCCTTTAAAAGATCCTGTCCGGCTCCGTAAAGACCTGCTTTTTTTGCCACTTCAGTACCGGCCTTAAATGCATTCCACGCCAACTCATGGATTTCCGGATTATCTGTACCTCTCGCATGTGCCATTGTAATCTGAACATCATCTCCTATATGTGATATTCTATAATCAGAAATTAAGGATGTTTCAAGTCCCTTCTCCTTTACATATTTTTCTACCTCATCTACAACAGGTTTATATACAATACTGTGACCTGGAAGACTTCCTATGTCTGCCTTTATATGCGAAATTGTTGCTTTCATAAACATAATATTGTGAATATGCTTATTAAATTTTTTGTAGGGCAATCAGGAATTTCTGTGTTTAATATTTCACATTTATCTGCATATAGTTATATTCAAATTTCAGCAAATCTACTATTTTTTCATAATTTTCACTTCATTAATTTCTGCAATCTTATAGTTACTTTCAGTAAGAAAGAGAAAACCATATGCCGAACAACGGATTATCACATCTGATTTATTTATCTATTAGATGTTTTACAGGTTTCAGAATGAAATTCAATAATCGATATGTATAGTGTATGTAACGTCATTATCTATCTCTCTACATGCTTTTAAGCATCTGCAACCAAAAATTACCACAATTGCAGTTTTCAAGGAACATCATGGGCTTTTAGATATTGTTTAAATGAAAATGGATAAATTATATATGTTATATTTCTTCCTGCCAGAGAAGTGGAAATCTCAGAACTTAATAACTTTGATGATGGACAAATTATTACAATGTAATATTTTTCCATATTGTAAATCTTTATAACCCATTTATCCAAGTATTTTATATTCTGTATTTCATCTAGAAATAAATATAAATCACTCTCAGTTTTGAGTAGTTCCATATTGGTTATAAATAAATTATCCGGTTCATCAGCTTTTGTATCTACCAATCTTTCATTTAAAAGTGCCATAATCCAAAAAATTATTTTTGCCATTAATTAAAAAGAGCTTTATCACCTATATCCAACTATGAAACCTAATTGTTATACATTTATTTTTGCATTCTATATATTCTATATTCGCTATATTTTATATATAAGTTATATTATTATATTCACCACACATTTTTCCTAATGGATAATGAAAAAAATGATAATTATTCTGCACTGGATGATGCTAAAACAAAGCCCATACATTACAGAATAACCTTGCTGTCTGTGGCTGGAACATTTCTTGATGGGTATGATATTTCTATCATAGGAGTTGCTCTGATATTAATAACGGTTTTAGGACCTTTTAAGTATGCGGCAACTCCCATGGGAAAGGGTTTAATGGCAGCCTCCACAACAATTGGTATGCTATTTGGAGCAATAATTATCGGCTATATTACCGATTTAAAGGGAAGAAAACTCATGTATCAATGGGATCTGTTGATATTTATAATATTCACCGTACTGGTAACATTGGCTTTTAACTTCTGGTCGCTATTTGTATTCCGATTCATTCTTGGTCTGGCACTGGGTGGTGACTACGCAATAGGTGCAACAATAATATCTGAATTCACTCCAAAAAAATCCAGAGGAAAGTTTTTGGCTAGTGATGGTTTATCATGGTGGGTCGGAGCTGCCTTTGCATTCCTCACAGGATATATATTGCTTCCATTTGGAACACAGGCATGGAGATACATGTTTGCAATAGGAATAATTCCTGCTGTTATAATATTTGTATTGAGAAAGGATATTCCCGAATCAGCAAGATGGCTTGCAAATAATGGTGAGATAAATAAAGCAGAAAATGTGGAACAATTAATAGCTGGAAAATCAGATAATTTAAGAATTAATAAAGAAAAAACATCATTTAAAACGCTGTTCAACAGGAAATACAGAAAAAATTCACTTTATTTTGGAATAACGTGGTTTTTTTATGATGCCGCATTTTATGGAATAGGGCTATTCACGCCAACAATATTGGTAATTCTAGGTTTATCCCACTCCCAATCAATACTCGGTTCAGCATTATTTTCAGCCGTTGCCATAATAGGTGGAGTTTTATGCATAATAACCATTGATAAATGGGGCAGGAAACCCGTAACTATTCTGGGATTTACAAGTAATTTAAACCATGAAAGCCACTGAGCTTGCGATGTGGATGAAATGCGAAAGTATATGTACATGTATGGCATATCTTTTTTAGTATATGGAGATAACACAACCGAATAAGTCTTATAAGTCATACGACCACATGGTATTCAGTTGTCAGTATCATGTGATCTTCTGTCCGAAATATAGAAGAAAGGTATTAATTGACGGTGTAGATGTCAGGTTGAAGGAACTTCTTAAGGAGAAGGAATCTGAGTATGGATATAGTATAATGGAAATGGAAGTCATGCCAGACCACGTACATCTTCTCATTGATGTTGAACCAGAGAGAAACATAACTCAAATTGTAAACCTCATCAAGGGTTATACATCCCATGTACTTCGGGAAGAGTTCCCATGGCTAAAGAAGAGGATCCCAACACTCTGGACAAGATCAAAATTCATTTCATCTGTTGGTACAGTAACACTGGAAGTTGTACAGAAATACATAGAGGAGCAGAAACATGTCTGAGAAGAATGATGCAATCAGAAAGACCATATCGGAGACAAAGAAACGAAGGAAATCACAGACATGCAGATCCTATGAACTGAAAATAGATATATCCCATCTGGGCAAAACAAAGGTAAAGAATCTTCACCGTATCTTTCTTGAGGCAAAATGGTTTTATAATTATATCTTATCGGAAGATGATATCTATAACCAGGATTACAGGATTAATAAAGTTAAGATAAAGGTAAAGGACCATTATGAAGATAGAGATATACTATTACTATCATCACAGATGAAACAGGAGATTATTGATAAAACTAAGGATAGCATAAAGGGTCTTTCAAATTCAAAGAAGAATGGTAATAAGATTGGAAGGTTGCATTTCAAAAGAAGGATCAGGACCATCCCACTCAAACAGTATGGAAATACATACAACATTTCAGGCAAATATGTTAGAATCCAGAGGATAGGCAAGTTAAAGGTTTCCGGTATTGAACAGATACCAAGGGATGCTGATATAGCTAATGCAACACTTGAATCCAGAAATGGGGATTATTTTATCCATATATCAACATTTACAAAACCAAAGGATATAATATATTCTGATAATGGTATTGGTATTGATTTCGGTATTAAAAGTTCATTAACACTATCAAATGGAATAATCATTAATGAAGATATACCACTAACAGGGAAGGCTATAAAACTTCATAAAGAACTATCACGTAGAAAACAGTATGGGAAGAACTGGTATAAAACACTGAATAAATTAAATAAAGAATATAATAATATAACACAGAAGAAGAAGGATGCTAGAAATAAGATAGTTAATATTATAACAAATAGTTTTGAGACAATTGCATTCCAGAATGATCCCATAAAAGGATGGATGAAACTGTGGGGAAGGAAGATTCAGGGATCAGCAATAGGAGGAATAATGGATGATTTAAAGAGAAAATCACGTACTCCCAAGGTTGTTCCAAGATATACACCCACATCACAGGTATGCTCAATTTGTGGCCACAGGCAGAAGATGCCTTTAAAAGAAAGAATATTCAACTGTGAATCATGCAACCTTTATATTGATCGGGATCTAAATGCATCAATAAATATATTAGAATATATGGTACCTACGGAACGTAGGAAATTTACGCCTATGGACATAAAAACCTATACCTGCATGATGGAATACCTGAACAGTATTCCAGGCGTGAAGGCAAGCTTTGTGGTTGATATAGGAAGCTTCACTGCTTTAGCGTGAGGTAGTTCACAGTGGTAATGGCACCGGAAACAAAGGATAAAAGTCTGGAAGAGCTAACGGAGTGATAAAAATGAAAATAAAATTTCTGGGAAACTGGAGTTCACATATAATTGTCAAAAAGAGAAACGTTTCATTCATTCTTGATGATACCATTGTTTTTGACTTTGGCCCTCACACACTGGAATCAATACTTGAAAAAAATATAGATCTAAAAAAAATAAAATATATTTTGATTAGCCACATGCATCTTGACCATTATCTTGGTTTACCTGAATTTTTATGGTACAGGTCAACAAACAAAATAAAAGAGCCCCTTGTTATAATTGGAACGAAGGGAATTAAGGAAAACACACTCGACCTATTAAAGTCAGTTAACACTCCTGAAATATGGTTTAAAGATGACATTGAAAGCATTGAGTTTCTTGAAAAAGGCACTGATTTTATTGAAATATATAAGGGCAACCACATAATTCCCGACAACGGTTATAGAGTTGAATATAACGGCAAAACCATATTCTACAGTGGCGATACAGCATATTCAGGCAGTATTGTTAAAGGGGCTGAAGATGTGGATTATTTATTCCACGAAATGACGTACACTGATGGGGATAAAAATATTGCAGATTACTGGCGCCACTCCTTTTACAGCAGTGTCATAAATGTTTTTAATGAAAGCAAGGCAAAACATCTTGTTCCAGTACATTTAACTAAAGATACAGAAAATTACATAAGAAATAATCCTGTAAATAATATGTTATGTTCTGATCAGGATATTGAGTTTTAAAGTCATTATTTTAATAATTTTATTTTTCAATGAAGAATAATGTGGAAAAATCTAAATATAAAATGAATTTATCGTAATATGAGTAATAAAACATCCATTGTACCACTGCTGACTTCATTTAAATCAAATAAGCTGGACACGGAAAAAATGATAAATCATGGGAACAATCTCCTGAAAAATGGTATTGATTACCTTTTTCTTGCTGGAACAACTGGTCTTGGCCCCACACTATCCATGAGTGAAAGAGAAAAAATTATGGATGCATTCTCGTATATTCCAAATAAAATTATACTTCAGTGTGGCTCATTGAACATGGAAGAATCAATGGATCTTGCAAGATCGGCAAAAAAATCAAAAATATGTGCTATAGGTGTATTACCTCCGTATTATTTCACCGATTTAAAAAGGGAATGGATACTGAACTATTTCCTTAAAATATCAGAAATTTATCCCACGATAATATATAACTATCCAGCCACCACGGGATACAATATCACCTATGACATTATAAACGATATTAAAAAACTCGGTGGGAACATCATAGGAATAAAGGAAACAACCCCAAATATGAGCGATATTCTGTCAGTAAAATACAATGTTGATAATATAAATGTTTATACAGGACCCGGGCAATATGTGCTCTCGTCTTACAGGGAAAATCTTGACGGTTTTGTAGCTGGTGCTGCCAATTATGGATATGATATTATCAAAAAAATATCTGAAAACCATTTAAATAAAGAGGGGGATAAATATCAGTTAATTTTAAACAGATTAATATCACTATCAGGAAAGTACGGTGTGATATCTTCTATATATGACATAGTAAGGATACTTACTGGAATTGATGCAGGCGAACCAAGAGCTCCATTTTTAAAAATCAACGATGAAAAATTCCATGAACTTAAAATGGAGGTTGATAATATAATGAAAAATAATATGTAATGCCTTCATTAGGAACTTTATTTTACAATGGGCATTAATAAAATAAATAGCGATAACATTTTCAATTGATTTATATATTTTATTCACTATAAAGTATTGACATACTTCAGGAAATGTGATTTTTTTTATTAAAAATAGGAAATTTAGATATGGGCATAAAGATGGCATTGGGAAAAGGCATGTTTGGTAAAATTAATTCTGTTCCCGCATCATATCAGGAATTATGGAATAAATCATTTTTACAATATTTTTTGCAGCATATGAAATTTTAAAACCTGCTGCAAAGCCATGAATAATACCCGATGCCCTTATGCCCACGGCATTGGCACCTGCTCTTCTCAGCTTTTTAACAAATGTTTCTGCAGGATCACTCAGCGGGTCATATTCACCGGTAATAACTATGGCAGGAGGTGACACAGAAAAATCTTTCGCAACAAGAGACGAAAAATACGGGTTTATCAAACTATCCACAGATTTTGAATACTGATTGGCAAACCACATAATCTCATCCTCATTTAAGAAATGGATCTCTGAACATTCACCAAAGAATTTAGAGAAAATATCAGGGGGCAGTGAAGGATAAAAAAGAACATCCAGTGCAGGCATAGCTTCCCTATTGTCCCTTGCCATCATGCACATTGCTGCGGCAAGATTTTTTCCGGCACTGCCACTAGAAACTGATATGAATTTTTTGTTTATGCGAATGCATTGCTATTACTGTATACATACCTGAACGAATCGTGTGCATCATTCACGGCATTAAGAAATTTGTTTTCGGAAGCCAGTCTATAATCCACAGAAACAATCTTAATTTTTGAAGCCTTTGCCATGCGTCTACAGAGGCCATCATGTGTTTCCATATTCCCAAAAACAAAGCCCCCACCATGGAAATATATGGTTATTTTATCTGATTCAGAATCTCTAAAACCTGGTTTTTAAATTTCTCTGTAAGGTCTATAACATTCTTTATCTTAATTTTTGTGTGATGGTGCTGGTTGCAGATTCATCCATCATCTTCCGTATATCATTGGCCTTCATTTTTGTATAGTCCAATTTCTGCGATGATAACGTTTATATTGACATTTTTAAATCAGGGTCAACCGTGATATGTTAAATATTTTTAATATATAAATTAGATGGCCCACAAAATTTTAATTATGTTGGAATATTATTTTCTATTTCCTCAATAATAATTAATATATACATATTAATTATTTTAGAGGATGGATCAAAAAATTGAATATGCTTATTATGGGTCATTAATTATGGTAAGCCTTCTTGCTATTCAGTTTTTACTTGGCATTTATATAAATCTATATGTTGCATTTCCACCAGTATTTTCAAACTCGTTTGGAATGGGTTTCAGAACAGGTTTTGGGATGGGAATCGGAATGATGCCATACTTTTCAATAGTGATGCACATAACTTTGGCGTTTTTAATTTTATTCGCATCATTTATCATGCTATTCCTATCACTGAGAATAAACAATAAAAATTTAATAATAGAATCATTCGTTTCATTCTTTTTTGTATTGATTGCGGGATTATCTGGTTTTTTATTTCTGTTTAATGAAAATAATATTTATTCATTTATGATGGCGGTTTCATTTGTTTTAGTATTCCTGCTTCAGTTTATGTATGTATTTGAACTTTCAAAAATAAAATCTTAATTTCAATTATTCAATTTTGTATATTCACGTTTAAAATTACCCCTCAATTATTTCAATAACTTTGTGCCTTGAGGTTGCACCCGATACGATTTTTATGCAGGATTGATTGACATTAAACCGCCTTGATAGCTGTTTGATAATATCATAATTTGCCTGATTCCTCTCTCTTGGTTTGTTTGTGAAGATATCGATGTGATCGGAAAATATTTCCATATCCCTATTTCCATTATGAACTGCAAGATTAAATCTCAACTTGAAAATATTGTTAATCATTATTTATAATTTTAGATTCAGATAGGTTTATACATGAATGTTTGGAAATTCTGATCCGGGCTTTTTATCTGATTTCTCAGACATGTTTCTGTTCCCCGATATGTTTATTTACTGTTTCCAGTTTTATTTCACCCACAGACGAATATTTACCAATAAAATGACCTATAGGCTTTATTGGCTGTGGTATATCCATATATTCAGAAAGATTTATTATAATATAAAATTTCGAACTCCATCCACATCACAAGCTCAGTGGCTTTCGTGCTTAAATCATTTGCAAAGGTATCACTTATATCTATTTTGCCCATTTCGGTTGTACTGTCAATTCCATTTCCCTTTATGCACATTTAGATTATCATACTGGAATGTTTAAATCAATTACAGATTAGCTGTATTTTTATTATGGGGCTTGTTTAAATTCGTAAGTGTGTCAATAATCTTAGGATTTGCTTATAATTGTAAATGGGCCTGGCCGGATTCGGACCGGCGATCTTCTCCGTGTGAGGGAGACGTCATAACCACTGGACTACAAGCCCCCTGCTTCAGTATGATTTAAAAGTATTTAACCTTAAATAAATTTATGGTTTTATGGGCAATGGTGCGAATGTTAGTACAAACATTATTAAAGCAAATATACCTATTAAAATGTCCCTAGTTTTTATTTTTTCATAATCATTTAAGGCAGGTGGATGCACAAGTCCCATGAACATCACAAATAAACCGAGGAATAGCCAGCCCAAATAGTTATATCTAATTGTTAAATAAAATAAAAATCCCAAAAATGCATAGCTTAAAATATATGCATTTTTCCCCAGAATGCCTCTGGCTATATGTCCACCATCAAGCTGTCCTGAAGGTATCAGGTTCATTGCTGTTGCAAACATGCCAACCCAGACGGCAAAAACCATTGGAAAAATTGGCACTCTTGTGGGTTCAATAATACCGAACAGTGTGTATATAATTGGGTAATTCAGCTCAAATGGGATGTATGTTCCAACAGGTTGGAATATTGTCTCGAAGTACTGTGCTAAAAATAACAAGGGTATTGCCACCACAAATCCTGCTATTGGCCCAGCTGCCCCTATTTCTGCCATTACCTTTCTATTTGGTATTGGATCTCTCAGGGAAACAAATGCACCAAAAGTTCCTATCATATACGGAAAAGGTATGAAGAAGGGCAGTGAAGCATTCACATGGTATTTTTTTGCAACAATGTAATGGGCTGTTTCGTGAACTCCCAGAATAACCATCAGCGGCAATGAAAAAAATACAAATCCATACAATAATTTGTACATTTCGGAATAGGGCCCTGGTGTTACAAAACTACTTGCGTATATTGAGCCAACATAAATTGTTGATATTACTGTCAGGATGAGCATTACAAAGTTTACCTTATTTGTCCTGTAATTTTCATCAGGCCTTATTGATACTTCAATATAATGCTCTCCATCCCTAAATAAAAATGGTATGTAGCCTTCAGGTACCAGTATTTTTCTTATTTCATCAAAATTTTCATCAATATTTGGATTGTCACTATCGAAAAAAAGAAATTTTATGCTCATTGGATTTACATTTACTTCATAATAGTTTAAATGTTGTTTTACCGTATCTACAACGTTATTCAGGTTTTCATTCTCGACCTTAACTGTTGGGAACATCATTAACACCATAATGCATTAAAATATACACCTCATAGCTATATGGGACAATATATCTTTACCAAATTTAATAGATGTATAATATATTACTGTTTTTAAATCTTTTTGATTTATATACCGTATTTTGTTTATTATTAATTCTCATAGAAAGATTTATTTTTAAATCCATATTATCTTTAAAAATGGATACGTTCTCGGATTTTATGGATTATCTGAATAAAAATCGTGAAATGATAAGAAAATCAATGAAGATGGATGAAAAATCAGATATATACCTGCTGCTTAAAGATGCATTCAATCGAAATTTTCATGAATTTAACCCACATGACCCTGGAAGAATAGATGTGGCCTCAACGGACAGCTCAGAATTTGTAAGAATGCTTTATATTGGGAAAAATATTGTAATTGTCAGGGCATATACCGTATATAAAAATGAAACATTCTCTCATTTTAAAACTGATATGGTTGCAGTGAATCCTGAGGAACTTATGAAATTCACAATCCTCTTGATGGAATACTCAGAGCACAGATCAATAATAAACCTTCTTGATAAACACAGTCCAGAATATATCTTCGTTGATGGCTCTCTGGAGGGGAGACTTTCACACAGTACCGAGACCCTTAAAATAGATAATTACCAGGCATTCATGGGAGAATATTTCAGAACCTTAAGGGAAATGATTAAAAAAGCATTCGATAAAAATATCAGGCTTATATTCATTGCAAAAAGCAGTTTTTCTGATAAATTCAAAGACTATTTGCTGAATTCAATCAGGCCAGAGTATTTAAACTCAGAATCAGTAAAAAAGGAAATTAAAATATATCCAAATGATCATGCAATCATAAAATCCATGGCACATTCAAAAGGATATACAACACCAGTTATGTATAAAAAAACACTGGAGGGTTTTGATGTTAATTACGTATCATTTGATGTTTTGCCGAAAGTTGAGGATTTGCCAATGATGGTACACATTCTTGACAGGGATTTCCAGAAGGAGACATCTAACAAGTCACCATATAACATTGACGAGGGCATAATAAATTTGATATTCTATGGATATACAAGTTATCGGGTTTATAATCTCTGGCTTGTGGATGTTGACAAAAAGGTAAAGCTCAGGTCAAAGGAAATGGAAAATGTTTATATGAAAGCCTTCGAAAAGGCAACAGGAATAACATTCTATGAAACAAGGGGTGAAAGACGTGTTAGAATCAGGGTATGAAATAGGATATACGAGTGGAGAGAACTCATCGAATAAGTTTCAATTTGTAATATCCGACAATATGGGCATAAGGAAATGGGAATATGTTTATTTAAAGATAAACGGTGAAACAATAGTCGGAAGAATTGAGGAGATAGTATCAAAAAGTGATTTGCTGAACAACAATATGGATTATGAAAGCATAAAAAAATACACAGACAACAATATAAATGATTTTGTTAATATATGCTTATCAACAGTGCTGGGAAAATTTGATGGAAACAATTTGATCCAGTCAAGGGAAATAATAAAGCCAGGAATTTCAGTGTTTAAGGCAGACGAGGAATTATTGAATAAAATATTTTCGTATAATGAGGAAGAATCACTGAATATAGGCTATTTGCCCGATAATAATGTCAGGGTGTCAGTAAATATAAATGGCCTGCGAAGGCATCTTGCAATTCTTGCACAGACTGGAGCGGGAAAAAGTCATACAGCATCTGTTATTATGGAAGAGCTTCTGAAAAAAGGGGCTTCAATTATAGTTCTGGATCCACATGCAGATTATGTTTTCATGAAAAAGAAAACTGATGGCAAAATATATTCCAATAATGTTGGCGTATTCAGAACACCATTGAGCACGGGAAGATACACAAAGGATGATATAGGAATTATAAATAATTTCACTATAAGATTTCAGGATCTGAGTTCTGATGATATAAAGGGCATAATGGATATAAGGGAAAATTATACAAATTTAAACTCCATTGTTGATGATATCTACAAGAAAATGAAGGGCAAAAAAGATCTGGCAGACTTTCTTGAAACCGCTGAAAAACTACCTGTAGAAGATTATAAAAAAATAAAGGGAAGGCTAACATTTTTGAATAAAATAAAGAGTATTTTTGAGGATTACAGCACTGGAATAAAGGACTATCTATCACCTGGAAAAATGTCAGTAATGGATTTATCCGGAATGGACCAGTTTCTGGCAAATTACTTTTCATTCAGGGTTCTGAGTGAAATTTATGATTCAAAGCTTTCAATGGAATTCAGGTACCCAGTATTTGTTTTTGTGGAGGAAGCGCATAACTTTGTGCCTCCAAGGAGAAATTCAGGAATAGCTGGAATGATAAAGAAAATAGCTGGCGAGGGAAGAAAATTTGGCATATTCCTTGTTGTGATTACACAGAGGCCAGGAAAAATAGACTCAGATGTTTTGAGCCAGTGCAATTCACAGATCATTTTAAGGGTAACCAACCCATCTGACCAGAACGCTATCCTTGAAAGCAGTGAAAATATCACCCAGTACCTCATGGAAGACCTTCCGTCTCTGGATATCGGTGAGGCAATAATTGTCGGCGAAATTGTCAAAATGCCAGTTATAATTAAAATAAGGGATAGGGAAACAATGGCAGGAGGTTCAGATATAGATCTCATAGGATTACTGAGTGAGGCACGAGAAGAACTGAGAAAAATGAACGATCCAGATGAGATCAAGAAAAAGAACAGGAGCCTTCTTGGTGATTTATAATGGCAAGATTCCTGCACCTGTCAGATACCCATCTTGGTTATAAGGAATACATGATGGATTTGAGGGAAAATGATTTTTACGAATCATTCAATGAGGCTATCGACATAGGGCTTGAAGAAAATGTGGATTTTTTTGTTCATACAGGAGACCTGTTTGATACATGGTCTCCATCAAATAGAGCCTTGAATGAATTCAAAAAGGCCGCATTGAAATTGTACAGCAAAAATAAAACAATGTATCTGATAATGGGAGATCATGACAGGCCAAAAAGAACCGATGAAATTGCATCAAGGATCTTCGACTTTCTTGGCGTAAAGTTACTTGGTGTGAACAACATTGAAAATATTGTTCTTAATTACAATAATGAGGATTTATTGATTTCTGGATTATCCAATATGAAGGGCTTGAGAAAGGATAATATCACCGAAGAATACCGAAAGGGTGATATTGCAGCAAAGGAATATAAAAATTCAATTTTAATGTCGCACCAGGGTGTATATCCATATTTAATAAAAGAGGCATGTGAGGTCGATTCAAAGGATTTGCCATTGAATTATAAATATTTAGCATTTGGCCATGTTCATGATTCGCATCTCATAGATGACAGATATCCCGTTTTTTCCTATGCTGGATCAACTGATATAAACAGTTCCAACGAGCTGAAACACTTTGCAAAAAATAAAAAATCGGTTAACCTTGTGGATATTGAAAATGGCACTGTCAATGCCCAGCAAATTAAGCTGAAGACAACAAGATACCAGGCCGAGATAAAATCTGATTACAGAAATTATATGAAGGATATAGATGAAATAGTTGGTCGGAGGATGGACAATGAAAAGGATCCATTGCTGTTGATAACAATACACGGTGATGTTGACAGGGATGAAATAAGAAAAAAAATAAGGGAAATACAGAATGTTTTGATTAAGGGCCCTGTATTTGAAAATGAAATAAAAAGAATATCAGAGAAACCAAATCTCTCCAAACTCATTGACTATTTTCAGGCATATTTCAACGATAGCGATCTTTCAGCGCTGGCCAGTAACATTTATGAAACAATTAAAAATGAGGATGTGAATACATCATACAACCTTATAAAAAATCTGTTTGGCATGGTGGAAAAATGATTATAGAATCTCTTGAAATGACAAATTTCCTCTCGCATGAGAAAACAAATATCGTTTTTGAAAATGGGATTAACATCATCACGGGCAAAAATGGGGCAGGTAAAACAAGCATACTGGACGCAATAAAATTTGCATTATTTGCAGAATCAAGGAATTCCGAAAAAAACAATGAGCTTATTAAAAAAGGCAAACATTTCTTTGACATATATTTAAGGTTCAATGTCAATGGTGATGAATATGAGGTATACCGGCATTTTGGTATAAAATCTGCAAAAAATGCTGAAAGGCTGGCGTATATCAAAAAGAATTCTGTAATAATAGCTGAAACATATGAGGGAATAACACAGGAAATATCAAAAATTCTGGGTGTTTCAAGGGAAATCTTTAAAAATTCAGTATTTGTAGAGCAGGGCCAGATGGATTCATTGATCTCTGGAACTCCAAAGGAAAGGAAGCAGATCTTCAGTGATATAATAGGCTTGACATCACTTTCAAAAAATGCCGATAAACTCAGGGAAATAATAAATAGATTGAAGGCAGAATCCCTGCTACTGCAGAATTCAAAGGAAAAGATGGATGAACTCAAAGAAGATACAGAAAAACTTAAGGGCAAAAATGAAGAACTGTCTGAGGAAAAAAAACTTCTTGAAGAAATGGAAAGTGAATACCAGCAAAGGTTAATGGGTCTTGACAAAAATATAAAAACCAAGATACAGTATGAAAATACCATGAAAGCACGGCAGGATGAGATGCAAAGAAATGAAGGCAATATTAAATCCCTTGAAAAAAACAGAGAAACAATAGAGAAAGACTTAATATCATATTCAGCCAATAAAAAAATACTTGATGAACTGGAGTCAAATATATATTATACAAACAGGGACATAATAAATGAATATTTCAGCATTAAGAGAGAAAACGGAACTCTTGAAAAAAGTCTTGATGAGCTGAATAAAAATATATCAAACTATAAATCAAATTTAAACAACAAAAATAATCTCACGGAATATCATGAAAAATACCACAGTGCCAAAAAGTTATATGACAGCAATTCCATGGAAATTAAAAAATACAACAGTGCCTACAATGAATATAACCAGAAAGATATGAGGCTAAAAGCAATCAATGAAATTCTGGTGAAAAAATCAGAAAACATTAAAAAATACAAAGGTCAGTTCCCAGATATAAATAATTTAAGAGAACAGAAAGAAAACATACAGACACATATACAGGAATCTAATTCCGGAAATGCGTTCATAAAATCCCAGGTTGCACAGCTCAATTCAAAAATGAATGAATACCGTTTAAACATGGAAACGCTGAATGGGAAAAGCCAATGCCCCCTGTGTGGAGAAACACTCAGCCCAGAGCATTTAAAAAAAATTGAGGGTGAATACAGTAATAACATAAAGGAAATAATAGGCCAGATAGAGAAATTGAAAGTGAAAAAAGCAGAGAATGATGATAATATAAAAAAATACGGTGAGGAATACGCTCTGTTGAACTCAGATGCCATTGAACAGTATATTGCGGATTTAAGGGAAAGCAAATCACTTGAATCGGAAAAAAATGAAATCAGTGAAAGGCTAAACCTTATCAAAAATGACCATGACAGATATCTTGCCCTGAGCGATGAAAATGAGAAAATGGAAAAAATTCTAAGGGAAATTGAGCCATACGAATTAAAATATACAAAATATTCACATATAGTTTCGGAAATAGATATCGATGGGCTGGAAAAAAAGCAGGCGGACCTTGATAATGAAATTAAAAATAACAATGCAAAGCTGGGCAATATTGAGAAGTCCACAGGAATAATTCCAGAGGAATCAAAATTCAATAACGTTTATAAAATATCAGAGAGAATCAATGAGCTGAAAAAGGGGCAGGAAATAGCCATAGGTTTAAGGGAAAAACTGGCAAATATTGACGAACAGATAAATAATTTAAATAAAAGCATCGAGGCTCTGGGAAATGAAATAGAATCTTATAAAACCCGGCTTTCGGAGTTTGACGGCATGGAACAGGAATATGAAAAATTGAAGGAGGAGATGGATCAGAAGCGTCAAGAAAGGATCAGAAAGGAAGTCACAATAAACCAGAATAATGAAACAATAAATGAACACGATAAAAAAATAAAAAACCTGAATAACGATGTTGAGAACTACAATAAAATTGCCGATGCAATAAGGAAGCTGGACAAGATAAGGGAATCATATGATGTTAATGGCATACAGTCAATGATCAGAAAGGATGCTTCGGTGTCAATAACAAATATGGCAAGAAAATACTTAACATCATTCAATCTTGATTTTGATGATATATCCATTGATGAAAATTTTGATATTAAGGTCACGCAAAATTCCATGGAACAGTTTATAGAATCCCTCAGTGGAGGTGAAAAAACTGCCCTGGCAATAGCTTTGAGGCTGTCCGTTGCAAATTATGTCCTTGACAGAATAAGCGCAATAATAATGGATGAGCCAACAAATTTCCTTGATGAGGATAGAAGAAATAATTTAAAGGACATAATTCAGTATTCCCTAAAGGGTGAAAATATAATACCACAGATGATAATGATAACGCATCATAGTGAGCTGACTTCAGTTGCGGACATTTCATATGAAGTTATTAAAACGGATGGAAGTTCAAGGGTTATTTCAATATAACTGCAGTCATAAACATAAAATATGGATGTAACATTATTATCAGAATGATGGATATAGATTATTCAGATAATGTCTATAAACCTGCGGAGGATACATATTTAATTATCGATAATGTTATACCGGAAGGAAAGATCCTAGAAATAGGTGCTGGAACCGGCATAATATCAATTTTTTTTGCGTTAAAGGGATACGATGTAACATCATCCGATATATCTGAGCATTCAATAGACCTGATTGGGAAAAATGCGAAAAAAAATCACGCCAATTTGGATATAATTAAATCAAACCTATTTGAAAATATTCATGGCATATATGATACAATAATTTTCAACCCCCCATATCTGCCGGTTGAAAATGAAAGCCTTCAGTGGTCAGGTGGAAAGGATGGTTTTGGGACTACCGGAAAATTTCTTGACAGTGCTTATAAATATCTGAATAAAAATGGAAATATATACATAATATTATCCGATTTAACCAATGTAGAAAAGTTCATTGAAAAATACAGGATATACACATTTGAAAGGGTTAAATGTGAACATTTTGATTTTGAATCAATTATTTTATACAGGCTTAAAGTGAGAACATGACTATAGAAGAGAAGATCAAGGAAATTGAGGACGAAATAAAGAAAACACAGAAAAATAAGGCAACGGAGAAGCATATTGGCATCTTAAAAGCCAGAATGTCAAAGCTGGAGATTGAAGAGGAATCCCATAAGAAATCATCTGGTTATGGTTTTTCAGTTTCAAAGAGTGGGGATGCCACCATAGCTCTTGTGGGTTATCCCAATGTTGGAAAAAGCTCACTTTTAAACTCACTCACAAACAAAAAAAGCATTGTTGGCAATTTTGCATTTACAACCCTCACCGTCATACCGGGTACTCTCAATTACAATGGGGCACAGATTCAGATACTTGATCTTCCCGGAATTATTGACAATGCTGCCATAGGTGCAGGAAGGGGCAGGGAGATAATTAGCACAATCAGGAATGTTGAGCTCATTGTTATGGTTACCGATGTCGATGCAAAGGGTCTTGATCGAATAATTTCTGAGCTTTACAAATCCGGAATTGTTTTAAATAAAAAAAGAAAGGATATTTCATTCAAAAAAACAAATTACGGTGGATTAAAAATACACAAGCCCAGAAAGGTCAATATAAATGAAGGGGATATCAGGGATATAGCGAAGGAATTCAGGGTTGTAAATGGTGATATATACATAAGGGAAAAAGTGGATATGGATGATTTAATTGATTTTTTTAAGGGAAATATAGTATATATTAAATCATTTTTGGTCGTCAACAAAATTGATATGCCGCACGATGAAAAGAAATTAAAGGAGAAATTATCGAAATTTGACAATTACATGGAAGTATCTGCAACAACTGGCCACAACATTGAAAATATGAAGGCAATGATATATAGGTCTCTGGATCTTGTGAGGATTTACATGAAAAATAAGGCGGGCGATGTGGATTATGAACGCCCTTTGATTCTGAGCCTCGGCTCAACCGTGCGTGATGTTTGCAGGAAAATAAGCAGGGAAATGATACCATCATTCAGGTATGCAATCATAATAGGGCCAAGCAGGAAAATTGAATTGCGTGTTGGCCTGGATTATGCTGTAAATGATGAGGATGTTATAACACTCATAAGCAAATATTAAAAATTAACAACGTAATTAATTGTAAAACTTTCTAAAAGGTAGAACTACTGCTGTATTGAACAAATGTATAAACAAAAAATAGTTTTTTAAGCAAATTGTATAAATATTTGAATTACAACCTCTAATTGTTATTATATAAAGATGGAGAAAATATTCAACAAAATAGAAACTTTTTTATACTTTCTCCAAATATAATTATCGATATTAATGAAACTTCCCGATATTTTCCAAAAAAAGATTTTCGGTATACCAGTGATGGCAATTATTGTTGTTGCAATGGTCGTAAGTGCAAGCGTTTTCATTGTTTTTGTGTATCCTACTTCTTCCACTCCGGCAACAGCTACCATCTCATTGCAAGAAGGACCTGGTTATTTACAGGCCAAGGCGTTTGGATTGGTTTCAGGAGGGGGGGGGGTAACACTGAAATCACTAATGGAACATCATTAAGCGTAAATGGAGTGAGCGGTGCCGGTTCCACGTATCTACTGAATGTTTTTAAGATAGCTAACACGTCAACTGGAGTAACGGGTCCAGTGTATGTTTACATTAACGGTACTCTACCCACAAATATTACTATATACGTAGACAACACAACGGAAATGACATTCAGTGGGAACTCAATTGGAACATACTCTGTGGTACAGGGAAGTGGAGCAGGAAATACTTCTGCAAGTGGTTCAGGGTTCAGCATGAAAATTCCCCTAACTTCCAACCATACAGCTTACATATCATTTTGGATAAAGGGGAATGTATCCGGTAATGGAAAATTAGACATCCAAGTATCAGGATAAGTGGTATGTAATGATTGACCGGAAATCCAATACCATATTTCTCCGACGTGGTATGGCAGTTGTGGTTGTATTTTTATTTATTTTCTCTCTCTTTCTTTCCCCTGCATCTTCTGTCGCCGTTGTCTATGAGTATCCAATGGCTACACATCCCACTGCACCGTCCGTTTATCTCGGTTTAGGTCCATCCTATGCTAATGAGCAGTTATTAGGAAATTTTTATGTTGAAGTAGCGGGACACCCTCTTAATGTGGTGAACGGCACACCGGTCTATGTTAATACAACCACCTCTTCAGGAGCAGTTCTGGAAATAAATGACACTTCTACCAATACTGTATATCTATGGATAAATGGAACTCTTCCATCTGGAGTTACTCTATGTAATGGAACTTCGTCGATCCTTTTGAGTGCATATACCCTTGGTAACAGGATAAGTCTCAAACCGGGATCACCGGACATGTACCTTGGTTTCTCGGTAACCGCTCTTTCAAAAGAAACGGGAAAAATTTACCTTCAGTATGAATTGCCGTCGGGTGTTATGATTGTATATGCATATCCTATACTTATCAACCAATAACCATTTTCAAGGAGGAAGCCTAAGAAGACTAACTGATGGCATGAGCGGGATCGATAAAAGTTTAACCAAATTTGATATCATATGGATAAATAATTGAAATTTTAACAATAGTATTGCGGAAAAATTTTTGAAATCGGAATTCAAGAAATAGGCTGAAATGGTTTTATCACAGAATACAATATATCCTTCACGTGACAAAATTGAGACAACCTATCATCTACCAATATATCCGGTAAATTTTTAAAATATATTTTTATATATGAAATTATTATATTAACCTAAATAATGGAATCTATAATAGAAATATTATGGCCCAATTGAATGAAGGAAAGAAAGTTATGTACTGTGTAAATATAAAATATTATGGCATTGTCCAGGGCATAGGATTCAGGGCACATATAAAAAGAAAAGCAATGGATTATTCCCTGACTGGATGGGTGAAAAATCTGCCTGATGGCTCTGTGGAGGCCATTTTCTGCGGGGATGAAAGGAGCATTGGCATCGTTATCAATTATTCCCTGAGAATTCCCGGTTCAAGGATAGAAAGATATGAGAAAAAGGCAATAGCCGAGTGTGATTTTTATGATTTTGTCATAAGATAGTTTTAAATAGGCAAATGTATATTTAGTTCCATGAAAAGCGGAAGAAAGAAGATTATTGCATCGGTGGTTATCGTCATAATAGCTTCCCTGCTAATTTACAGCTTGATTCCTCCGGTTGTTAATACTGCACCAGCAAATATGCATTCCGGAAAAACATATTATATTTATGGGAATATTATTGGAATAATATCATTTAATGGAAAATCATTGATAAGCGTGAATGATAGCGGTTCAAACGTTGCCGTTGCCTATAATGGAAGCACACCCGCTGTGGGGACTCACGTTCTTGTTCATGGAAAGTATGTGGATGGCCTGTATATTCAGGCAAATTCAGTAACTCCATGGTACCTCGCATTATAGGCATCAATCTATAATGCTGTATTTGTAGCCAAGCTTGTTTATGGAGTTTAGCAGGTCGTTTATTCTTTCTTTATCAACGATATTTATTGTAAATAATAAATTCTGATATCCAATTTCTGTATCCTTCTTAAGGTTGTCAACCTCAGCATGGTAAATGTTTGCTCCAACACTCGATATGGCATTCACAATTTTTACCATTATGCCTGGATGGTCCGGCAATTTAAACTGTATTCGTATCAATTTATCCTCCCGCTCAAGGGATTTGTATATAATATTTGAAAGCAATAAAAAGTTGATATTGCCACCGGACAATACAATTACAACCTTTTTATTTTTAACATCTATCTTATTTTCCATCAATGCTGCCAGTCCAGTTGCACCCGATGGCTCAACCAGGACCTTTTCCCTTTCCAGAATTTTGAATAATGCATATGCAATGTTTTCATCTGAAACTGTAACGATATTGTCAACATATTTTTTCACATAACTGAATGTTATATCTCCAGGATATTTTACTGCCATTCCATCTGCTATTGTATCATTGCTTGTGTATGGAACTATCCTGTTTTCCCTTATAGATAAATCCATTGAATTTGCCTTTTCAGATTCAACTCCAATTATTTTTACATTATTATCCATATTTTTTGCAGCAAATGCCACTCCAGATATTAAGCCACCACCTCCAATTGGAACAACGATAATATCCGGATTCAGGTCATCCATTATCTCCTTTCCTATTGTTGATTGCCCTGCAATGACCCTTTCATCATTATATGCTTCTATGAATGTCCTTTTCTCCTTTTTCCCAAGCTTTACTGCATAATCATGTGCCTCATCGTAGCTTTTTCCATGAAGAATGGCATGCCCACCATAATACTCAACAGCGTTTATTTTTGCTGGAGTTGTAGCTTCAGGCATCACAATTTTGGCATCAACATTGTAATAATGGCCTGCATAGGCAACACCCTGTGCATGATTCCCTGCACTGGCTGTTATTACCCCATTCTTTTTTTCCTCATGGGTAAGGGATGCAAATTTAACAAGGGCACCTCTTGTTTTAAAGGAACCTGTTTTCTGGAATGTTTCCATTTTAAAATACACATCTGCATTGAACATATCACTGAATGTTTCCGAATGAAATATTGGTGTTCTATGCAGTTTGTCCCTTATAATATTCTCAGCTTCAAGTACATCGTCAAATGACAACATAAGGATATCATTGCTATCATGAATAAATATTCTTTTAATGGCAATATTATTTCTCATTATAAGAATTTAAATATTCCACCTGAATTATAAAGAGTGATAATTTGAATGATGAATATGATATTTTAAGGGAAAGTGCCAGGCAGTTTTCGGAAAAAGAGATTTCTCCACTGGCGAAAAAAATTGATTATGAAAATTATTTTCCAGTGGATTTATTCAGAAAAATGGGATCTCTTGGGTATCTTGGCGTTACCATTCCCGTGGAATATGGGGGATCAGGATCAGATTATGTATCACAGGCAATAATAGAAGAGGAAATCAGCTATGCATCCGGATCTATGGGATTATCCTATGGTGCCCACAGCAATCTATGCCTCGACAACCTCTATAGAAATGGATCCGAATTTATAAGGGAAAATTATGTTGCCTCTCTGGCCAATGGAAAAAGCATAGGGTCACTGGGAATGACAGAGCCCTCATCTGGAAGTGATGCACTGTCAATGAAAACCCATGCTGAATTTACAGGCAATAAATGCATATTAAATGGCAGCAAAACATTCATAACGAATGCACCTTATGCAGATATATTTCTTGTTTATGCCAGAACTGGAAAGGATATAACACCCTTTGTGGTTTTATCATCCGATGATGGCTTTTCCAGAGGCCCTGAATTTGATAAATTTGGCATGAGGGGATCTCCAACTGGGGAAATATATTTCAATAATATCCCACTGGATGAGAGTCGCATTGTGGGCTCACTTAACAATGGAAAAAATGTAATGTTTTCAGGTTTAAATATGGAAAGGTCAATACTGTCATTCAATTCAATAGGCATTGCAAGAAGGGCGCTTGACCTTGCAGTAAATTACTCCATCGAAAGAAAGCAGTTCAACAGGCCCATACATGAATTTGAACTCATACAGGAAAAACTTGCATATATGTATACAAAATTTGAATCTTCAAGGGTTTTTGCCTATGAAGCCCTCAATCGTGTGAATAGCAATAAAATGAATTCACTAGATGCTGCCTCATCAATTTTGTATGCATCCGAATCATGTGAATATATAGCAAGAGAGGCAATGCAGATATTTGGTGGCTATAGCTATATAAAGGACTTTGAAATAGAAAGGTTATTCAGGGATTCCCTACTTTTAACCATAGGGGCAGGAACAAATGAAATAAGGAAAAAAATTATTTCTGAGGCGTTGATAAGGAAATACAGGGAAAATGGTGGTAAACTTTGAATGATGTTTATATTGTTTCAGCTGGCATGACGAAATTCAGAAAACACAACTATGATGAGGATTTTCGCCTGATGGTAAAAAGGGCTTTTGATTATGCCCTGAATGATGCAGATATTACACATAAGGATATGGACGGTTCTGTATCAGCATATTTTTCTGACCATATACAGGGACAGCTAATAGCAGGTGCAATGACAAATGATTATATAGGGCTGGCAACAAAGCCATCTAAAAGAATAGAAGGTGGAGGTGCCACAGGAGGGCTGGCATTTCAGGCCGGCTATGAGGAAATAGCATCTGGAAATATGGAAACTTGTGCCGTTTATGGCTTCGAAAGCATGTCTCATTTAAACACATGGAAGGGCAATGATGTTATCGCCTTAGGAAGCGACTCAAACTTTGATTATCCACTTGGTGGATTTTATACCGCATATTATGCCTTGATGGCAACAAGACACATGCATGAGTTTGGCACAACCCCCGAGCAGATGGCCATGGTTTCCGTAAAAAATCATGGAAATGCAATGCACAACCCATTTGCACAGAGTCCTATGAAAATTACAGTTGATGATGTTTTAAAATCACCGATGGTTGCAACTCCACTGACAATGCTGGATATAAGCTTGATGTCAGATGGTGCTGCCTGTGTTATCCTTGCATCGGAAGAGAGGGCAAAAAGCCTGTGCAAAAACCCCGTTAAAATAAGGGCAATAGGCTCTTCAAGTGATACAATGAGGCTATCAGACAGGCCATTCGGCAAGGTTCCCTTATTGCCAAATGAATCCAAAGATGATTATAAAAATTTAAAATATCCCGGAGTCCATTCATTCAGGGCAGGAAGAATAGCAGCAAAAATGGCATATGAACGGGCAAATATAAATGACCCATTAAAGGAAATAGATTTTGCAGAACTGTACGATTCCTATACATCAGCTGAAATACAGGCATATGAGGATCTGGGATTCTGCAAATACGGTGAGGGTGGAAAATTCATTGAAAAAGGGTATTCTGAAATAAATAATAAACTTCCCGTTAATCCTGAAGGCGGTTTAATTGCATCAGGCCATGCCATAGGGGCAACTGGAATAATGCAGGCCGTATATGCATTCTGGCAGCTGCAACATTCAGTTAAAAAGCATTTAAAAAACGGCAAGCTTCAGGTTGAGAATGCAAAGAGAGGAGTTATACATAGCCATGCCGGTACAGGTGCATATGAAACAGTATCCATTCTGGAGAGGTAATTAAAATGAAAAATGATGTGAAAGGAACTGAAATATATAAAACGGATCCATTGATAAAAAGATGGGATTATTCATTATCGTATACACACAGCTATGCTCAGGATTCGGAGTTTTTTAAAGCACTTGGCAGAAATGTACTGCTGGGTTCTTACTGCAAGCAATGCAATTATAAATATGGAACATACAGAAAATACTGCATGTACTGTGGCAGTGAAACTGCGGATATTGAGCTGCCATTAAAGGGCAAAATTCACACATTTACAACATGCTATTACAGTGGTGAACCCTTCATGAATGATGTGCCATATACCCTGATACTTGTGGAATTTGAGGGCATTGATTCACTTTTCATGTCAAGGCTTATAAATAAAAATAATACAAAAATATCTATAGGAATGGGGGTAATGGCAAAATTCAAAAGCCTTCAGAAATTTGATGTTAATGATGTTTATTTTATACCTGAATTGTGACACATCATCCGGCTAAAGAAGAGAGTTACAGATCCATCTACCATGACCTCAATCCATCTGTAAAAAAGAATTTTTCTGGTTATAATAAACAAGGGCAAAGAATAATATTTAATGCTCAACAATATCAATAATTCTTTATATTAATTCAGGGTATATTGAAATATGAGTTACGCTTATGGGGATTTCATTAAATATAGATCTGGTTATAATGAATTTAAAGCATTATTGGATAATAAAACCGGATATAAAAATTGGCCAGATCAATGAAGGCCTGTAATGGTTCCATCAGAATCTATATCTATATTTTCAGCCGCAGGTTTTTTTGGAAGTCCTGGCATTGTCATTATATTTCCAGCCACCGGTATTATGAATCCAGATCCAGAATTTACATTTATTTTGTTGATATGTATATCAAAATTTTCAGGGCTATTCAACCTTTTTGGATCATCCGAAATTGAGCTCTGTGTTTTTGCCATGCATACGTAAAATTTTGAAAAACCATGTTTTTTTATTTTTACAAGATCCTTTCTGGCATCATTTGAAAAAATAACATTTTCGGCACCGTATACTTTTTTTGCAATATTGATTATTTTTTTCTCAGGGTCATTATCAATATCATAGGCGTATTTTATTTTCTTATTTCCATTTTTTTTAATATTTTCAACGACTTTCTTTGCCAGATCAATGCCACCCTCGCCTCCTTTGGAGTAAACATCAGATATTGCATAATCAATGCCATTCTCATCAAGCAATTTTGATATCAGCCTTATTTCATTATCCGTATCATTTTTATGCTTATTTATGGCCACCACTGGTATTATGCCAAACATCCTCACTATATTTACATTCCTCAGTAGATTTTTAAATCCCTCTGCTATAGAATCAGTATTTTCATTATCAATATCCTTTATGCCACCATGATATTTCAAAGCCCTTAAGGTGGCAACAATAACAACTGAGTCAGGAAGAATATTTGAAATTCTGGTGAATATATCCATGAATTTTTCAAATCCCAGATCAGAACCAAAGCCCGCCTCTGTGACCAGGTAATCAAACAATTTCAATCCCAGAACATCTCCAATAATGCTTGAAGTCCCGTGGGCAATATTTCCAAAGGGCCCTGTATGTATTATTGCGGGAGTGCCTTCCACTGACTGGACAATATTTGGCTTCAAGGCATCCACCAGAAGGGCTGCCATTGCACCCTGCGCATTTAGCTCCCTGGCAAATAGTGGCTTCCCATAATATGTGTAGCCCACAAGTATGTTTCCCAGCCTTTCCTTCAGGTCGTCATAATTTAAGGACAAAGCCATAATCGCCATGATTTCGGACGCTGCTGTAATCACAAACGAATCCATCATCATGGTACCACTGTTTTTGTTTCCATTGCCAACAATAATTGACCTCAATGATCGGTCATCCATATCAATTGCCCTCGGAAAAGCTACATTTTTTGGGTCAATGTTCAATTCATTCCCATGGCTTATATGGTTATTTATCATTGCAGAAAGTAAGTTGTGTGCTGATGATATTGCAGGAAAATCTCCTGTGAATATTAAATTTATTTTATCGGCTGGTTCCACAGTAGATTTGCCCCCGCCGGTGGCACCGCCCTTGACACCAAATACAGGCCCAAGAGACGGCTCTCTTATGGCTATTCCTGCATTTAAATTAAGCTTTCTGAGTGCCTGGCCGAGACCTATTGCAGTTGTGGTTTTCCCCTCACCTGCGGGTGTTGGCGTAATTGCAGTCATTAAAATCAATTTCCCATTTTTTCTGCCTGATGAGTAAATTTCATGCAAATCTATCTTTGCCATATATTTTCCATACGTTTCATATTCGGAAATACCAGAATCTCTCATTATATCAGAAATATTTTTCATTGTTCATACAATGTTAAAAATTATAATAAATTTTTTAATTTATCATGGTGCTGAAATTTATCTCAATATATTTTTTTCATAATTTTTTGCCCGGTTCATAACACTCTCAGAAATTTCATTGAATAATTTAAGCTTAACTTTCTCAGAAAAGGTGAAAGATTCCCCATGGTAAAATTTTAGATTTATTCCAATATTGCTCAGGGAAGTATGCACTCCTGAATATGACATATAAACGGAAGATATATTGTCAGTTATAAGGTTTTTATTGCCATTGCCCATTAGATACAGCGCATTTTCCATGCTCTGCAGTGATGCAAGTGCAATCTTCCATGAGGTAATTATGCTTTTTTTTATTGCACTGTTTATTGTTTCATTGCGTGTTTTGAGGGATTTATCCAGATGGAATGCGTCCATTATATTCAGAAAATTTTTCTCATCCTCCACCATTAGTATTTTTAATTTATCTATAATTTCTTCACTGTTTTTTATTATACAGTTATAATTTTCGTAATTCTGGGATAAGCTTTTTCTTGATAATGACAGCAATGAAGCCATGGAATTCAGGGATGCAGAAAACATTGATGTCAGGGCAGATGCTGACCCACCACCGGGAGCAGGTGATGAACTTTTCAATAAATTTATGTATTCTTCTATTTCCATAATGTTCTTAATATGTTATACTCTAAAATATTTTTGCTGCTAATTTTTGATTTAAGGTAGTATCCTAACGATTCTGCCACTGCATCATCCGGCAGAAGGCCAATGATTTCAGATCCAGCTATGCTGAAGCCTCTGTCATCTGATTCCTTTTTTATAAACTCATATATATCATATAGTGAAGCATCATGATAATCATATATGTTCATGGAAATCTGCATATATTTATTTGATTTTATATTGAATGTCAGAGCCCTGACATTCTTTATATATTTTCCAGACCTTATTTTTTTTGTAATTTCATCGATGGCAGATGCGTCTTCAGTGTTTATATTCACATTATACGCAATCATTATGTTACGTGCACCCACCATTACTGCACCTGCTTTGCCCATCCTGGGAGGACCAAAATCTGGCATATATTTTTCCTCATTTATGTGTTTTTTTAATTCCTCATACTGAAAGTGCATGTTTCTTATCCACGATATTCTTTTTTTAGTTTCTGTTGAATTTCCATACATATATACCGGAATATTCAGGTTATCACCTATCATTTTTCCAAGGGCTTTAGACATCTCAATTGCCTCATCCATCGTTGCTTCCATCATTGGAATTATCGGCAAAACATCGATAGCCCCAATTCTAGGATGCAATCCTCGATGATTATCCATATCTATCAGCTCAGATGCTCTTTTTGCCATATTAAATAGAACACTCAATATGTTATTGTAATCTGAAATCATGGTAACAACGCTTCTATTATGATCCCTGTCCATGTTAACATCAAGTATATTTGCTCCATATTCCTTCATTGTTGAGATGATCAGTTCCATCACATTCTCATCTGATGTGCTGAAATTCGGGACGGATCCAAAAATTTTCATAATATGTTATTATTAATCTATATAAAAAGTAATTTTAATAAGCATATATAGATATAATAAATATACATATGTGAATTTATTATCTATTTAGATAAAGTATATGCTAAATAAATAGGTCATGTACAGGGTTAAAAAACTGGGTTAAAAATTTTTATATAAAACCACGTATTGTCATTTACACTCAATTGTGATAAATATGGCAACAACTATAAAAAATGTTATAAAGAGGGATGGGACCAGGGTTTCGTTCGATGAGGGCAAGATTGCAATGGCGATTTACAAGGCCATGCTTTCTGTGAAAATGGGTTCAATAAAAGATGCAAATAAATTTGCTGATATTGTGACCGAAGAAATACAAAAGGGAGAAAAGGAGCCAAGCGTTGAAGCTATTCAGGATGCTGTAGAAAACACATTAATGTCACATAAACTTGATGGGAAGTCGTACATACCAGTTGCAAAAGCCTATATAC
Organism: Thermoplasmata archaeon; assembly: GCA_021846395.1. Classification (GTDB taxonomy): domain Archaea; phylum Thermoplasmatota; class Thermoplasmata; order Thermoplasmatales; family Thermoplasmataceae; genus Acidiplasma. Next base: position 57,197 of record JAJZXB010000005.1, on the reverse strand, counting down.
TGTATAGGGAAAAAAGAAAAACAATCAGGGAGGAAAAGGAACTTCTCGGTGTTAAGGATGATCTCAAATTAAATGTAAATGCGATAAAGGTGCTGGAGGCTAGATATTTATTCAAGGATTCTGAGGGAAAAATAATAGAAACGCCAAAGCAGATGTTTCACAGAGTGGCAGTTCATCTGGGCATTATACAGGGAATTTATGATTATATTGATTTTCAGAAAAATGGAAAAGTTCACAATGAAGGTACTGTATACACAAATTTATCAAAAACACAGATTGATGAATTGAAAAGGGCATTCAGTGAGCTTAAAAAGGAAAAACAGGTAACAGGAGACTTTGAGAAATTCATAGATTTCATTCAAACCAAAAAGACCAGAATAGATTATTATATACAAAAGTTTGAAGATGTGATGATAAATCTGGAATTCATCCCAAATTCTCCCACCTTAATGAATGCTGGTGGCCCACTTGGCCAGTTAAGTGCATGTTTTGTTCTTCAGGTAGATGACAGCATAGACTCAATATTTGATACACTGAAATACACAGCCGAAATACACAAATCCGGAGGAGGTACCGGTTTCTCATTCACACGATTGAGGGCCAGCGATGACTTAGTAGCATCCACAAAGGGTGTTGCTTCAGGTCCCGTGTCATTTATGAGGATATTTGATGTTACAACGGATGTAATAAAGCAGGGCGGCAAGAGAAGGGGAGCCAATATGGGAATCCTGAATTACAATCATCCAAATATAATGGATTTCATTCTTAGCAAGGATTCCGAAAATAAAGTTTTGAGCAATTTCAATATATCGATTGGAATAGACGATGAGTTCTTTGAAAAGCTTGATAACGATGATTATATTGAACTGGTAAATCCAAGAGACAATAAAATAATGGGAAAAATAAGGGCAAAAACATTATGGGATTCAATCATAAACCAGGCATGGAAAACCGGAGACCCGGGAATGATATTCCTCGATGAAATCAATAGAAAAAATCCGGTGAAGAACATAGGATATATCGAATCCACAAATCCGTGTGGCGAACAACCGTTATTGCCTTACGAATCATGCAATCTTGGTTCAATAAATCTGGCAAAATTTGTCGAAAATGGAAAAATCAATTACGATAGGTACAGGGATGTTATTCGCACAGCAACGGATTTTCTTGAGAATGTAGTGGATGCCAATAAATTTCCGGTTGAAAAAATCAAAAACATGACCAGAACAACAAGAAAGATTGGCCTCGGACTGATGGGATTTGCAGACATGCTTATAAAACTGGGAATACCATACAACAGCAATGAAGCTCTGGAGATGGGGGAACATATTATGAAGTTCCTGAATGATGAGTCCCATAGTGAATCAGAGAGGCTTGCAGAAGAAAGAGGAGTTTTCCCAGGATGGTACGGATCCGATTATGAAAAAGCCGGAATTAAAATGAGAAATTCAACCACAACAACAATAGCACCAACAGGCACAATATCAATAATCGCAGGATGTTCCTCCTCCATAGAACCATTATTTGCAATAGCATTCGTTAGGCACGTCCTTAATGGTCAGGAACTTCTGGAGATAAATCCACTATTCGAGGAAGCCCTTAGAAACAAGGGATTGTATTCTACAGATATAATGGAAAGGGTTGCACATACAGGAAATCTGAAGGGCGCCGCACTTCCTGAGGACATTAAAAAGACATTTATCACAGCTCAGGAAATAAAGCCTGAATGGCATGTAATGATGCAGGCAACATTCCAGAGATACTGTGATTCCGGTGTATCAAAGACAATAAATATGCCATTTGATGCAACACCTGATGACATTGCAAAGGCATACAGGCTTGCCAAGGACGTTCATTGCAAGGGCATAACAGTATACAGGGACAAAAGCAAATTACAGCAAGTCTTATATGCTGGGGACGGCAACAGCGATAAGGAAAAAAAAAGCGATGAGGAAAAAAAAATTGACATTTTATTAAAAATGCCAGATAAATTCCTTAAGCTTGAATCCACATTTGACCCCGCATGTCCAACTGGCAAATGTGACCTTTAATTTTTTTTAATTTTAGTGGCGCGAATCTCTTTGATTTTTATCTGCTCTAGTTAAAAAACTTTGATAATAAATACGGCTTATCATTGCTGTTAATAATTCAATTACCATAATAATACCACCCATTATCCGGTTAATATTTGTTTCATCCATACTTGCTGTAAAATTATTAATAGTCGTAAATCCTCTTATTGTATGGAATTTGTAGATTTGCACGAAGATATTGCCTTTGCATCAATGAGAAATGATATTATAGAGGAAACATACCAGTCAAGCATCAATAAATTATCAAAATTTGATAAGGCAACAATATTCTCTGTTGTTTATCCACACATACTCTCTCTGAATGACAACGCTCTTATTTTAAGTGAAAAGTACGGGTTCAAACAGGAGGCAACATATCCTGAATTCGGTGTCATGCTGGATCAGTTCAAATTTTACCACTTTCTAGAAAGGAAGTATAATGTAAAAATAATCAAAAAATTTGATGATTTAAATAGCGGACTGAATTTTTTAATATCAATGGAAGGAACTGATGTTTTAAACCAGCCTGATGATTTATATATGCTAAAAGAACTCGGTCTGAGAGCAATAGGATTGACATGGAACTATGATACAAAGTTTGCAGCCGCATGCATGTCAAAAAAGGATTATGGTCTAACTGGTTATGGAGAGGAATTGATTGATATAGCAGATAAAAACCATATAATTATTGATACAGCACATGCCAGTAGAAAAACAATACTTGAAACATGCAGTGCATCAAAAAACCCTGTAATAAATTCACATACAAACCTTTCAAAATTGAAGCTCCACATAAGGAATCTGGACGATGAGGAAATAAAGGCAATAGTTGATACTGATGGAGTTATAGGCATTACTGCAATAACAACAACATTGGAAAAACAGGATATTTCATCCATAATAGACAATATAAACTATCTTGGTGATAATTATGGATGGAGACATGTGGGAATAGGAACAGATTTTCTTGGCATAAATTCCGTACCGGCGGGCTTTGAAAATATTGAAAAGCTGAAGGATTTAAAAAATAATCTTGACCATTACGAAGATGTCCTTTACAAAAACGCCTATAGGATCATGAAAAAAGTTCTATAAGAATAAATATTTAAAATTCTATTAAGCATCTCTAGAATTATTTCTGAACCATTTTAGTTAAATATATAATATAAAGGGTTTTTACATAATTCTTAGAATATTATCAAATTATGTTCCGCCATGATCCGGAGAGCCTATTTTGGTTATTTTTCCCCTGACCTCATTCACATCGTATCTTCTATTCAATTCATCCATTTTATTTCTATATGCCTCTTCCAGATCAAAATCCATCTGATCGGCTATTGCCAGACATGAAAATAATATATCGGAGACCTCATTTTTTATTTTGCTTTCAGTTTTCTTATCCTCATGGTTCATTATGCTATCCTCAAACTTTCTGTCTTTCCAGAGAAATATTTCCATCAGTTCAGCAGATTCTACAGCTGCATTCATTGACAGGTCCTTTAGTGTTTGAAACTGCCTCCAATCACGGTCATCTATGAATTTTTTGGCAATTTTTTGCAAATCCTTTAAATCTGACATATTCACATATATAATAAAGGATAAAAAGCATTTTTATATAAATAATTGTGAAATTCTACGGTATGTAAAAACCTATTTATTGCACTCATGCACTATACTGCAAATTCTGTAACGCAAAAAGATGATGGGCATTCCAACCATATTATCTGTTTTTCTTCCATAACAATATTGAACATGCCAAAATCCCTTTTAATATTCAAGCACATGGCACAAAGCCCAATGCCCTCATTATCAAACAAAACATATGGGGAATTAAAAATGAAAATGAGTCAATCCGGACGTGATAAGAAAACTATTAAATAAAAATATAGATAAATTTGCCAGAATTTTAAGTTCAGAAAAAACTTATTTGGATAATGTTTTAAAAAATATTGAAAAAAATAACATAATTTTTGTTGGCAAACCCATAAAATAAACTAAACGCTTTAATATCACAATATATGCATATAAATTTACAACATTGAAAATGCAGGAAAATAGTTGAAGGCACAATTGTAAAAATCCTGAAAAATGGGAGGATAAGATTGCAATTTTCCATAACAAATGGCCAAAAATATCATTAAGTGTTTTTTATTGAAAAAAATTAGAGAAAGTATAAAGTAATCGATGATATTTATACAATTATGGTAGGCATTTCAAAAAATCAGATTTTATTTATTAAAAAACTAATGGAAACTTCGGATAAGAGGTCAGAGGAATTTCAGAAGTTTTTAAAAACAATTAAAAAATCAGATATATCCGAACTTGATCGAAATGAAGCATCGGAATTGATAGATTCACTTAAAAAAATAAAAGTTGATAATGATACACATGCAGAGAAAACAATCACTTCTAAACAGCTGAAATTCATTCAAAATTTAAATAATTCTGAAACAAGAATAAGGGAAACAAATAATTTTTTAAAAAGCCATGGCAATAAATCCATAGAAATGTTGACAATTCACGAATCTTCAGAATTGATAGACATTTTAAAGGGTATCTCGAGCCCTCTGAATGTAAATTCAGGCATTTCAAAAAAGCAATTAGATTATATTAAAAAACTTGAGGATAGTGATAATAACATAAAAAAATTAAATGACTATTTAAAAAAAATAAATAAAAAGAATATAAACGAATTGACCAGCAAGGAGGCAAGTTCATTGATAGATCTGCTAAACAGTTTTTAATTTTTCATTTATCGGGATACAAAAACGCTTTAAATATAATCATAATATAAATTCATATGAATATCAAAACGTGCATTCTTGCTGGAGGGTGTTTCTGGTGCCTTGAAGCAGCATTTCAGGATATAAACGGCATAAAAAATGTTGAACCCGGTTATTCAGGAGGAACGGTAAAAAACCCCTCCTATGAGGAAGTATGCGCAGATATAACCGGGCATGCAGAATCAGTGAGAATAACATACGATGATGACGTAATTTCATACAGTGATATTCTTGAGCTGTTCTTTGAAATGCATGATCCAACAACGTTAAATCAGCAGGGAAATGATATTGGAACACAGTACAGATCGGCGGTATTCTATTTAAATAAAGAGCAAAAAGAAAAGGCAATTTCATTCATTAAAAAACTGGAGGAAAATCATGAATTCAACAATCCCATTGTCACTGCAGTGGAACAATTCACGAACTTTTATCCGGCGGAGAATTACCATAAAAACTATTATAAAAATAACCCTCAGAATCCATATTGCAGGTACGTCATATCCCCTAAAATTCAGAAATTAAGAGAACATCATTCACCAATCTTAAAAAATAATAAACATGATTTTTAAGTCCATAATTAATTCAATAATCAAATACAATATTGTAATTATGGGCAAAATATTTATTTAATAATTCACTATTAAAATATGGAAAATATAAATATTGAATATTTTGATATTAATTCTGCTTCTGATCAATTTCGCACGGCATACGATATCTATATAAAATCAATTCCCGCAGGAGAAAAAAGATCAAGCATAGACTTAAAATTGAATCTTATAAAGGATGGGGAAAAATTAACAGGAGGAAAATTGGACAATAAAATTGTAATGATGGGCCTGGTATGGCATGTTATTGATTCTGAGTTTTTATTCCTCGATTCCCTGGCGGTGGATGAAAATTACCGTAACAAGGGCATAGGTACTGATTTTATTAAGAAAATATTTTCATTATTTGGAGATACTTGCAATAAAATAATATTTGAAACAAAACCTTCCAACGATGATCCCGATTCCAGTGAAAATAAAAAAATTAATTTCTTTACAAAATTGGGGGCTAAAAAATTAACCGGATTCAAATATCATGTACCCTCAAAAATACTTGGCAAACCGCCAGAAGAAAGGATTCTTATGGTTATATCAAAAAACAATGATGCAACAATGGAAGGACCTTTAATTAGAGATATTTTGAATAAAATTTACCATCATATTTACCATCAGAACTATGAGAGCAATGCACTGTCCGGGGTTCTTAATGATATACCAAGGCAGATAAAACTTGAATAACTTTCATAAATTATATTTTTTTGGCTATCCGTTTTCTTGATGTAATTGGTAATTTTGCTACTTATGATTTTTTTTTGTCAAAGGTGTAAAAGAATCTTGCATCATGATCTGCATAGAAATAGGATAAATTGATTGTGTAACATAATTGCTGTAAATTTAATATGGTTTTCCATATTTAGTTGGAGATGATAAAAATGAAAAACCCAAACAATGTATTGAAAGAGTTAATAAAAGTTATCTATCAGACCATAAAGAAGACAAGAATGAGTTAATAGAATGGTTTCTAAACAGTGTAATGGATGAAGAAGCATTAGAACAGATACATGCCAATTCATATACACATTCATTGTTAAGTTTCCTTTAAGAGGGTGCGAATTCACCCTGACGGTTTCATTTACAGGGTTTCCAGAGTAATTTGAAATGTGTTACCCACTAAAAGTGTGAAGAAACATAAATATTTATTGTGGAATTTTAACCTTTGAGAACATGCTCCGACCGGGATTTGAACCCGAGTCATCGGCTCGAAAGGCCGGAATGCTTGGCCGTGCTACACCATCGGAGCTAATAATTTGATTTTAAAATAAACCAAATTTTTGTACTCCCAAATCACATTATCTTAATTAAATATTTCTTTTGTGATGGTTCTTTTTCTGTCCTCTCCAAGAGAGATAATCTCTATATTTTTTCCAATTTCATCCTCAATTAATTTTAAGTAATCTTTCATGTTTTTTGGCAATGCAGAGTATCCCTGATCTATTATTTTCTCCTCATCCATATCTCCCCATCCTGGAATCTCTTTATACTCAACCCTTATTTTTTCAAAATCCTTTAATTTTTTAGGAAAATAATCAATTTCCTTGCCATCAATTAAATATTTAAGGCCGACCTTTATTTTATCCATTTTTCCAAGAATGTCAACCTTGGTAATGGCAAGAGAATCAACATCGTTGAGCATAGATGTATACTTCAATAATGGTATATCAAGCCACCCGACCCTTCTAGGCCTTCCTGTTGTTGTTCCGTATTCACTTCCGTATTTTCTCAATGAATCGTCATCTATTATTTCGGTTGGAAATGGTCCAGATCCAACCTTGGATTGATATGCCTTGAAAACACCTATGACCTTATCAACCTTCCTGAATGAAAACCCTGATCCTGATGAAAGGGCACCTGCTATTGTATTTGATGATGTAACAAATGGATAAATTCCAAAGTCAATATCAAGCATTCCTCCCTGTGCCCCTTCAAAAAGTATGTTTTTCCCTGTTTTATATTCTGCATTTATAAGGGTTTCCGTATAATCAATATAACAATTTATTTTCTCTCCCAGTGAATAAAGATCCTTTGCTAAATTCTCCCTCTCATTCTCATCATTATATATTGAATCCTTCAAAAGTTCCTTCTTCATTTTGTATATTGTGCCTATTTTTTGCCTTAAAATTTCAATATCTGAAAGGTCTATGACCCTTATGCCCGTTCTTGCATACTTATCCTCATATGTGGGGCCAATGCCCATTGATGTTGTTCCTATATTTAGATTTGACCTAATGCTTTCTTCCTGCTTGTCAAGAAATTTATGCATTTTTGAAACAATATGTGCATTTGCGCTTATTTTTATATTTATATTCTTATTTGCAACCTTTAAAACGTCTATTTCTGTTAATAATTCTTCAAGGTCAAGAACCATCCCATTTCCCAGAATTACTGTTTTTGATTGCAGTGCACCGGAGGGAATAAGATGGAATTTATATTTTTTATCATTGATAACAACAGTGTGGCCTGCATTGCCTCCGCCATTGAATCGAACAACGTCATCATAAACTTTACTTATATAATCTGTTATTTTGCCCTTTCCCTCATCGCCAAATTGCATTCCTAATATAACTGAAATCATTCAAACCTATGAGACATTTTAATAAATGTTATAAATTTATTTATTGAAACGATCAGGAAGTTTTATTCTAAACTTTGCTATATCATTAAAATCAACTATAATATTTAAGCAGCAATTTAAAAAATTATAATTATTTTTTATAAAATATAGATTTTCACTGTTTAATTTAAATACTTTGCAACTTCATCGTTGGTCAATATGTGGAACCTCTCACCAACCTTTATTGCGGCAATTTCTGGTTCCTTGATTGAACTTTCATCCGTAATTGCAGCTTTTAAAGCGGCTATTCCCATTTTTATTGTTTCATCCATGGTCATATCTTCTTTATAAGCTTTTTCAATATAATCGGTTGCAGCATCCTTGCCTGCACCTATAGCTACGGATTTATACTCATTTATTGTTCCGGCAGGATCACAGTCAAAGAGTCTAGGGCCTATTGTATCCATTCCCGCAAATATTATTGAAACACCATAGGGTCTTACACCTCCGAATTGCGTATACTGCTGCATCTGGTCTGCCACTTTCTTTACAAGGTTTTCTATGTTTGTCAATGAACCATATGTAACCTTTTCCTGCTGTGCCCCAATTCTTGCAAAGTCTATTAAAACTCTTGCATCAGCAACAAGGCCTGATGTAACTGTTGCCACGTAATCATCAATTAACTGGATTTTTTCCAGTGAATTTTTTTCCACAAGCTTGCTTCTGACTTTTTTCTCTGACAAAAGTATCACTCCGTCCTTGAACTTAATACCTAGTGCTGTGGAACCTTTTTTAACTGCTTCTCTTGCATACTCAACCTGAAATAATCTCCCATCAGGAGAAAATACCGTAATTGCTCTATCATAAGCCATTTGACCCTGTTGCATTTATTCACCTCTTCCTTAATTATATTATACAATTATAAGTTTTTCTAATAGATAAATGTGAATTTCATTATAAAAGTTTCTTTACAAAAGGGGTATAAAAAATTATTAATACCATGGGATAGACAATGAAACCATACATGATTGCACTTTAAGTGAGGATGACATATCGAATCGTATTTTTTTAGATTCAAGAATTATATGGAGTTGGCTTTATAGGAATATAATTCAGTGAGATCATATCCTTCATCGAGTTATCTCTCCCCTGATGAATTTGAAATGGCTATTACGGATGAATAATTTAAAAATAGGAGGATGAAAAATGGAAAGAAAGGTATAAACACGTTAATTCAGGGAATTATATACAAATTGTTTATGCTGTAAGGAGTTTGTTATGGGTTCACTTTCATTCAGACAGTTTAACAGGAGAGAAAGGCTTCAATAGGGTAGTACAGAATATAGAGGTGATATATTAATGAATAACCGATCATTCAAAACAAAGGAAGAGAAAGCAAGGATAGTAATGGAGATGCTTTCAAGCACAGAAACAATAGCAGAGATAAGCAGGAAATACAATACAGCTGTATCATTATTATATAAATGGAGGGATTCTTTTATAGAGGGTGGAACATCAGCACTGGAACCTGGAAGGTCATCTGAATACCAGAAATCAAGAAAAGAAATAAATGATCTTAAGAAAATAATAGGTGAATTGACAGTGGCCAATGAAACATTAAAAAAAACACAGCTTATGAGGAAAGGTGGGAGGCAATGAATACAATGCCATCCAGAACAAATAATACTGTAAAATCCATGAACATAAGTGAAACAAGTGCAGTGGTAATGGACGATTCTACATTAAGCTGGATTTTGCTTGTAATAGCTGTAATAGGTTTTATAGCAGCAATGTCTAGTCCAGTTGGTTGTGGGAATTGCTTTACTTATCTTACTTGATAGTGGTATAATGATTGAATTTTATTATCAAATTGAGAATCACCATCCAAAATACCCGGATATGGGAATAGAGCACATATTTTGGTGAGAAAAATGAGACATGTGAAAATAACTAAAGCTATGATATTAGCTATAATCCTAAGTTATATTTCATTCATAGGAGAAATGGTATTAAATTATAAAAAACCATCTCTTTATATATGGGTATCATTATTAATAATATTAAGTGTAATAACTATCGGGATATTAGGAAATAATATCATATATAATAAAAAGTCTAACAATATAATAAAATGAGTAATTTAATAAAATTATGATTATGTAACATAATTTCTGCATATTTCACAGATATATGAAAAATTTAAAGTTTAATGATATCATAAACTTAAAGGAAGATATTAACATGGAAGAAAAAAATCCCAAAATCATGTATGAGGTTCTTGATCATACCGGAGATTTAAAAATAAAGGTGTATGGTAATTCCTATAAAACAATTTTTGAAAATGCCATATCTGCAATGGCAAATTTAATTGTTAAAACTAGCAATTTAATTCCCGATAAAATAATTGACATAAAAATTGAAAGAAATAATTATTATGATCTTCTAGTTTCCTTACTATCAGATATTATATACTATCTTGAAACGCAAAATATTCTTTATTTCATTTCAGACCTTGAAATAAAAAATATGCATATTACAGGGAAGTTATATGGGGCAGAACTGCCTGAAAATGTTGAATATGAATATGTTATCAAGGATCCAACATATTACGATCTGGAGATATGTCCGGAAAAAAATTATGCCACAATTGTATTCGATATTTAAATTATTTTTATGGTTGGTCTTCCGGGCCATGGGTTTTTCTGTTCTATGTTTTTGCTTTTTAGTATCTCTATTTTCAGCCCAGTAACCCTTTCCATGTATGATCTATTTTCTGATAAAACCGCATATTCATCTATCTGCTTATCAAGGATTCTGTTTCTATTTTTTATATAATCCTTTATCATTATTTTATATTCTTGCTTTATCTCCTTTCTGTTGAACATTTCTATAAAATCTTTCTGATATTCTCCAAAAACAGTTATATTCGCAGTTTCTCCCTGATTTTTTATTACCTTTGATATTTCCTTTATATCCGTCAACACTCTCTCAAGATATTCCTCGGCTGCCAGTATGCCATAATTTATCTTATCCTCAACATTTGTATCCAGAATCTCCGTGCTTACAAATTTGTCATTAATGTGCATATGCCAGAATTCTTCACATGAGTAGGGAATTACAGGAGACATTGCAATCAACCAGTCATGCATAATCAATTTTAATCCGCTGTTGATATTCCCACCCATGTTTTCAAGCGTTTTTAAATCATTGAGTACACTGTAAAATATGGATATGTATGCATCCCTTATTTTCATTGCTTCCATATTGCTGAGATAGTCCTTTAAATGACTGTAAAACGATGATACAAACCATTTGTATATATAATCGCCGCTTTCTTCTGCGTCTCTGTTGTAATCCTTTAAAATATTTATGAAGTAGTCGTATCTCTTTGAAACTGAGGCAATATCCTTCTCATTCCAGTCGAGCAACGATGACACATCGGCTCCGACTGCTATGAATAGCCTGTAAAGATCTGCAGAATATTTTTTTGTAATTTCAAGCAATGATATGACATTACCCTTGCTTTTAGAAATTTTTGACCCATTGGATATTACAATTCCAGATAACATTAGCCCACCTGGCAAATTCTTACCATTAAAGATTGCGGCATGATTCATTATAAAAAATGCCAGATGGTTAGAAATATGCGGGGGGGCGGTTATTCTCAAATCATTACCATACCAGTAGTTGAATTTTTCCCTTGCAGCAATTATATTTTTGCGGGTCAGTTCATCATATTTACCCATATCCAAATTTTCATTGAGGTAAACATAATCCAGTATTTCATCTTCAATATCCCCAAGATGGTCATATATATTTTTCATCTCAGTTGCATTTGTATAGGTTATCATGTAAATAGTTGAATCAGATAGTGATTCAATGATCCATCTGTTATCAAATGGCAATTTTGTCCCTATGCCCCTCTTTCTGGCGCATGGCCTTTCCTTTAGCCAGTCAATGGCATCATTCATCAATTTTCTATATAACTCGGGATAAAATTTCATTGAATTGATGGAATCATGCGCTTTTTCCTTTAGCCAGTCTCTGGAATAGTCAATGAACCACTGATCCTTTAAAATAGCAACAATTACCAGTGAACCACTTCTTGTTTCGGCCTTTCTGCTGGTTTCATAGAATATAATGCCCATATTTTCATGTATAAGATCTTTTTTTATCTGTTCCCTAACTTCATTGACCGATAATCCTGAGTATTTGCTTGAGTTTATCAACGTTCCCTTGTAAAATTCCTCCTTGTATAATTCCTGCGTTGCTTCCTTCAGTTTATCTGAATTGTTTAAAAGGTCATATTTTCTTATCAGGCTCTCCACATTTATATCATTTCCAGTTTCAACAACTTTCTTAATATCAAAGTCAAGATTATTTTTTTTGAAATATACATAATCAAATATTGAGTGGCCAGGAACAGAATACACAATTCCGCTACCGTTATCTGGATCAACAAAATTCGCTTCATATACAGACACATCTGCATTGTACAGTGGAACTTTGAATTTTTCCTTTAAAATGTCATCCTTATTTATATGTTTTACAAGCTTCACGCCTTCATGCTGCAATGAAAATTTTATATATCCCGAATATGAAATGGCAATATCACGGTTTCCGTAATTTATAATTACATAATCCGCATCCGGATTTATCCATAAATTTGTAACACCGAACAGTGTTTCCGGCCTCAAAGAGGCCGTTATAAGGTCAAAGTTTCTGCCTTTGAATAGCACCCCAGTAAATTCTTCCACGCTTACCTTATCAGTATCGCCGTCCTTTATGTCATCTTCTCCTACCGCATTCTCATCATTTATGCTGTACAGAATTGGATATTCACCCTTTTTCAGCAATCCAAGGGTCTTTAAATGATCAAATTGCCATCTAACAATACACTGATAAAAGTTGTCAGCTGAGGTGAATTTTCTGGACCAGTCTATGGAATATCCAAGGTCAGAAAAATCCTTAATTATTACCTTTGAAAAATATTCAGCAATATTCTTGGGCTCTCTGAATGAATAGATAATGTCATCAATATTTTCTGACTTTTCATATTCCATTAAATAATTTCTGTATAATTTTAGAGTATCCTTGTCATTGTTTGCTATTCTCTCAGAAAATGCAAGTATCGGGGTGCCGCTTTCATGAAATGCCATGGGAAAAAGAACGTTATACCCAATCATTCGCTTGTATCTGGCAACTATGTCTCCAAGTGTATAGGTTCTCCCATGCCCCACATGAAGTGATCCATTTGTATATGGCCATGGCACAGTAACCAAAAACTTTTTTTTGGAAGCCTCAACTTTTGCCTCAAAAATATTATTTTTATCCCAGGCATTGCGCCATTTCTGTTCTATTGAGTTGTCCATGTTCATACCACCAGTACAGCCGCAGCAATAACCGTTGCCCATTCATCCGGTTTCAATACCACGGTTGTTGCAGCAATATTTTTAGTAGTTAAAATTTTATCATCAAGCACATATTCATTTTTATTTTCATCCCATGTTAGATGCTCATCCAATCCCATCGTACTTGCAAGCATTTCCGCTGCTAATTTTTCGGCAAAGTGCCCCGAATCATTTTCTGTTTGGCCAAATGAATGGTGTTCACTTAAATATCCCCATTTCCCCCTATCCGCAGGAACGGCAAAACCAATAGCAGAGGATATCATTCTATTGAGTTCATTTGATGAATTTCTTGCAAGAACGGTGAATAATATCTGGCCATATGACAGCAATTTTATTCCCTCGGATTTATCTATTATTTCGGCATATGGTGGAAGTATGGAACTTACACTTACCAGATTATATGGGGCTATGTCCGCATCTCTCAGGGCATTTTCAAACGATTGCAACTGCGTTTCACCCCTGCCTATACCACGTGTAAAGAATATTTTTTTTGGAAGTAACATAGAACTGTATTATTATTTATTTAAAATATTTATCTAATGCATTGTTTTTCACACATTTAAAAAAATGATACATAGCATATTTTCTGGGATGTATATTCTTATCTGAATATTGAAACATCATACACGACTTTACATTTGTCTCACTTTATTTTTTCTAAAACCCTTTATTTAATTGAATTGTGATTTAATGGTTTCATGGTGTTGAATTAATATCCTTGCCATTATGGTTTTGTAGCAAAAGATGTTGGATCTTGCAAATAAATTTAAGATAATTTCAATAGAATATGCACTACACGGACAATGCGTTAAAACTGCGTAAAATTCAATATTTATGAATAATTTTACAAAGAAATCATGTAAAGTTACGATATTTTATTATAAAGTTCCTTTTTTGCAGGTATTATCAGAGATATAAGCGCCATTGATATTATTCCCATGGCAATCCATGAAGTTTTGTAGCCAGAAATTTCAGATAAATAAGTAAATATAACCGGAACAATAGCGGCGATTGCCAGTTGCACAGTATTTACATAGGATATTGACAATGAAACGAGATCTCTTCTGGAAAGCTTTCTTATTATTGCATAAATAACAGAGAAACCATATACTGCCAGCATGCCCATCAAAATTACAGTGATAATAATTAAAATGATATTGAAAACAAATCCCACAACAATAAGAAGAATGGAAATCAATACATTAAGCATTATAAAAACTGCAAGTTTATGCTTTGTCTTTGAATAATGATACCCTCCAACAACACCCCCAATAAAACCTATCAATAAAGATAGGGAAGAAATATAACCGGATTTAAGAGTGCCAAATTTTAAATATTCAAGGTAATACACAAAAAATTGTCCCATAATTGTATAAGCTATTATGGTCCCTCCGCCTATCAAAGCAACAAGTGGGATCAATTTTGATGATAATACCATTTTAATGCTTTTTGCAATATCTTTTTTATGTGTTTTAACATTGCTTATATCTTTTAAAAGTATTGTAAGCATGATAAACAAAAATACTGTTGCTATTCCAGCTATAATAAAGCCGTTTTTATATCCTTCATAAATATCCATTATTGACCATCCAGCCACACCAATTCCGGAACCAATGGCGTAGGATGCATTGTATATACCAACGTGAAATGTGTATTTTTCCGCAGGCACTATAGATGCAAGCAGGCTAAGGGCAGGGGAGAAAAATAGCGCTGAAGCAATACCTGCAAAAAACCTTGATAATAAAAGTTCCGGAAAATTAGTTGAAAGTCCTGACGTTATGGCAAATATACCAACAAGAAGTATTCCGGTTAGTGAGGTTGTTTTATCTCCAATTAAAGAGGACAAATAACCACCAAGAAATTGAAATGCAAATAAACCAGTATAAAAGGAAGCCACAAGTGCACCAATTTCAACAGTTGATATAAGAAAGGATTGCCTGATATATGAAAGTGCGGGTGCTATATCCATCCAGTTTATCCCATATAAGAGCCTTGCAATATGAACAGAATACACCCTGCTTTTATAATTTTGCACCCTCCTTTATATTTATTTATCATAAATTTATTTTCATATATCATTGAATCCCGATATGTGAAAAATTTATTAAACGATAGATTATGAAGGTATTATGGAAGCAAGTGATGTTATAAGGGCATTTTCCAATCCTTTAAGAATTAAAATTATCGAAATACTATCAAAAAAAACAGAAACTGTCACGGGAATAGTTATCAAAACGGGATTGCACCAGTCAACCGTATCAACACATTTATCCATACTTCTCGGAATTGGAATTGTAGATACATATAATATTGGAAGGGAAAGGATATATAAATTATTGCCAGAAGGCATTGAAGAACTTGTGAATTACCTTAATAATATAATCAACTCTGGGCAAGATGATATAACCGTGGATTATAATATTAAAGATTTTCACCGTGCGAGGGTATGCTATGACCATCTGGCAGGTATCGAGGGAGTGAAAATTTTCAATGGAATGGTTGCAAGAAAATGGTTAGTCAAGGATAGCCACAATGAATTTTCACTCACTTTAAGGGGAAAAAATGCTCTGATATCAAAAAATGTTGACATCTCAACAAGAAAAAACAGCAACAGAATTTTTGCCTATGGGTGCTTTGATTCCACCGTTAAAAAATACCATCTTGGTGGAACTCTTGGTGCTTCCCTGTTAAAAACGCTTGAAGAATATGGTTATATTGATAGAATTAAGGGAACAAGAAAAATAGTGGTTAAAAGAGATTTGCAGAAATTTTTTGGCGATGGCTGTTGAATTTTAAAAATTTTCAACTTCCTGGATTTTTTATTTTTTTATCTCTCTTTCCTATTGTGATTCTTCTTCCAGCTTTCTCACTTCCTTGATATTTTCAGCTGGAGCTATTATCCCAATGTTATACGTGTATTTCTTATGCCTTTGTAGAAGTATCCAATGGAGACCCAATTTTTTCAGTGTTCTGGTCATGTAAGTATTTCCAGGCCGAAGAAGTTCCCAACCAGAAGGTTGTGGAATATTCCCGTATTCCGGGCACCATAAAAATTTACCATTATCTATAGAGTACCATACACGCAAGCCCATTAATGTTTCAGGAGGTTTGACCATATTATGAAAAAAAATATTCTATAAATATAATTTTGCATATTTGAATAAATGGTTTGAATCATTTTATTGAAAAAAATTTATTGGTTTCTTCAAGTGTAAATTTTTCAAGTAATGCTTTTAAGAATAATATATTTATAAAATTTAAATATGAATAGGTAATTTGAATATTAAATTATGGATCCACTGTTTAAAAATGTTTTTAGCTTACTGAATCCCGAACTTGTTAAGAGTATAAATAGAAATGGGCTTTACAACCCGACAGAAGCCCAGAAATTGGCAATTCCCGAAATACTTTCCGGCAAAAACGTTCTGCTCATATCACCAACAGGATCAGGTAAAACAGAAGCTGCAATCCTGCCTCTGATAAATATGATATATAATGATAAGCCACAACCAATTTCACTTCTGTATATCACCCCATTAAGGGCATTGAACAGGGATATGTTATCCAGATTGTATGATTACTGCAGCACTCTTGGTATAAGAATACAGGTAAGGCATAGCGATATCACTCAGGCACAGAGGGCCGAAATATCAAAAAATCCTGCTGAAATATTAATTACCACACCGGAATCATTGCAGCTTTTAATGTCCGGAAAAAATTTGAGAGAACATATAAAAAATACAAAGTATGTAATAGTTGACGAGGTTCATGAGATGGCCCAGAATGAACGAGGGTCACAGTTCTCAATAGCAATGGAACGCCTGAAAGCACTAGCAGGGCACATACAGATAATAGGATTATCGGCAACCATAAAAAATGAAAATGAACTTGCAGATTTTTTATCACCTCGCAATAGGCCGGAAATAATCAAGCCAGGAATTGATAAAAAAATGAAAGTGGAGGTTTTATATCCCGATGAGGCAAATGAACAGATATCCGAAATCATGGGATGTGATCCGCAATTTGCAGGTGCTCTTGTAAAAATACACTCAATAATAGAACATAACATGGGAACAATTGTGTTTGTCAACAGGAGATATGTGGCTGAGGATATTGCCTTTAGACTTAGGCTCTGGCTTAAAAATCCAGATATTGAAGTACACCATGGCTCATTATCAAAGGAGACCAGGGAGACAGCAGAATATGATTTTAAAAACAATAAAATAAAGGGGATGATATGCACTTCATCCCTTGAATTGGGGATTGATATCGGGACAGCAGATACTGTTGTTCAGTTTAATTCGCCCAGGCAAATAAACAAACTGGTACAGAGAATAGGGAGATCAGGGCATAACCTGGAAAAGATATCGCAAGGCATCATAATATGCAATGATGTAATTGAACTGGAAGAAGCCGTAGCAATAGTGGACAATGTGAATGAGCACAATTTGGAAAATGTAATGATAAGAAAAAATTCACTTTCAACTGTGGCAAATCAGATATTGCTTGAATTGAATTATTCAAAAAAAATTAAATATGACGATTTTTATAAAATAATTACAGGAGCTTACCCATTCAGGACATTATCTTATGAGGACTATATGTCCGTGATAGACTTACTTTCAAAAACAAAAAAACTCATTATTGAGGATGCGCATATAATAAAAAGATATTCAATATTGAAATACTATATTCAGAATATATCAATGATAGCCAGCGAGAAAAATTACAGGGTTATTGATATAGCGAATAGAAAATTTATCGGTACACTGGATGAGAAATATGTTTTAAATGAAATTGAGCCGGGATCATTTTTTATCATAAGGGGTTCAACATGGAGAACAATACGGATTAAGGATGATATAATTCACGTTGAGCCATTTCCAACTGCCGCAATAGCTCCACACTGGACCGGTGAAGAAATTCCCGTTCTTTATGAAGCGGTTTCCCGTGTTTCAGAAAACAGAGAAAATAAGGAGATACCGGCTTTTCTCAATCAGAGAGGCCGGGACTTATTGAAAGACTGGTATGAACATGATATTGCAACACTGGATAGGGTAATTATTGAGTCGCACAATGCAGAGGTGATTATCCAGATACTGCTTGGCAGTTTGGGAAATTTTACCATGGGTGAAATTCTGTCAGGCATAATGACATCGATTACAGGTGAAAGTGTTGAAATGGACTATTCACCATATCATATTTATTTAAAGCTCACAAGAAATATATCCTCAGGTGATATCAAAAATATAATAATGTCAATAAATATAGAAAATTTAAATGGATATATAAAATCATCAGTGAGGAGGTCGAGATTCTTCAGCAATGTATTTCTATATGAGGCAAGAAAATTTGGGGTGATTAATGTTGATGCGGATATAAGCAGGATCAGATTTGAAAAAATTGTGGATGCATATTATGAGTCACCTGTTTATGAAGACTCCATGAGAAAACTGATATTTGATTATATGGATATAGATGTTTTAAAATCGTACTTATCAAACATTAAAAATGTAAACTTTGTTTTAAGGGATAAAATATCAGAATCATCCAACGTTTTTTTATACCATTATTCAGAGAGAATAATGCCATTGAGGCCAACAAAAACAATCCTTGACTCCATCAAAAAAAGGCTCATGAATGAAGAAGTCATACTTTACTGTACATCCTGTGGAAATAAAAGAACAAAAAAAATAAAGGATATAGGTGATATAAAATGCCCCGTTTGCCACTCTCATCTAGTTGCTTCAATTTCAAAATTTGATGAGGATTCACTGAGAAATATGGATCAGAAAGCAAAAAAAAGATTGGTTCAGAACGCGCACCTTGTAAGAGAAAGGGGAATTACTGCAATAATGGTCATGGCGGCCAGAGGCGTAGGCCCTGAAACTGCCTCAAGAATACTGGAAGTATCATATCTAAATGAGGATGACATGATAAGGCAGTTATTGAAGGCAGAGACAGACTATGCAAAAAACAGACAGTACTGGTGAAGCGGGGAGGACGGTCAATATATTAATAAAAATATAATAAACTAATAATATAATTAAATCATATATAGTAATCCTTATATAGAAGTTTATTTTTACTTATTGATAATCATGATCGGTGGTCAACCAATTTTTGTATTAAGAGAAGGAACAAAAAGAGAAAGCGGAAGAGATGCAATGCAGGAAAACATTGATGCTGCCAAGGCAATTGCCACATCAATAAGATCTACATTGGGTCCAAGAGGAATGGATAAGATGCTAGTAGATTCCCTTGGAGATATAGTTATAACAAATGATGGAGTTACAATTTTAAAGGAAATGGATGTGGAACACCCTGCAGCCAAGATGATGGTGGAAGTATCAAAAACACAGGACAGCTATGTTGGTGATGGTACAACAACAGCAGTTGTAATTGCAGGTGCACTGCTGGATCAGGCACAAACATTGATAAATCAAAATGTTCATGCTACAGTTATTACTGAGGGCTACAAAATGGCAGCAGCTGAAGCCTCAAAGGTGCTTGACGAAATTTCAAAAAAAGTAAAAATTAATGATGAGGAATTACTCGTTAAAATGGCAAAAACATCTCTAAACAGCAAGAGTGCTTCAGTTGAGGAAGATTTGCTTGGAGGAATTTCATATGAAGCAATTAAAAACATTGCAGAGGAAAGAGATGGCAAATACTATGTTGATTTTGACAATTTAATGATAGTCAAGAAGCATAGTGGAGAAATCGGAGAAACCAAGTTAATAGACGGCATCATTCTTGATAAGGAAAAGGTACATCCAAATATGCCAAAGATTGTAAAGGATGCAAGAATAGCACTGCTTGATGCAGCACTTGAAATCAAAAAGCCTGAATTTGATACCAATCTTCAGATAAGCGATCCTAAAATGATACAGAAATTTCTGACCCAGGAGGAAGACCTTTTAAAGGAGATGGTAGAAAAGGTAAAATCAATAGGGGCAAATGTGGTCATAACACAGAAAGGAATAGATGATATGGCACAGCATTACCTTGCCAGAGAAGGAATATATGCAGTAAGAAGGGTCAAAAAAAGCGATGTTGATAAGCTTGCAAAGGCCACAAGTGCAACAATAATATCCTCACTTGAAGAAATTACACCATCCGACCTTGGATTTGCATCAACGGTTGAGGAAAGAAAGGTTGGGGACGACTATATGACCTTCATAACAGGAAGCAAGAATCCAAAGGCAATAAGCATTTTGATAAAAGCTGGAACAGAACATGTAGCTGATGAAATAGAAAGGTCAATTACTGATTCATTGCATGTTGTCGCCGCTGCAGTTGAGGATGGAGCTTACGTAACCGGTGGAGGATCAGCATCAGAAGAAATCGCCTTCAGGCTAAGATCATATGCTTCCAAAGTTGGCGGAAGACAGCAGCTTGCAATTGAAAAATTTGCTGATGCACTTGAAGATATACCCAGAGCACTGGCAGAAAATGCAGGTCTCGATCCAATAGATATGCTTATACAGATCAGAAGTGCACATGCACAGGGCAAAAAGACCTTTGGGTTAAATGTATTCACTGGAAGCGTTGAAGACATGGAAAAAACAGGTGTAATAGAACCCATCAGAGTTGGAAAACAGGCCATCGAAGCAGCCACTGAGGCAGCCGTTATGATACTGAGAATAGATGATGTCATAGCAACAAAGTCATCGAAAGGTGGAGCTCCAGGCGGAATGGGAGGAATGCCACCAGGCGGATACGAATAAGGATATAATTTTTTATTTTATTTTTGTATTTCCATATAATTTTATATAAACTTCTTCATGTACCGGTATTATAAAGGATATAAATGCCAGTGATATCAACCCCATCAAAATCCATGAAATTCTGTAATTTGAAAATTGAATCGGTTTAAAATATAGGGAGTTTAAAATAAATGTAAAGTGTATTGAAAAATGGAAAAAATGTGTGCCAAATATTTGGTGTATTCATTCACAATCAATATGTGTGGAGCGCCTGCACACGATGAATAATTTTTATATTAAAAAGCACTAAGTGGAAAAAACAATTGTTTCCAAGTATCATAATAATTGCGAATTTTTTTGCCCTTAATACATTGTAAATCCATGTATTGCTATTTATTCTTATTCCATTCAGACCATTCCCTTACAAGTTTTTTCTTATTGAATGGATTTAGTTTATTTACCTCATCTCTAGTAATATGATATTTTTTCATAAGGTTTAATTTGCCAGTTTTATTAGTTAATGAAAGTAGAAGTAGAGTGAAATAGCTAATAATTAAAAACTCATCAAAAGTAAATATATAAAAAAATTGATATGAAAAATATACCAAATGTCCAATTTGATAAAAATATCTATATTGAGATAAAAAAATAGATCTATAATAAATGCCAAAAATAATTAGTATGATAATAAGATTTGCTATGGAAATTGCTAGTGGTTTTTTTAATTGTTTTCCTGTTATCTCTAAATCCATTAGGCCCTTTATTAATATAAATATAATTGCAATTGAGGCATTAATTAATATTAACTCAGATATCATTTTTGGAACACCTTGTGTTTTTAATTTATTACCCAAAGTACCTCCATTCCTTGGGATTACTTATATAGTCAGTTTTATCTAATCCATAATGAGCTGCAAGTTTACCAAAGGCTTTAACGAAATTATTCCCCTCGTTTTGTGTTAAATATTGAAAACTTCGAAAAACTTCGAATAAACTGTTCCCGGGGTTTATCCTTCCCCAAACTGCAAATTCAGGCAAGGCTCCATTTTCCCACTCATTTTCAGTAAATACTATTCTGAAATTTCCACTATATCCCCACTCATTTTTAAATAGAGTTTTAACATTATGGGCAATAGTGAGTGGATTTGTCACACCTGCTAGATCCGAAACAAGTGTCCCGGCTACAGCAACTAGGACTCCCACCCAACCAGTTGTTAATACACCCAGAGCAATCCAAAAAATTCCATCCATAATATCGGTAATAATCGCTTTTAATTGAAGATTCCCTATAATGTAATTTTCATAAGCTTTGGCATTGTTATAATTATTAAATCTAAGATAAATATTGTAACTTTCCCCATATACCTTAAATATCCACACACCAGCGGATATTTTGAAATTGTTCAATCTTATATATGGATCAACAGGAATTACTTTTTTGCCCTGTATTATGAGTGAATATACAAGTGATGAATTATTCTTTTTGTATTTGTATGTGAGTTGATACGCAGTTTTATTATGATAAATGATTGTTTTATTTAATATTAATATGCCCATCCTATTATTAACTATATGAGTTATATTAAGGTTATTTTTATGTTGTTTATTCATTTCATAATTAGCTATATTGGACAATAATAATTTTCCCTTTGGGGATTCATTTTGATATATTTTCATTAAGAATGGCATATTAGAATTTGTGAGGTTTCTGTATTTTAATGGAAGTTTATAATAATTATTGTGGTACCACGTTATAAAGTTGGAATTAAGAGAATATTCCAGAGAATCAAGTTTATTTTTTGTGGCATTTTTCCCCCAATGATTGCGTGCATAATTTAAAGCACTGTATTCAAACGATGTGCTTGCAAAATTTTTATTTGTTGCATGTTCATTGGTATTCGAAACCACTTTATCATTCTGAATAACCATTCCTATAAACCCCATTCCCACAAATAGGAATACTACAAATATTGCTGTAAATCTAATAAGGTTTTTTGGTTTCATAACAATAATAATAATAATAATAATATTAATATAAATATAAATATTTTTATAGAATGTATTCTATCATTATAAAAAACTTTCTGAAATAAGATCGACGCACATTATTCATCAGCCTCTTTGCAACAGGATATGTTTCACTTCCTTTGTTTTATTTACCCTTATACTCTATCAAAACTCAGCGTAAACAATATAAAAATATAGACATAAGTGTATTTGCAAATATAATTTAAAAGACTTTATATATTTTTTTAAAATGACAATTCAATGATGAATAATTATGAATCAATTTATAAAAAACAGCATTACGGTCTTGTTGGCAAGCACTCTGCCGTTAAGGTATGCCACTGGACAAAGAGTGAATTAACAGGCCATGGCACCTGTTATAAAAATACATTTTACGGAATAAAATCATCGCAATGTATACAGATGACCCCATCATTGAATGCATGCTCTGAAAATTGCGAATTCTGCTGGAGATTTCAGGGATTTGACAGCATGCACATATCTGATGAGGACGATCCAGAATTCATACTTGAAGAAAGCATAAAGGCACATTTAAAATTAATATCAGGCTTTAAGGGAAACCCCAAGGTCAAAAAAGAATTATTTGAAGAGGCTGAACATCCCAAACATATGGCAATTTCATTAACTGGAGAACCAACTCTGTATACAAGGCTTGGGGAATTAATAGAGGCCGCTGCAAGAAGGGGCATTTCCACATTTGTTGTCACAAATGGAACTCTTCCAATGGTCCTGGAAAAACTCAACCCCCTGCCCACACAGCTATATGTTACTGTGGCTGGTCCAACAAAGAAAATATTCAATGAGGTTCTGCACCCTGCTATAGGGAATGCATGGGAGAATTTTAACAAAACTCTGGAATTGCTGCCATCTCTAAATACCAGAAGGGTGATAAGGCATACTTTGGTAAAGGAGGTAAATATGCCATATCTGGATGAGTATGAGAAAATGGATAAACTTGCGGAGCCTGATTTCATAGAATCAAAGGGATATGTTCACGTGGGACAATCTTCTGACAGGCTTAAGTTTGAAAACATGCCACCGCATGAAATGGTTCTTGACTTTTCAAACGAACTTTCAAAAAGATTAGGGTATACACCATATGCCGATAGATTTGAAAGCCGTGTTGCTATGATTGCTAGGGACCCATCAAAAGCCAGAATTAATTTTCAGGAAGAAATTGATAGGCAGCTCATGAGTGTACAGTATAAAAATTAATTATTTTACATTCAATTTTTTTAATTTCTTCTCCGGTTCATGCTTTTCACTGGTTTGTTTGAATACTATTCTATTGCCCAATTTTAGAAGCTCAAGAGCCCCTCTGGCATATTTTTCACTTTCATTCATCAAATCATTAACGATCTTTGGGACCTCGATATTTATTTGAATGATAGTTTTTTTATCCATATACGGTAATTAACTTAATGTTATATATAGGTAACCATTTTTTAATTCAGCATCCTGAGGTTCCATATTTGCCATAGTTTGCGGTAAATAAAGTACACGTTTCCAGTTTTTAAGTTCGATTATCAATTCGCCTGCTTTATTATAAACATTCAGGTTTTCCTTTGTTGCATGGGGCAGTTCTATTTTTATCACTGTATTGTTTCCCTTCTTTATATATTCTATTGGCTTTCCCTTATAAAAAACATCAAATGGGTCATAATTTCCGTATATGTTCTTTCCAAAAATCGATAATTTTTCCTCTCCAAGCAGTTCATAATTCTGTAGATAGCTCTTAAGAATATTTATATCAGGAAATGCATCTGGCAATTCACCCACAATTCTTGTTTGGGAATCCCTCCATCCCTTAAAGAAATCTCCAGTATCATCTGTATAGATTTTGTTTGCTATTACCGCATCAACAGGATACCCATACAATAATAAATATGTGAATGCCCTTTTTGTCTCATTATATGACATCTGATCGGCATTTGTTACAAGCCTTATAGAAGTTATATCTGGATTCTGCAAGACATCATGGATGTTTCCAAGCTGATCATACAGTGTCTCAGCACTTTTGAATACTGCATCGTTTGGAACGGGTATGCCTGAAAATGGTCTCATTAATGGCCTTGCCAGCTTGGCAGCTGTTCTGCTGATTGGAAATATTTTATCCATGTACCACCTCATCACCTCCGGAAATGATAGCAATCTCAGGGATTCACCTGTAGGTGCACTGTCAACAACAATAACATCAAACTGGTTTTTTGAAACATAGTCGTTTATGTATAAAAGATATGCAGCCTCATCAAATCCTGGAAGTATGGCTATTTCATCAGCAGATATTGGATCCAGGCCCTGATATTGAAACAGTGCAGTTAAGTACTCTTTTAAATCCTTCCAGTGGGAATTAATCGCATCATTTATATTCACTTCCTGTGCATATAAATTATTTGAAATAAGAGTTGGTTCAGAACCAATTTCCCTTTCAAGAGAATCCCCAAGGCTATGTGCAGGGTCGGTTGACATTACCAGTGTTTTATATTTTTTTGAAAGCAGCACTGCAGTTGCAGCTGCCACACTTGTTTTTCCAACGCCACCCTTTCCAGTGTATAATAATATTCTTGTCATTTATATCACCCCAGACTCATTTATTCTATCAATTACAATCAATGCAAGATCCATGAGAAGATTGACATTATCGGATTTTCCAATATTATTCAGGTTTGTCACTGATTTCATAATATATTCTTTGGCTATTTTAAATGAATAGTCAAGAGCACCCGTTTCAAAAAGTATCTCCTTAAAAACATCCTTAAAATCAGGTTCCCTTGATTTTCCTGTAAGTATATTTATTATTTTATTTCTATCTCTTTCATTTGCATTTTTCAGGGCATATATTATTGGCAGAGTAACTATATCATGGTTAAGGTCTACCATGGTTGGTTTGCCCATGGCTTTTTCATTTCCAACTATATCCAGAATATCATCGGTTATCTGGAAAGCCATTCCCATATTGAACGAAAATTCTCTTAAATTATGTGATACCTGCACATCTGCATTTGCAGCAATTGTTGCACCCTCTGAACATGCTGCAAAGAAATGGGCAGTTTTATTTTTAATTATTTCTGTGTATGTGTGTATGTCCATTTTGAGATTTCCTATATTTTCTGCTTCAAGTATCTGCCCCTCGGCAAGTCTGCTTGATGCATCGGCCATGATCTTTGATACCTCCTTTCCATAGCGTGAACCCAGTTCATATGCCTTTGCAAAAAGATAATCCCCAACAACAATGGCATTATTTATGCCCTCCTTTTCACTCAGTGTCTTTCTACCACGTCTGTATGATGAATTGTCTATTATGTCATCATGAATTAAACTTGCAGTGTGTATTAATTCATAGCCTGCTGCAAGGTCTATGATATTTTCATATGGTTTATCTGTGCTTATTTCATAAGAAAGGACTGTCAATAAGGGCCTGAATCTTTTGCCCCCCGCCTCTATGGTATATCGGGACATAGAGTAAAGATACTTTTGTTCAGTTTCTATTGTTTTTAGAAGTCTTTCATTGATATCATTTATTTTGTTTACCAGACCTGACTGCCATTCATAAAAACTTTTCATTCAAACACCGAGTTACTGTTGTATTAAAATTAACAATTTAAGGTTTTGTGATATAAATCAATAATTTAAAATTATAATAACTTACGTCTTTGGCGAAATTATTTTGAAAGCACAATTTCTATAGAGGAGACATTTGACGGTCCTCTTTCACCTTCAAGAATTTCTGTATCAAGTGTTATTTTTTCATATTTGATGCTCTGTACAAACTTGTGTCTTGTTATTTCGGCGATATCAACAGCTTTGCTTATTGATTTACCTCTCGCCTTAATAATAATGCGCTCAACATCATTGTTGTTAAACTGCGTAACTATAGCAAGAACATAATTCATAGTTGGTTTCTTTCCCACAAAGATTGTATTTTCTTCTGCCATGTAAAATCCCCTTTAACTATATTTATTTACTATATTTAATAATGTCGTTACTTTCGATTTTAAATAAAACAGACTGGGGTAGTGACATCCCACCAGTCCAATAGGACGGGGATTTCCAGTTCACAGGAGTTAAAAATAATATAGTTATTTAAGCCGGATCATTGTATCAGTATCAAGGACACCACTTATATTTCTTATGTTGTCAACTTCGGAATTGAGCTCATCAAGGCTGTTTTTTGATAGCTTAATTGAAATATCTATATGGCCGGAAAATTCATATATTTCGCTGTATAGTTTTTTAAGTGCATTTATTACGACTGTTGCCTTTTTGGGATCAACCTTTACAAGTATTATTCCCTCAATTGAAGAAGGAGTTTCAATGGTAAATTTTTTAATTATTCCCGATTCATATAAGTTTGCAATTCTCTTTCTTATTGTTCCCTCTGAAACATTCAGTTCCCTTGCTATGTTTATATTCTTTTTTCGTGAATTCTCCTTTAATATGGTGAGTATTCTGTAATCCAGGTCATCCATAATAGGTAATTATCTATACGAATTTAAATCTATTTATACGAATAAAAAATTATCTATATAAACCTCTATCCTCATTTCCGGATTTTTTGATAAGATCTTTTGGAACCTTAAGCATTCTCATGAGATTTGTTGCCTGAATCATATATACTGGAAGGCCCGTATTTGGATCATTTCCATTTTTTTCTATTGCTACTATTTCCATTTTGATCTGCAATATTGTTCCATCTTCTAGTGTGACCTTTACCCATTTTGGCTCTTCCTCAACGTTAAAACCTATCACGCCATTGTCATCATTTTCCATGCTTATGATAATAGAACTTAATATAAAAACATCATTGAATTTTATACGAGATATTATTGAGCCTTAAAAAAACTTATTAAGGTAATAATAATTAAGCTGATGCAAGGGTAACTAAGCTTGGCCAAAGGTGTAGGACTTAAGATCCTATCCCGAAGGGGTTCGCGGGTTCAAATCCCGTCCCTTGCATGTTTTAGACTGTTCAAATCTCACATAAACATTTATAAAATATAATAAAATAATTGTAAATTTTTCAATGTAAGTGTATTTTACGTTTCAATAATATTTATGGCATAAAATAACCCTTGAGGCAACTACCTTTCTGAATGAATGCAATACCCATAAATTCTTTGTTTTATGTATGAGAAATATATAAATAACATTAAGTTTAGATAATGTATTGTATCTAAAATTAGCAATATTTTAATATAATTAAATAATTACATAGTATGATAAATAATATGGAGATAATTGAGGCAACAATTCCACTAACACCAACCAACCCCAAACAGGAATGGTTGAATGAATGGAACAACCAGCTTTTTGTGAAAATAAAGGATGATGCTGGCAGGGAAGGTATTGGGGAAATATTAATAGCTGCAGCCAATTCCAGAAAGCCCTATATTGCCCTACTTGAAAAATTAAAACCAATACTCATGTCTTCCGACGAGAGAAACATTAAATCAATATGGAATTCTCTGCGAAAGGTTACATTTACCAGCGGCTATGGTATATCAACCGGCGTTTTATCAGGTATTGATATAGCATTATGGGATCTCATGGGAAAAAGATTAAATGAAAACTTATCTGTAATTGCCGGGAAATACGTGGATTATGTCCCAAGATATGCCTCTCTTTCACGATACAAATCAACAGAAGATGTGTTGAAGGTTGTTGAATCTCTTTTTAAACAGGGTTATACTTCCATAAAACTCCATCAAACAAGTGAAGATACAATTGAATCCGTAAAGCTGATAAGGGAAAAGTTTGGTTATGGTTTCGATTTAATGGTCGATTTAAACTGTTCAATGTTTCAGGCAAAAGCTCTTGAATTTGCCAGAAAAATTTCCAAATATGAGTTGAAATGGATAGAAGAACCAGTATGGCCACCAGACGATTATTCATCCTTAAAAAAAATAAATAAAATAATACCCGTTGCTGCCGGAGAGAATTTTTTCAGCATCTTTGAGTTCAGAAACCTTCTTGAAAATGATTGTTTAAGTGTATACCAGCCTGATGTTACTAAAATAGGTGGAATATCACCAATGCTGGAAATAATGGGATTATTAAAATCATATAACGCTTATCTTTCATTCCATAACAGGCCCCACAATGGCTGGGTTGGAATTATGGCAAGTGCCAATTTGGCTGCAACCTATAATGGTGAAACCATTATTGAAACCCCTCCAAATGAACCACCCGAATCAATACATATTGATGGAAATGTAGAAAAGAATAAAATAATATTAGGGGGGGAAGGCCTGGGCATATCCATTTCAAATGACCTGCCTGTAAGCGAAAAAGAATACCTGTTGAAATTCCATAAATAATTTAATCATAACACTGTATTTTTATTTTCAATACAATTACCCTTTAATTTTAATATATTATACAAATGGTGCATTTTAAAATATCAATTACATTATTACTCTCATTTTTAATCTCCATTACTTATTTTCTGTACATTATATAAAAAAAATAATTACTGTTAAAATTAAGAATATAAATAATTTATTAAATAAATATAAATTTATATGAATTTCATTTTTCACCTCCAACATTAGATTCTTCGTCATATTTAAATGGCTTTCTCATATCTCTGTATTTTCTGCCAAACAGTTCTGGCATTTTTTCTAATGGTATATTTTTTGTTTCAGGGAAGAAAAGAACTATTACAATAAGCGCTATAACGGACAATCCCAGTTCAAATTCAAAAAATGAATACAAACCTATGTATGTGTGCCAGTAGGGGAATATAAAGATAATGATGAAATTGGCTATCCAATCCACTGCCGCTAATATACCCATACCCCTCCCTCTGAAAGCTGTTGGTAAAGTTTCTCCCTGTAAAACCCACCCAACTCCTCCCACTCCTATATGGAAAAATAATAGGAATAGAGTCATTGCTGAGAATACAAAAACTATAGCCAGTAGAATTGCATGAGAGTCAAGGTATCCGATACCTATGAGCATTAAAATGAAAGAAAACACAATACCAACATAACCGATTACACCTAGCCTTCTCCTTCCCCAGCGATCAATTAATAAAAACGACACTGCATATTCAATAGCACCTAAAGATTCAGAAATTGCTGTTATGAATATGGCTCTGGGTCCAGTTAAACCCATGTATGTGTAAATGGTTGGCCCAAAATACAATATAATATTAACACCAGTTATCTGCTGAAAAGCCATCCAGAATCCCACCAGTAACAATGCGGATCTGACAGACTTTTCTCTCATTATTTCTCTGTAGTTTTTTTCCCTAACCGGTTTAATAATGTTTTCTTTTATGTCAAGCCCAAATCTTGATAGAGCTTTTTTAGCATCGTCCATTCTATCTTTTATCAATAGCCATCTTGGGCTTTCTGGGAGATAAAATCTTAAAGCAAGCAATATAACTGCAGGAATTGCCCCGAGTCCGAACATTAATCTCCAATTGCCACTGAATGATAGTAAAAATCCGGCCCAAAACGCTGCTGTAAATCCTGAAAATATCATCAATTGCTGTGTTATTCCAAATCTACCTCTTGATTTTGAAGGGGCAAACTCAGATATATAGCCTGTTGCAATTGCAGTATCAGCACCTATACTAAAACCAATGAGGGTTCTCCAGAGTATCAACAGGAAACTGGTAGAAGCTATGGCCGTAAATAATGCAAAAAGAAAATACATTGCACCATCAGCAATTAACATTTTTTTTCTTCCATACTTATCAACTATAGGACCAGCTACTAAAGCTCCAATTGCTGCTAAAATTGATTCACCAGCAACCAGAAATGAAATTTCCACCGTTGTAAGCTTGAATAACGGCGTAACAAAAATCAGCGCCGTACTTATAATGGCGGTATCATAACCAAACAAAAACCCTCCCAGTGCGGCAATTATTGTTGCAATTATATAGATCTTATTTATTTTATGCCGATTCATCAAATCCAATACGTCTTCATATTTTAAATCCATAATTTATATAATCTTTAATCATATATAAATATTTTTATTTTAACATATTTTATGATACTTTTTATCATATCTTTTAAATTATGATATTTATACACCAACGCTATAATCATAACTTATTCTTATTATTTTCGGCAATTATTTTCCCATTTTAATAGTAAATTTACGCCCTATTAGGCATAATATTTAAATAATGTAATAAAATTCATTGTTCACGGAATAAAAATCATTTCTTAAATTTATATTAAGTATGGACTAAATACAATAATTTATTTTATCCTTGCCCCTCATGTATTTTATTATATTGAGATATAAATAGATTTAAATTTGACAGAAATAAAACCCAACATCACAGACATGCTCCAAATGTAATCACAGGCAGAATACCTGTTGTAAAAAAGAATATATGCCTATGGCCACTAAAGCCTCTGCCTGCATGTATTATAACCCTATAGAATGATATTGAAATTATCTGGAAAATTAATATCTTTGTTTACTGCATTAGATCAATATCTATTTTGAGATGGGTCTGGCGATATGATAAAAAATTACCATATTTTCTAAACACAATCCAAATATATTTACAAATCACCCTTCATTATCTCATCTGGATCTGATTTTCTCGAGATGAGCCTACCACCATCTATTATTATTTCATTGCCCGTCATGAATGAGTTTTCATCGGAGGCTAAAAACTTAAGAAGATTAGCAACCTCTGCTTTCCTCCCCATTCTCTGTAGGAGAGTTGCTGCTCTTGAGTCAAGATTGTGTGGCGGTTCCTCACTATCCGTTTTAGCATATATTGGCCCGGGCATTACAAGAGTACACAGTATATTGTGCTCTCCAAGATCCACAGCCAAACTTTTTGTAATTGACCTTAATGCACCCTTAACTGCGGCATAGGCAAGAGATGATTTAAGTGGGCTAATGGATTGAACAGCTCCAACATTTATTATTTTCCCTGGCATATTTTTACTTACAAGTTTATTGGAAAAATGTTTTGTCATAAGCAATACTGCGGTCAAATTCAATTCAACCATATTCTCCCACTCATTCAATTCTATATTCAAAATATTATATCTTGAATTTCTGGAAGCACAATTTATAAGAACATCATACGGTTTATCTGCCTTGTCAATAAATTCACATAATTTTTCAATATCGCTTCTTACTGTTAAATCACATTTGTAAAAATTTATTTTCCCATTACCCCGGGCATTCTCCATTGCATTTCCCTTTTCCCCATTCCTTCCTATCACAAGAACATCGGCACCATTTTCCTTAAAAAGTAATGCCGTAGCTTCTCCTATTCCGTGTGTCCCACCTGTTATTATAACTCTTTTATCTTTCAATTCCATTTTACATCCCTCATATATGATACGAAATAACCTTTGCTTCAGTCATTTCCTCCATTGTACTTGAAACCGATTCCCTTCCTATGCCACTGAATTTTGGACCCCCGAATGGTAAATTATCCCATCTCAATCTTGTTGTGTCATTTATAATTACGGTTCCAACATTAATTTTTCTTGCCATTTTATAGGCTCTGCTAAAATTACTGGAGAAAATCGCCGCATCCAGTCCGAATTTTGATTTATTTATAATTGAAATGCACTCATCGTCCGAATCCACCTTAATAATTGGCAGCAAAGGTCCAAAAACTTCATCTTCAACAATTTTAGAATGTAAACTATTTATGTCTACAACTGTAGGAGAGAAAAAGAACCCCCCTCCTGGTATTTCTTTTTTGAATACAATTTTATTTCCATGCTCTTCTGCATCCTTCAAAAATATGGACATTTCCTTAACAACATCTGGCGAGATTACTGGCCCAATTTCCGTTTCATCATTCAGGGCACTCCCCACGGTCATTTTTGAGAGTTTTTCTACAATCAGTTTTTGAACTTTACCAGCTATATTTTTTGAAACTATTATTTTTTTGGTTGAATTACAGAACTGACCGGCATAATCAAACCTGCCAAATGTGGCTGCTTCAACAGCCTTTGTTATATCTGCATCATCTAGTATTATCTCTGCATCGCTACCTCCCAGCTCCATAATTGATCTTTTACCATACCTGACAGCCCTTGATGCAAGATCCAACCCAACATTTGTTGATCCAGTAAAGGAAATAAGTCTAATTTTATCATTATCCACAATTATGTCCCCTATCATCGAGGAATCTCCGGTAACGACATTTATCGTTCCTTTTGGAAAACCCGCCTTTAATATGAGTTTAGACAGCTTTATTTGTGTCAAAGGAGTATATTTTGTTGGTTTGTGCACAACAGTATTTCCAACTGCCAGTGCAGTTGCAACCTTGTGTGCAAAACTAGCACCAGGGAAATTGAAAGGCGTTATTGTAGATATAACGCCCATCGGCTCCCTTAAAGTAATTGCAATTCTTTCATCATTTCCGGCAGGATAGTCATATAAGTCAAGAGGAATAAATTCGCCCTTCAATACATGTTCCATCTCCCATGCTGCAAATTTAAATATATCTCCCGTTCTTAATATTTCTCCCCTTGAACTTTTAATAGGCCTTCCACTCTCCTTTGACATGGTAATGGCAAGGTTCTCACTCTCATTGAATATAAGTTCAGAGACTTTCAAAAGGAGGTTTTTTCTTGATCTAGCTGGCAATTCAGAATACTTATGAAATGCATCACTGGCAATGTCAATAGCTCGTTTAATATCATCGCCCTTGAGTGAAGGCATTGAATCTATGACTTCCCCTGTTGAAGGATTAAACACATCAATATCATTGCCCGTTACTATTTCGTCTCCTATAATTGCCCCTTCTTTGTCGGTTATCATATAACTGTATCATGTTTATTTTATATATTAACTTTTTTATTATCGTATAATTAATAAAAGCAATAAATAGATATATTTATATATTATATATTAATTCAATCATATGAAAATAAAAGATATCAAAACGTATTTTGCAGCAGCCGTATGGAGAAATTTTGTTATTGTAGAAATAGAAGGGGAAAATGGACTTAAAGGATATGGTGAAGGAACTCTTGGTGATTTTGAGAAAAGCATCGAAGCTGCAATCAATGATTTAAAACCATTTCTCATTGGTCGCGAAATAGAAATCAATGAAATTACAAATTTTTTTGTCAGGCATTTTTTCTGGCGTAATGGACCCGTACTGTCCACTGCTGAAAGTGCAATCGAGCAGGCTCTCTGGGACCTCATGGGAAAAACTGTCAATATGCCGGTATACAAAATGATTGGAGGTAAGGCGGTGGATAAGGTAAAAGTTTATGGCAATGGATTTATCTCTGGAAATGAATCTCCAGAGGAATTTGGCAAAGCAGCCGTCAAAACCATTGAGAGGGGTTTTTATGCACTTAAATTTGATCCATTTTCCGGTTCCGGGCCAACAATAAACAATAAAGAGTTGACACTTGCTTCTGAAAGAATAAAGTCAATTAGAGATAGTGTTGGTGATGATATTGACCTCATGATCGAAGCGCATGGTAGATTCAATACCAGAACGGCAATAAAGATAGCCAGTGAAATTGAAAAATATAATCCGTACTGGTTTGAAGAGCCGGTTCCTGAAGAGGATATTTTATCCATGGCTGAAGTCAAAGGAAACTCCAGAGTACCAATAGCTACTGGAGAAAGGATACTATCGAAGAATAGATTTTGGGAATTAATGGTTGCCAGGGGTGCGGATATAATACAGCCAGATGTGTGTCATATGGGAGGTATTTTCGCTCTATCGCAGATAGGTTCAATGGCAAATACAAATTACATAACAGTTGCCCCCCACAACCCCAATGGTCCAGTTGCCACGGCCGCTTCCCTGAATGCTCTTATAACCATGCCAAATGCGTTGATTTTGGAATTTTGGCTTGATGCAGAAACCGTAAGACACGATCTTATAACTGAATACTTCCGATTGAAAGATGGATATATATACCCAAGCAATAAACCTGGACTTGGTATTGAAATAAATGAAGAAGCACTAACAAAATATCCATACAGGAAAATGCACCTTGAATATTTCAGCTCGGATTATAAATATCATGGTGATATTGATGAAATTAATTAGAATTCTAAAGGGTGCTGGTATTTTCGGAAATTACGGGACAATGGGCGCGGCTTCCGTAACTTTAATACAGGATGACAAAAACATACTTGTTGATACTGGGCATTTTGGTAACAGGGATCTGCTTTTAAAAAACCTTGCTGAAAATGACCTGTCCACCTCGGACATAGACACAGTTTTTTTAACACATATGAACTGGGATCATTGCCTGAACGTTGATATTTTTAAAAATGCTGAAATAATTATTGGAAAAGATGAGTATGAACTGGGTACATTAACTGGAAGCAATGATGGAATCACTGAGAAATTTAAAGAATATCTAAAAAATAGAAATACAACCTCCGTTAGTGGAGGGGAAAAAATATCTTCAAATTCAAGTGTAATATATACCCCGGGACACACTCACGGACACATTTCCTTACTGTTAAAAAATGGTAACAGCAAGATTGTATTTTCAGGGGATGCAATACCTAATAGGAGAGCCCTTATCAGAGGAGTGCCTGATCTTATTTTTTACAATCTAGAGAAAGCAAAGGAAAGCATTATTAAAATTAAAAATATACATCCGGATATAATATTTCCAGGTCATGATCCACCATTTAACGAAAATGGGTATATTGAAAATGATAAGGTAACTATTTTTATGAGAAATGAGGATGAAACAGATTTCTCAGTAAGTATTGGAAAGGATATAGCATCAAAGCCGGTGATATACAATGAGTGAATTTATAGTTCCCATAATAACTCCCTTTGGAGATGATAATTCCATTGACCTGAAAAAGCTGAGGGCCCATGCCAATTTTTTATTTTCAAAAGGGGTCAATTCGTTGTTATTAGCCGGTACAACCGGTCTTGGGCCATCACTGTCAGTTAAAGAGAGACTGGAAATATTGAAAGAATTTTCTGATGTTCCTGAGAGAGTTATACTCCAGGTAGCTTCACTTGATCTTGAAGAGTCAAAAACACTTTCCAGAAAGGCAAAGGAATTTAAAATCAAAGCTATTGCAGCATTACCTCCATATTATTATCCAAGGATGCCAGATGAGTGGTATATTAAATATTATACAGAAATTTCTTCCATTTATCCAACAATTGCATATAATTTTCCACTAACAACTGGTTATAACATTTCACCGGATATTGTTAAGGCTGTAAATAAAAACAATGGCAATATAATCGGAATCAAGGAAACACTGCCGGATCTAAATCACATGTTGAATTTTAAATGGGAATTTTCCAAATCATTTAAGGTTTATTCAGGCCCTGATACCTTGATTTTGCCAGCTATCAGATCCGGACTTGACGGAGCTATAGCCGGAACAGGTAATTATGCGCCAAATACAGTTACATCAATTATGAAAGATGATTTTGAATTGGCAATAAAATCCCAGGAATTTTTGAGCAAGCTGGCAGGCCTGTCCCAAAAATATGGCCAGTGGTCTGCAAATTATAATATGGTTAGATATCTATTAAAATATGATTTGGGGAAGCCAAGATTGCCCATATATCCTATTTCTGGCGAAAAAGAGTCCCTGCTTAAGAAAGAACTGGAAATGTTAATGAATGAATACAAGAGGGATGAATACTGATGACTGGATTTCGTATTGCTGAAATTTTGCTGGAAGAAAAACCAAATAAATACTGGAAAATGTTAAATGAGATTGGAGTGTCAGAGGCAGTGGGTGTTTTACCAAGGGGCTTTAATGACTGGAGAAAATCAAAAGGTCAAGAACCATGGGATTTTCTTCCACTGTTAAAATATAAAAACATGTTAAGGGAAAATGGCTTTAAATTAGCTGCAATTGAGGACAACCCCCCAATTGATAAGATTAGACTGGGACTGGATGAAAGAGATTATGAAATAGAGGCAATTTCAAAAATGCTGGATAATTTTGGTAAGCTTGGAATAAAGCTATGGAGTTATAGCTGGAATGCCGTAACTGGATGGACAAGAACATCAACGCATATAAAGAGCGAATATGGAACAACATCTGGCTTTGATTCGAAGGAACTTGAGGATGCCAAATTCCATTATAAATACAAAATAAAAAAGGAGGATCTTTGGAACAACCTTAAATATTTTCTGGATAGAATAATACCCATAGCTGAAGATAACGACGTTCAGATATGCATGCATCCTGATGATCCTCCCGTTGACTCCCTAATGGGCATTCCTAGAATAATGAACTCAATAGAGTCCTTTAACAAATTGATCAAATTAAATAGAAGCCCAAGTAATGGCATAACCTTCTGTCAGGGCAACTTTACACTGATGACAGACGATTTGCCGGCAGCAATAAAGCATTTTGGAGACAGGATTGGATTCGTTCATTTTCGAGATGTAATTGGAAATAGGGAAAAGTACAGGGAAACTCCCCTGGGTAAGGGTAAAACCAATCTGGCCAATTGTATCAGGTCATATAAAGATATTAATTTTTCAGGCATAATGAGAGTTGATCACGTTCCCACATTATGCGGAGACGATACAGACGTTCCCGGTTATTCATATCTTGGTAGACTTTATGCAATAGGTTATATCAATGGGCTACGTGAAGCAACCGAAACTTAAATATTTTAATAGTACAGTCTGGGAACGACCTTAGTTTTAACGTAATCCCAGACGTCAGACTGATGGTCATACATGACCTTTCTTGCTTCTTCCGGATTATTATTTAGTATTGCATTTACAATCAACAAATGTTCCGACAGCTCTTCCTGTTTTCTTTCCATACTGGCGAACAGTGAAATTCTAACAATTCTCAGTTTTAATCTCATGCTTTCAATGTCCCTTCTTATAAGATTGTTTTTGCCACCCTTCGCTATTGCTTCATGCAATTCACCACTTAAATTTGCCAGTACAACTGGATCTCCATTCTCTTTATTCTCCCTTACTATGCGATCCATTATTCTTTTCAGATCATTTTTTTCTTCATTCGTCATTCTTAAAGTTGCAAAATACGAAGCCAAGCCTTCAACCTCCCTTTTAAATTCATAAATTTCGTTTAGTTCTTCCTTTTCTGGGTATATAATGGAATATGACCTTCCATTTTTGCTTATTATGCCCTCAAATTCCAAGGATGCAAAAGCCTCTCGAATGGGAGTTTTGCTCATCCCTAGCTTATTTTTCATTGCATCTTCTGTTATTATCTGGCCCATTTTAAGAGAACCCGAACTTATCATATCAATTATCTGAGTGTACGCCTTTGTTGATAGGTCTAAATTTTCATCTTTATCTTTATTTGGCTTAATATCTTTTGAATTATACATAGTATTAGATATTTTATTAATATATAATGTTTTTTAAATAAAAATATACAATTTTGTCCAAAAGTATAAAAGAATATATAATTTTTGATAAAATTCTTAAATGAGGAGTTCTAATAACTCTAAAAATTGCATATTCCATGTAATTGCCTTATTATTAAAAAATACGTATTTGCCTGAGTTGACAGAAACTGACAAATTTAAAAGCTTCTAAAAAACCGAGGTTTTTAGAAATTCCCAAATGTTATTTTAAATAACTATTAAAAAAAGACGCTTGTTCTTCTAAAAAATTTATTTAAAATACCCAATTTCAGGATTTACTATAAAGCACTCAATTTTTGAAATTTCAATAATGGTGGTTTTTAAAAAATATCATGATATTATAAACAAAGTGTGTATTTTGAAAAATATTTATGTACATGGGTAATCAAACAATATTTATTATATAGATATTTAAGTTTTGTTAATAAATTATCTATTATAATATATTAAAATTAATACCACATTATCTGTTTTAATCCATTTAATTCAGAATTTTTCCTGTTTTTTTAACAATATTGCAGTCTTTAATTGTTATGTAATAAATAGGTATCATGTCATTATTTGCTAAATTAAAATATAAAACAATATATCATATTAATAAAGTTTAAATAAAATAATATGATATATAACTATGGCAACAAAGTTTTTGGCACATAAAATGGAAGATTCTGTTGGTGTAGCAACCAATGACATCTCCAAAAATGAAGAAATAGAAGGTGTATATATGGACAATAATAAAAAAACAACTGTTAAGGCGGTTGATGATATTGTATTGGGACATAAAATAGCCTTAAAGGATATTAAAAAGGATGATCGAGTTGTAGAATATGGAGAACCAATAGGCAAGGCGACACAGGATATAAAAAAAGGTGAGCATGTTCACACACACAATATAAAAACAATGAGGTGGTAAAAAATGTCAACATTTATGGGATATGAAAGGGAAAATGGAAGAGTCGGTACAAGAAACCATGTTTTAATTATACCACTGGATGATCTTTCCAATTCTGTCACTCAGGCAGTGGAAAACAATATATACGGCACAAGGGCCATACCACATCCATATGGAAGACTACAGTTTGGCAGGGACCTCGATCTGACATTTAAAACGCTTGCCGGCATGGGAAGGAATCCAAATATAGCAAGTGCTGTAGTGGTTGGCATTGAGGATCAATGGACACAGGAAATAGCGGATAAAATTGCTGAAACAGGAAAGAGTGTTGAGGCAATAAGCATAGAAGGCAGCGGAGATTTAAAAACCATTGAGAAAGCATCAAGAGCAGCAAGATCCATGGTAAAGGAAGCAAGTGGAAAAAACAGAAAGGAGTTTGATGTTTCGAATCTTGTGGTAAGCACAAAATGTGGAGAGTCAGATACTACCTCAGGACTGGCTTCAAATCCTACCGTAGGCGTTGTTTTTGACAGACTGGTGGATGAGGGTGCTACAGTAATATTTGGGGAAACTTCAGAGCTTACCGGTGCAGAAAGCTATGTTGCCAGAAACTGTTCAACTCCAGAACTGAAGGCAAAATTCCAGAAAATATTTGACGATTACCAGACGGACATAATAAAGGAAAAAGCCGATCTTCTGGGATCCCAGCCAACAAAGGGAAATATTAAAGGTGGTTTGTCCACTATAGAAGAAAAGGCGTTTGGCAATATACAGAAAATGGGAACAAAGCCAATTAAGGGGGTGCTTGAGTATGCCGAAGAACCTGTGGTAAAGGGCTTAAATTACATGAATACATCTTCGGCAGCGGCAGAGGCTGTAACCCTGTTTTCTGCGGCCGGTGCAGTTGTGCATCTTTTCACAACAGGCCAGGGAAATATAGTTGGAAACCCCATAGAACCGGTAATAAAAATTACAGCAAATCCAAAAACCTATAATTCAATGAAGGAACACTTTGATCTGGATGTTTCAGGATTGCTCAATTTTGAATATGACCTGAAGGAAGCTGGAAACAGGCTTTACAATACAATGCTTAAAACCGCTTCTGGAACTCTTACAGCAAACGAAATTTTAAAGCATTATGAATTTGCAATAACCAAGCTATATATTTCTGCATAAAATTAGTACAAAAAAATTATTTTTATATAAAAAATTTAAATTAATTTAGGCATTATAAAATTAATAAATAATTTTCTATGGTAATAATTTTTATTCATATGGATATATTTAATAACTATCACGCTTTAATTCAACATGCAAAACAATACATTAAGACTGGCGAAAACTGCTGGATGGTTTACCATAATGGCTTCTGCCCTCGCATCAGAATACGGTTCTGGGATAAATGTTGTTGCGGAAAGTTCAATGTCCGTATATCCCGGTATTGGAAATTTGGCACCACTTGCAATGTTTGCTGTTGGCCTTTTTCTTATACCGAAGGTTTTCATGTTTCAAAGATATGGCAGTGTTGCCAGCAGCAGTGGTGGTGAATACACATGGATATCCCGTTCCATATCACCCGCAACTGGTTTTATCACGCATTTCATATACTGGATAGGAGTAATCAGCGGAATATCATTTCTTGCATATGCCACCGGAACAACATTGGCATCCACCCTTGTACTACTTGGAATAACTTCTGGGGCTTATTTCGCTACAATTCCCGGCCACATATTTATTGGATTATTCATAATAATTCTTATTTTTGGAATACATTATTCCGGTATCAGATCATATTCATATCTGCTCTGGATAACATTTGTAATAATAATTATCGCGGCTGCAATATCAATGATATTTGGCTTTGGCAATACTCCATCAACATTTGAATCCGCATTATCATCAAATATTTTTCATGGTACTGTCCCCTCATATAAACTTCCAAAACTTACATACTTTTCATTTTTTGGGACAATGACATTATTTGTTTTCGCATACGGAGGCCTGAGTGCGGCACCCATGCTGGGCGGAGAAACTAAAAATCCAAAAAAGAACATGCCTCGGGGAATAATTCTTGGATGGGCAATGGCACTTGTCCTGTTTACATTGGTCACGTTCGCAATTTTCCACGTTGCCGACTCTTCACTGGTTTATTCTCTTCTGAAAAGCAATAAACCCTATTATACAACCTTGCCTGGAATAATAAGCCTTATTGCTCCAAAAATTATTGGACTTATTATTTCAGTACTGATAACGATAATACTTGCAAAGACCATTTCTCCTGCAATGCTTGCCAGTAGCAGATCCGTCTATGCATGGGCAAATGACGGAATCTTACCCTCTATTTTCCTTCATGTGAATAACAGGAAGGCACCAGATGCTGCCCTTATTTTAACTCTCATACTCTCAAGCATATTTCTGATATATACCTCGTTTATCGGGATTGCCATAGTGGTAATAAGGTCAGTTGGAATTCTTATTGTCATAATGGTTCTTGGGTTTGGTGTACTGATTCTTAAGCGCAGGCAAAATAAGGAGGAATGGCAAAAAAGGGTGACAACATCTGCGATGGTCATTATGGCCATACTTGGTATTGTGGTTTCATTGGTTCTCATACCGTCGGTGATATATGAACCAAAAATACCATTATTTCTTCAGCCATCAATACAGCTGTTCATAACGTTCCTCGTGGGCATTTTTATTTTTGCTTTCAGAAGCAGCTATCTTAAAAGGAAAGAAAACAGAGACATTTCGGAGGAGATAAGATCAAATCTCCCATCCGAATAATTTTAAATTTTTAAAAACACTGATGCCCATATACCAAGCAAAAATATAAAGCCTATTAATGAATTCGCATTGAAAAATGCCTTCCTTATGGTTCTTGGATTATCCACATCTATTCCCCTGTGTCCGTATATTATCAGGAAAATAATAGGTATAAGGCAGATAACATAGTATATTGAATTTACAATAAATGCTATGGAAATGAAAAATATTATTGTTAAAATATGGAATATTATTGATATAATAAGGCCTTTTTCCACTCCATATTTTACTATTATTGTTTTAAGGCCATTTTTTCTGTCATACATTCTATCAGGTATTGTGTATATTATATCGAAACCTGCAATCCAGAATGTGGATGCAACAACAATTAAATATATAATAAGTGGTGGATAAACAGGTGTTATTGCAAGAAATCCCCCTATTATTCCCAGACCTATGGTAAAGCCCATAAATAAATGCCTTAACGAAGTCACTCTCTTCAATAATGGGTCTACTATAAAAAAAGCAAGCACAACCGGTGATAAAATAAAAACAATATTGTTAAGCATGTATGTAAAGGTTTCAAATAAAATAATAAGAATAATGGTAAATATAATTGCATCCCGGGTTTTTAACTCTCCTGTTACGAGGGCCCAGCTTTTTTTCCTTGGATTCATAATATCATATTTTTTCCCTGTGATTCTGTTGATGGACATGGCTGCCCCTCTTGCAGTAATGGCAACAAAAAGGATTAAAAAATATTTTATTATTTCCAAATGGCCATTGGATGCTATTAAAGCCCCTGCAAAGATAAAAGGAAGATCGAATACAGTATGTTCCAGTTTGATACACTCAATAAATGCTTTAATTTTACCCGTAAAGATACCTTCTTTTTTGGTATTCCATTTTTATATAAAGTTATTATTGTTACAATAAAAATGTTATATATAAAACTTAGTGATAACTATTCATGGACATTTATACTGTAATTAAAAAAAGAAGAGATGTCAGGTCATGGTTTGATGATAGAGTTATACCTGAAAATGTTATAGCTAAAATACTCATGGCCGCACATTATGCACCATCTGTTGGATTTTCACAACCATGGAATTTTATTATGATTAAGGATATATCTACAAGAAATAAAATAAAAAATCTTGTTATTGAAAAAAGAAAGGAATTTGAAAGCAATTTAAGTGAAGAAAAAAAATCATTGTTTTCAGATATAAAAATAGAAGGAATAATGGAATCATATATGAATATTGCAGTTACATGTGATTTTGAACGTTCTGGACCAGATATTATTGGAAGATCCACAATAAAAGAAACATCGGAATATAGTGCTGTCCTTGCAATAGAAAATATGTGGCTTGCTGCACGGTCTGAAAACATTGGTATAGGTTGGATAAGTTTTTTTAATCCAGAGGATGTAAAAAAAATACTTAAAATACCTGAAAATATAAAATTAGTAGCATATCTGGCCATGGGCTATCTAAAAGAAGAACATGATATACCCGAACTACAGGAAAAGAAATGGAAAGATCGCATGCAATTAGAGGATCTAATATTCAGTGAAAAATGGAATAACAAACCAGATGGCCAATTAATTAAATCTATAAAAAATACTTATTTATAAATTGTTTTTTATATAATCACTCAATATTCTATATGTCAATCCAAATATTCTATAACTTTTGAATAAATATTCATCCATTCCTGGAATCAAATCATTA
Source organism: Thermoplasmata archaeon (assembly GCA_021846395.1). GTDB lineage: Archaea > Thermoplasmatota > Thermoplasmata > Thermoplasmatales > Thermoplasmataceae > Acidiplasma. The sequence continues at coordinate 13,325 of JAJZXB010000005.1, read as the reverse complement.
AAATCCACCCAAAAATACATGGCCATTTCATTATTAGTTTTTATTTCACCGGATATTTTTTTTGATTCAAATGCCATTACGCTTATTCTTTGATTTAACGTATGATATATGCCGAGTTTTTTTGTAATATTTATTTCAAGGTTCATCTCCTCATGAACCTCCCTTATTGCTGTCTGTTCACAGTTTTCATCATTTTCCCTATGCCCACCTGGTATGGCCATCTGCCCTGACCATGGGTCTCCTTCAAATTCAGATCTTTTAACCAGCAGGAATTTATGGCCACTAACAATTAAAACAACAGCGGCATCACAAAGCATAATCAAACAATGTTAACATATATTAAAAATTATTTATAAATACATTTAAAAATGGAAATGCCCGGAGTAAGCCTCCTTCTGTTCGCCTTTCGGTTGGCAACATTCGACTATGCGTCTTACCTGAATCTCATGGTCGGGCTCATAGATTCAATTTAGACTTGCTCCATGCTGGAAGAGTTCCCATCGGCCATCCAGAAAACGTCATCTTTTCGAATCATTCTTTATCCGGAGCCGTTTATTTCTTGTCTCTTTACCATCTCTCTCGGGATTCCGGTTTTCACCGGAAGCATCTGACCATGGAGGGGGGACTTTCCTCACCTTAACGGCGAAAGTTGCCCTCGGGCTTTTCCATACAATCATTAAAATTGTGTTAATAAATATTTTTAAAATTGTTTTATTAGATTGGAACTATTTTTGGATATTCATCCCCAAAACACATACAAAAATTTAAATCCGTTTTTATGCTTATATTTCATGGCACAGGATATTAAAACACTTGCCCAGCTTTTGATAAGGTCATTGAAGCTGTATGGCAATAATTTTATTTTTGGCACCACAGGTGCTGGAATGGCAGAACTTCAGGACGCAATTTCTGTAGAAAAGGATTTAAAATGGATTCAGGCCCTGCATGAATTCACTGCGGTGAGTTCAGCTGAGGGTTACGCACTTGCCAAAAACAAAACAGGAATAGCATTGATTGACAGGATTGTTGGAACCCAGAACTCAATAGGTGCACTTTATTCCTCATACTTGAATATGGCGCCAATGCTCGTTTTATCCTCAAGGGATATAGCAGGCACGCATTTGTTGAAGGATCCAACAAGCCATTATTCGAGCAAGCATTTACAGATAATTGAACCATGGGTGAAATGGTCGAATAACTCCCAGTCCGAGAAAATGCTGGATGAAGATCTTTCGAAGGCAATATTTATATCGCAGATAGAACCCAAAGGAATTTCATTTATTACACTAAGGCATGACCTAATGCAGCGTGCATATAATGGTTCTAAAATAAAAATAAAGAAGTTTTATTACAGCAAAAAGATTCCTGATGAGGATACAATCAATATCATAATTGGAAAAATACTTTCGTCCAATCATCCTGAAATGCTCATATCACATGCAGGAAGGAATCCTGAATATGTCGATACCATGATAAAATTTTCCGAAATGCTTGGAATTAAGGTAAGGGAAAGAAGATATTTCATGAGTTTTCCCCTGGAAAATTCAATGCATCTCGGATTTTCTGCAAGAATGAAGCCCCCCGATACAAGAAATGATGATTTGCTCCTCCTGTTAGAATTCGGCATTCTTCCAGGCAATGCCTTCAGGGATGATATTGACATAATAGACTTTTCGACTGACTTTGTGAGAAGAAGGGATATATACAGCGGCGGGGATTACGGTTCTTCCAATCTTTTCAATTCAATGGATGTAATTTCTGATCTGGGGCCAACACTCAAATTTATTATGAAAAAAATCAAGCTTGAATCGAAGGATCGGGAAATAATAGGCGACAGAAAGGAAAAAATAATGGAAAAACATGAAAAAATGATACAGGAAATTGATGGGGAAACTGAATCCGATATGAAAAGTGGCAGGTTAACAGCAGCATCTATTGGATATACAATAAATAAATACTGGAAACCGGGAATGTCTTTTGTTAATGGGAGTATAACATCAAATACCCGGATAAACCAGAGGGTACGGTTGAATGAACCAGGAAGTTATTTTAGCAACCCAAGCGGACACCTGGGATCACCAGTTGGCATGGCATATGGCATATTTCTGGCAAAAAATGAGGAAAATTATCTTAAGGGAATCCGTGATTATAAGCCAACAGTTTGCGTTACAGGTGACGGGGACTCAATATTTGGCAATTTAACCTCCGTTCTATGGTCAGTCAAACATTATCATCTTGGTGTAATATACATTATACTCAACAATGGTTCATGGGCTGTAGAATGGCCATATTTTGAAAATACCTCTCAGAGATACGTCGCAAATATGCACGATCGTGAATTTATCGATCTGGACGAACCAAGAATTAATTTCGCAACAATTGCATCTGGATTCAATGTGAAATCATATTCCGTTGAAACAATAGATGAATTGGATAAATCAATGAATCTTGCGGTGATTGATGCAGAGAAGGGTGAGCCATCATTGATTGACATTAAACTAGAAAAATACAACCCTTAATTTGTAATTGTTTGAAAAACATTAAATATTCATTCCTTATTTTACAATTATGGAAGTAAAGACATTTAATCCCTATACGAATGAGCAGCTGGGTACATATACAATTCAGGATTTGGATGAGGTAAGGAAAATAATTTCTGACCTGAATTCCAGGCAATCCCAGTGGAAAATAAATATTGATGAAAGAATTAACAAACTTAAGGAATCAAAGAAAAATTTTGAAAAAAATATGAATGACCTTGCAACATTGATGTCATCGGAAATGGGGAAGCCAATAACACAGAGCATGGCTGAGGTTAAAAAAACATTATTGCTTTTCGATTATTATATAGAAAACGGAAAGAATTTTCTATCCAATGAATATGTTAAAACAGAGGCAAGAAAATCATACATAAGATTCGATCCACTTGGTACTGTATTGATTATTATGCCATGGAACTTTCCATTATGGCAGGTTGCCAGAGCTGCAATTCCCGCTCTTTTGGCAGGAAATACCGTAATTCTCAAACACGCCTCAATTGTGAGTGGAACATCACTGAAGATACAGGAACTTTTCAATCTTGATGAATTTAAATCGGTTATAACAACAGGAGAGATAGCGGATGATGCAATAAAATACGTTGATGGAGTATCCTTTACCGGGTCCACTTCAGCTGGGTCAAAAATAGCCGCAGAAGCTGCAAAAAATATAAAGAAATTTGTGATGGAGCTTGGCGGTTCTGACCCCTATATAGTCATAGATGATTCAAATCTGGAGAACGCCGTGAAGAACGGCGTTATTGGAAGATTGCAGAACAATGGCCAGAGCTGCATAGCATCAAAAAGATTCATCATAAGGGAAGATATATATGACCGGTTTTCAAAGATGATGTATGAGGAGTTCCAGAAAGTCAGAGTTGGTGATCAATTGAATCCAGATACATATGTAGGCCCGTTATCATCCAGTATCCAGGCAAAAGTTATCAATGACCAGATAAACCAACTGAAATCATACGGTAAGATATTAACCACTGGTGAGAACAATGGCAATATAATAAGGCCAACGATTATCCATCTTGACAGGGAATACGATGAAGAGGTTTTCGGCCCAGTGGCAATGCTGATGAAATTCAAAACTATAGATGAGGCAATTCAAAAAGCAAATGGCACTCCCTATGGTCTGGGTTCATCCATTTGGGGAAATACAGATGAAGCAGAAAAAATGGTTCCATTTATTGATGCAGGAACAGTATCTATAAATAAAGTTGTTGCTTCCGATCCAAGGCTTCCCTTTGGTGGAACTAAAAAATCCGGCATAGGAAGGGAATTATCAAGATATGGACTTATTGAATTCACAAATATAAAAACTGTCTGGGTAAATTGAATTCCTGTAATTTTTTTATATAAATATCATTAAAAATTTTATTAAGGTGCCATGGTGGAAACGTACAGTTAAACTATTTTCATATATTTCCCAGTAGAACACAGACTAGAAAGTCAATTCTCTGTCTGCAATAACATGCTCATACATTTCTTATTCTGCAGAGTCTATATTTTATGTTTTATTGCAATAATCATCCAAAAAATATAATAGCCCATTGCCGTCATAGAATTTATAAAAATTTCAAATATAATAGTATATTGTATTATATTATAGAAATATATATTAAAAGCAAACCACTAAATTATTGGGCATTGGGAAATATTGATAAAACCAGGCAAGTTATATTTTCTGGATGTGATGGTATTAGAGGTAGGGATAGTAAAAAGAACAAGTATAACCGAAGGCAAATTGCTAAAATTGCAACAGTTTTAGGAATAATAAACCTTTTTTTGGAGTATATGCTATTGTACCTATAGAGCAAGTAGGAAATGAATTTGGTATAGCGACTAATTATTTTGAGGGGACAAATACTATTAATACAGGATATTTTGCATATTATTATGCAGCTCCTTGGAACTCTTCAAATGGAAACGCAGTTCAATCAATGATAAATACTATGTATTCAGTAGGTCTCGGTATTATTAACGGTGTAGCTGCATTAGTAAATAAAACTGTTGGGCATCAAGTATTAGTAGGCTCTGGAGCTATTAAGTTTGTGGCCATTATATTAGTTGGTCTTGCATTCTATAAAATAGGATTATGTTCAGCTGTAGCTAGGGCTATTTTGGATCTGGGAGTGGATGAAACGGTAACTGATACTTTAGCGGGTTTACTTATATCTTATTTTGCACCAATTGCATCCGCATATATTGGTGCTCTGATAACTGAATGAAAAATAAGGGGTTAAAAATGTCTTTAAAAATAGCTGTTAATAATATTATCTATTTTCGTCTAAGAATAAGTGTATCCTATATCAGGCATTCAAATTTCATAATTTTTAAAAAATATGAAATAATTTAATTATTACCAATATACCGGTTCGTTACACATAATTTACTCCACTATTTATTATGACATAGATACGTTTTATTATAATCTTTTTAATTTCATTTATAGTTTATTTTATTGAATCCTTAAGTGTATTGCCATTTTGCCTTTAATTGCTGAAATTTCAATATACTCCACATTATATAGCAAACATATATATGTAAAATATTATATATTATTACACATTATTATTATGAAATATAAATATCAATTACAATGATAATGTAAATGCAAAAAACTACAGATCATCATACAAAAATCAGATGAAATCCTTAATAAATCCCCTTTACTTATCATCAATGTATTTATATGTATTATAGAAATATTACAATGCATAAATTCGGCATAGAAAACAATTACACATCAATTGCAATGAATACAATGCCATCCAGAACAAATAATACTGTAAAATCCATGAACATTTTGAAAAATTAAGGAGGATAAAAAATGATAAATAAAATAAAAAACAAATCTCTTTTTGCTTTAAAAATAGCAATAATCATAAGTGGATTGTTACTTTTAATATTAGGAATTATTGAAAAAAATTTAATTATGATTATTACTGGAATTATTGTAGGCATTATATTCCCATATTTTAGATTCGCAATAGTCGATAATTCTAAGGATAAAAAAAATTAAAATCATTATTTTTGATATTTTAATGCTTATTCAAAATTTCAATCTAAGACTCTCTGCATGTTTTAAAACATTTTAAAAAAATGATTGTTATCTTCAATAATTTTGCTATAAGTTATTAAAATTGTTATAATTCACAAAATATTCTGATACCATATGAAAAATTATATTTCACCTTGATATGTAAGTGTAATGCTATATAAATCAATATTTGATAATTTTATGCATATAAGGCCAGAGGGCTATTTTCTTGAGGCAATAGATGAATTTAAGAAGTACGGAGGAACATCAATAAATCTTGTGAATTTCCCTGAAAATGATGTTGAAAATAATTATTATGAGCATCTCTATGACAGAACAATAAAAACGGCAGAAAAAGTAAGAGAAAGTGGAATAAACGCGATAATAACTATAGGACCATATCCGCTGGATTACTTTAAATTCACGAACCAAAATCCTGTTGAAAAGCTAAAATCTGGAATTGATCTTGCCGTAAAATACATAAAAAATGGCAAGGCGGATGTCCTGGGAGAAATAGGATATCCACATTTTGATGTTGAACCCGAAATTTATGAAAACTCTGAAAAAATACTGATATATGCCATGGAATCATGCAAAGATTATGATATACCCCTGATTCTTCATACTGAGGATCTAAATGCAGGTAAATATGAACATATTGAGGATATGGCATACAGGCATTACAATAAAGAAAAAATATTGAAGCATCATGCAAATTCAGCAGATTTCAATTTCAACAAAACTATATTAAAGTCTTTAATAGCCTCACGGCCAAATGTAAAATATTCAATAGAATCAAACCAGAACTTTTTGCTTGAAACGGATTATACCGATCAGAAGGAAAAGCCAGGCAAGGTCATGCCGCCCTATTCAGTTCCGAAAAGGGCGGAAATGATAAGGAACCAGTACGATGATTATGATAGAATTTTAAATAAAATATTTATTGAAATACCTTATAAATTTTATAAAAAGGATTTTTTCCTAATTTAGTTAACCATATGATATGTATACACATTAATTGCATTCTCTTGTAATATGTGGTTTTATGCATATTCAGTATAGGTTAATGCATGAAATGATACTGTACATTTTTTAAAATTAATGAATATTTTAATAACCAGAAACAATATCTTATCTATCATGTTGGACCTGAACAAATACGACAAAACCCTCGAAGACTTAAAATCACATCTTTTTTCCGAAAGGAAACTAAGAAAACTGAATAAAATCGAGCCCAATTTTTATAAAAACGTCCATTCACTGTTGATTGACCTTGACGTTGAAAAAAATGATATGCTTTTAAAGGCAGAAATTCAGAAATACATGGATATAACACATTTAATAGATGAAGTGAGAAAAAATTTCAAGGCATTTTTCCAGATAAGGTTTGAAAAAATAGCAAGGCATTCTGTATATGAAATAACGGATAATATACTTGAAAACCTGACACCTGAGGAAAAAAATATTATAAAGGACATGTCATCCAAAATTAGGGGTTATTATTCCAATTTCTCAGGCATAAAACCGGTTGAGGAAAAAAATGAAGAAGAACCGGAAGTTATTGAAGAATTACAGGCAACCACAGGAGAACAGGAAATTGAGCCTAAAAATGATGGGCCAAAGGGCCTTCGAAAGATGATATACCGGCTTGTAAGAATAACCCAGGATCTTCCGCCAATAGCACAGCCTGAAAAGGACTATTATCTTCATAAAAACGATATTCTGTATCTGCCTGAGGAATTCTCAGAAGCACTTCATAAAAGGGGGTCCCTTGTTTTTATAAAAAACAATGATGGGGATAATGATAAAGATTTTAAGCAGAATGTCAATAAAGAATAATGGATAAAATTTGTGATGTTGTTGGCTGTACTGAAAAAAGTTTTCAGACTGTGCCGGCTGATCTGGCAAAAAAGGCTTTTTCATTGAAGGACGATAAAACAAAGGTGCACCTCTGCAAGGCCCATTACAAGGAATACAAGAAAAACACAAAAAAGGAAAGAGAAACACAGAGACTTGACTGGTAAAATAAACTATGAATGGCATATCTATTGTTGTAACAACACATAACGAGGGCCATAATATCCGGGATTTATTGGCCTCGCTTGTAATTCAGGAACAGCCTGTTGAAATAATAGTTGTTGATTCCGAAAGTTCAGACAGCACGCCGCGCATACTTAAGGAATATTCAAAAAAATACAATTATATTAAATACATTAATAAAAAATGCACAAGGGGAGAGGGCAGAAATACAGGAGTTGAAAATTCAAAATATGATTATATTGCATTTATCGATGGGGACTCAATAGCCAGTGATTCATGGGTTAAAAATATAAAAAATAATGAAAATTATGATATTATAGCAGGAAAAATTGTGGATGTTGGAAATAAAAAATATGGGACCGAAAGAATGAAGTTATTTTACAGGGATTTTGACGTTACAAGCCCATCATCAAATTTAATATATTCAAGGAAATTGTTTCTTGCCCTGGGCGGTTTTGATGTAAATTTCATAACTGCTGAGGATATTGATCTGAATATAAGGGCAATGGATAAAAATCCAAAATTCATATACTGTGAAGATTGCATAGTGTACAATAAAACAAGGAATAATATGGCATCATTTATCGGGCAATCTTTCTGGAATGGTTATGGAAGAAAACAGCTGAAGAATAAACATGGTAAAATAAGGCAAATACATAGAAATCAATTTAAATTGATGTTAAAATTCAGGTATTTTATAAGGAATTTTTTTGGCTCCCTTGGATACATCTTCTGCTCATTAAGGAGAAAATAATAAATTACGGCTGATTGAAAACTGGTTTTAATCCAACAAGAATATACTTGAAAAAGAAATTTTCATCCCCCTTCAAGGACATTGCAAATGCAGGCTCAAATATGCCATTCAATTTATTCATATCATTTTTTAATGGATTCATGAATATATTTCTTCTTATGAATCCATCGGCATTGATAAAATATGAACCCTCCTTCATAGCTGATTTTATATTTTCATATGCCCTGAACCTTGATCTGCCAAGATTGTGAAGAACAAGGTTTGAAACAACAAGGTCAAAGCTTTCATCCAGATTTAATTTTTCTGCAAGATCCCCTTCGATTACGTCCACCCTATCTGATATCTTTAATGTTTCAAGATTTATTTTGAGTTTTTCCACTGATATGCCCTGCAATTCATTTCCTGAAAATTTATCCAGTGCATAAATTCGGGCATTTATGAAATATGATGATGCTATGTATGTTAGAAATCCCAGGCCACAACCCGCATCCAGAATATTGATTTCTGACTCTCTATCCATGCCTGTTTTTTTAAAGGACTCATTGAAAAGCAATTCCGCATTTTTCCTAAGTTTTTCTGATTCTTCCCTATTTGAATGGTGATAAATTCCAAAATCCGGATCCATGTATGCATATACCTTATTTATTGATTAATCTTTTTTTAAATTTTTATTAAAAATTTATTGCTGGACTGCACCCACACTATTTACGAATTTTATAATTTTTTTGTATTCACTGAGATTGTTTATTACAAGGTCTGCATCCGATAAATCATTGGCATCAAATATGCCCGTTGCAATGCCAACCGTGTATGTTTCAGCTGCCCTGCCCGCATTTATATCCTTTGGCGTATCACCTATGACAAAGGTATTTTCAGGTTCAGTGTTTAATCTGGCCATTGCCACCTTTACCAGTTTGGATCTCTTTTCACCATCACTCCCAAAGCCTCCTGAGTAGAAATAGTGCCCTATCCCTGCCCTTTTGGCCCTTTCAAATGCTATTGATTCAATATTTCCAGTTATGAAACCCATTTTTATTTTGTTTTCTTTTATTGCATTCAATGCATCATGTACATGAGGCAAAAGCCTACAATCATTTTTATTCAAATTTTTTAATGTATAACTTTCAACAGCCTTCAAGAGTTTTAACATATTCTTGTTTATAGATATGCTGTCTATGTTTTTTGCACTGAGCAATTCCCTTATGATTTCGGGGTTTGTTTTCCCGCTGGTCTGAAAATTTTCCATTTCAACATCAACATGCATTATTTTTTTGCAGGCAAAAACAAAACCCTCATTATATGTATTTGGTTCCTCCATTAATGTTCCATCTATATCAAACAATATTACTTTGTTCATGGTTAAGAATATTAGCCCTTTATATTTAACATTTGTCATAATTTTTGATTAATAATTCAAAATATTTATATAAAGTAAAATATTCTTTCAATTTTGGCATTTTTTTTAGTATTTATCTCTTTAATAATTGATATACTGCAATTTATCTATCAATTTTAAGGTAAATAAAATAAAAATATTCATTCAAATAAAAAATATTATAAAGTATAAGCCAAATTGCAGGTTTTATTTTTATTTTACTATTCAAGATAAAATTGCATATCCAATCCGGCCTTACGTGATTATAAAGCCAGATGCCATGGTTTATTGTTTTACTGGAATGTTTTTATTTAAGGGGAATGCATATAATATTTATATAGAACCCATGGAATTTGGAATATTTCTGATGTACCTAATAGTGGATGAATAAATAGGCACGGGAGGAGTGGTCCGGCAATTATTAGAATACATTATACCATATGTAGAAAAATAATAAGGAAACACGGTTCATAAAAATCAAAAAGATTGGGGCTGGCAAATAAACTTAAGATCATTCCAATTTTATGGGAACTGCACAGGCAATATGTGGGGGGAACCTCAGGACTTGCATTCAAGCGTTTGTCAACATTTATATTTTAATATTAATATGGTCATATATGTCAGATAAAATAGATGGATATAGCGCTGATTCGGAGCATATAACGGAAGAAGATGTAAAATATATTCCGGCAATTAAAAAATTAATTGATGAAAATATCAATTATATTCAAAATATTTACAATTACGCTTACGATAATTATTATCCTGAATTTCTAAAGCATAAGAACGAATGCCCTTATTATACGAAATTTGGAAATAAAAACCTCTCCTATAAGCAGGCATTTTCATGGTTTATGAACGAAAAGGTTCTGCCTTCCACAGGAAAAACCATTCTGGAGGAATATGTTGAAAAAAATATAAAAAAAATAAAACCAGAGGTTGCTGGCAGGCTCCTATTTATGAAAGATATAATCGAAGGCCCTTTCAAGGTAGTGGACGCATCACATTATCCATTTATTGTGCTTGAAAAACAGAAAACTGGGAAAAAATACATTTCTGTATCGAAGATTCCAAGCCAATCCAATCCAGATAATCTGTATGTTAGGAATAATTTAATAGACGCAAGAATATACCCCATAACTAAAAACAGGTATTATATGATTGATGGGATTGTTTCCTTAAGGTCAAATATGGCAAAATACAAAATGAATTCCGATAAAATGGCAGAAATGATTATAAATGCCTATGCAGGGCAGCAAATGAGGATGTATGAATCAATTGTATTAAATAATGATGCCACATTGAAATTTATTTTGAACAAATACCCTGAAGAATGGATTGACGGCATCTACCACGCCCTTGGATTCAGGGATAGGGGAGAAGCAAAAAATGTAAAGAAAACATTTATACTCTCTTCATTTAGCAAGGGCAAGGCAGAGGACCTGTTAAACAATAAGTTTACGAAGAAACAGCTCAACGCACTTAAAGTTTTATATGAAAACTCATGGGCTGTGAAATATGGAAAACTCAAAAGAACTTTCAGTTCAGATACAGAATACTGGTGGTCGAAAAAACCTCCAAAATCAGATATTGGAATCCTGAGATTGCACGGATTCATTATTATTGGGAAAATGTTTGATGGAAACAAATATTATAAATCTGCATTAATTCCACTGGAATTGAGGCATGCAATAAAAAAATTCTTTGAATCAGAATATGATAAATAATGCTGTTCAGTTAAAATATTTGCAGTGAAAAGTTTATTATTATATATCTCAATGCTTAAGTTAATAGATAAATTGGGGTGAGGTAATGGAAGAAAAAACAAAGGCATTCCTTTTCAAGGTGGCAAGAAGAGGTGACAGAGGCGTCTGGAGGAGAATAGAGATTAAGGGTAACCAGACATTGGCAGATTTCGATCGCATTATAAGGTTAGAATTTAATCTCGATGATTTCGACCATCTGAGCACATTCTATTCTGGAAAAAATTGGGCCCGTTCAGGATATGGGATAATAACACCAGAGGGAACTGGAGAAGGGGCAGATATAAAAATTTCATCATTGATGCTGTTTAATGGGACAATTAACTATGTTTATGATTTTGGCACGGAAACACATTTATATGCAAAGCTAGAAAAGATTTCGGACGTTGAACCCAATGTTTACTACCCCCGCACAGTATCACAAAATGATCCGCATTATAAATTCTGCGAGGATTGCCAGGCAAAAGGAAAGAAAACAATAGCAGTAAATGAATGCTATACATGTGGCGAGGAAAAAGAAAGACCTGTATATATCTGTGAGAAGTGTTCAGGATCAGGTAAGCATGAAGACCATTACCTTGAGGAAATATTGTATTGAAAACTGAACCGTTAATATAGATTAACTTCCCATTTTTTTTACGTAAGGGGCAAATCTTTTTTAATTGAAAAATATATATATTATCCTAATATGTGAATATAACGGTGAAGGTTATGGGATCAGCAAAACGCAAAAGAATAACAAACCAAAAGAAAGGGCAAAGCAATTCTGAGGGGGTTAAAAAAGTGGAAGAAATCGATTTATCCAATTATGACTCGAGAATAAATGAAAAGAGTTCATGGGCAATGGAAAAAATCATGGAGGATAAGGGATTTGACACTTTTGAGGATGCTGACGAATTCATTAAGGGTGCGGTTGGTTCAGGTGAAATGGACAAATATGAGCCGAAATCCCCTGAAGACAAAGCCCAGATGCTTGCATACGATGCCATCAGCAAAAAAGGTGAAGAACGCAGAAAAATGGCATTGGAGGCACTTGAAATAAACAGTAATTGTGCCGATGCATATGTTATACTCGCTGAATTGGAGAAAAATAAACAAAAAAAGATGGAGCTGTACCAAAAAGGTGTGGATGCTGGAAGGAAAACTCTTGGCGATGCCATATTTGCCAAAGAAAAAGGCAATTTCTGGTACATTGTTTCCACAAGGCCATTTATGCGGGCAATGGAAGGCCTTGCATTTTTAAAATGGGGGTTAGGAAATTTGGATGAAGTGGAAAAAATTCTTGAGGAAATTCTGGAACTTAATCCCGATGATAACCAGGGAATGAGATATTTCCTTTTTATCCTATACATGCAGAAAAATAAAATTGATGATGCTGAAAAACTTATCAATGCATATGCCGATGAGGAAAGTGCAACATGGGAATACAATAAAGCCTTATTATTATATACCCGTTCAGGCATAACCATGCAGTCCAAAAGGGCTATAAGGAGTGCATTTGATAGCAATAAATATGTTCCGGCAATGATGATTACGGGGAAAGCATTACCAAGAGATAGAGGTTTTATATCTCCGGGGCAACCTGATGAAGCAGCCTCATACATAAAGGAGTGCGGGCCATTATGGGTTAGGGATAAGGGTGCCCTGAAATGGCTTGTGGAAGAATATTTGGAATATCATGATAGGGGCAAAATATAATAAGATTTATACATAATATTATAATACAGTATGAAGGGGCCGATAGATCAGCGGTAGATCGCTTCCTTGGCATGGAAGAGGGCAGGGGTTCAAATCCCCTTCGGTCCAT
>JAJZXB010000004.1 GCA_021846395.1 Thermoplasmata archaeon | reverse complement strand
ATTTGCTCTTGGGTCATATAAATGAAGAGAAAAGAGATTTGATATTGTCATATGGTGAAAAAATGGCAACCCTTGTTTTATATGCCTTTTTCAAGAAAAATGGATTTGATGTTGATTATATTATAAACCCGGTAATTGTAACTGATTCTAATTTTGGTGATGCATCCTATCTGTATAAGGAAACGGAAGCAAATATGGAAAAGCTTGATTTGGGCCATGATATAACCATAGTCCCTGGTTTTATAGGCATAACACTTGGTAATAAGGTTACAACACTTGGAAGGGGCGGCAGCGATTATACCGCAACTATCTTTGGCAGATTCTTCGAAGCTGATGTTAGATTGATAACTGATGTTCCAGGAGTGATGACATCGGATCCAAAAATATTCAAGAATTCCAAAACTCTGCCAGAGATATCAATAAATGAAGCACTGAAAATGTCATATTTCAGGGTTAAGAATTTCAATTATAAAACATTCACACCGGTTCTTGATGCAGATATAAACATAACGGTGGAAAGTCTATACGGTGACGAAAAAACACTGATAACCAGAAATAAAATAAATTCAGTAAAATGTATCGCTCTTACGGGTTTTGCCGAAAAAAACATGCTTGTTTTTATAGGCCATGGGATGTCGGATTCCTATATATCGAAAAATATAATCGATAATATCGGGAAAAATCACCTTTACCATCGGGATGATCTGTCTCTTTCAGTACTTGTTGATGAGGACATAGTCAAAAACAAAAGATGCTTTGAGGAGGCACCTTTATGGATAGGATAAAGGTCTCACTGCTTGGTTCAACTGGAATGGTCGGTCAGAAAATGTTGACATTATTGCAGTATCATCCCTATATCGATGTGGTGAATCTATCGGCTTCAATGTCAAAAAAGAATTCCAAATACAGGGATGTGGTAAACTGGGTTGAACATGGAGATATACCTGAAAAATACAGGAATATGGAACTTGTATCAACTGACCCTGAGGACCATAAAAACGTAGACTATGTTTTATCTGCTTTGCCGCCTGAGGCGGCTGAGGAAACAGAGATAAAATTAATAAAAAATGGCATAAATGTAATATCCAACGCATCTCCTTACAGAATGGATGAAAATATACCTCTGATAAATCCTGAACTCAATTATGACCATTTAAACCTTCTTAAAAACAGGGATACTAAATTTGTAAAGAACCCAAATTGCACATCTACAATAATGTCAATGCCTTTAAATGAAATACTCAAGCTTGATTATAAAAAAATTACAATGACAACCCTTCAGGCAATAAGTGGTGCAGGATATACTGGTTTACCCTACATGTCGATAGATGATAATATTATACCGTATATACACGGAGAGGAGAAGAAAATACCGGCAGAAATATCAAAGATGTTTGGTTTTGTCAATGAAAATAAAATAATAAACAGAAGCCTAAATATGTTCGTAACATCAGTAAGGGTTCCGGTAAAGGTTGGCCATATGGGGATTATTAATGTAGAATTTAACGAGGATCCTGACATTGAAAAATTGAAAAGTAACCTCAGTGCATTCAACCCATTGAAAAAATTCAACAATTTACACAACGCACCGGTGAACCCCATAATCATACACAATGAGGAAAATCGCCCACAGAATATGATAGATTTGAACAATGGCATGGAGGTTCATATGGGAAGATTTGAATATCGTGACCACAATCTGAGATTTATTGTGCTGGGTGATAATCTCATAAGAGGAGCAGCAGGAATAACTATACTTACGCTGGAAACAATGAAGGAAATGAATTTGCTTTAATCAATATAGCGAATTATTTCCATTAAATTTTTATCTATATCCCCAGATGAGATTCTTTTTATACGTGCATCATTGGAATTAAATGAAAAAAATTTACCCGTTTCCAAATACATGGAATAATCATCTGAAGAATCTCCCACGGACATCGTTTCTTCCTTTTTTACATTATATTTTTTAAGTATATTCCTTATAATCAGATTTTTTTTATCCGGTATCACATTTATTTTTCCTTCAGGAATTATATATCCCCTGTTGTCTGTTAATATTTCATTTGCATAGGCCTCATCAAAATTGTAGTTTTCCTTTATATAATCAGCCAGCCATGATATGCCACCGGAAATAATAATTGCCTTTATGCCCTCATTCTTGAGAGTATTTATCAGATCATATACGCATTCCCTTACTTCTATCTGTTTCAAAATATTTACGATTGTTTCCTTCTTCATTTCGCCAAAACGAGATATCCATAAATTTAAGTCAAGTTTGAAAAATTCATCGTAGGTTATTTCATTATTAAGGTATTTCTGTAAATTCTCTGAATTATCAACTTCAAGCTTTCTGTGTACAAAATGCCAGCTGCTCTTTTCCGGAGTTAAAACACCATCCATATCAAAAAATATTATTTTTATCCCCATCAATATGTCCTCGAAAACACTGAAAGTTTACCGCCCTTTCCACACACAATGCATTTGCCAGAATCACTGTTATTGTAAACTCTTCCCAGAGCTGCTTTTTCAAATCTGTTTTCAATTTTATCGGAACATTCCCTTGACCCACACCAGTAAGCCTTAACCATTTTTTCAGTTCCAAGATTTTCAAATGATGTTTCCATTACAAGATTGTCCTCAAAGAATGCCTTTGCCTTATTTTTTATGTCATCATTAACTGTATTAAGGTAATCATAAATTTTTGATAGTTCTTCCCTTTTTATCTTAATTTTTTTCTTCTGGGTTCTGAAGGATAAAGTTACTGTGTTCTCATTCAATTCACGATTTCCAATTTCAAATCTCAAGGGCACACCTCTCATTTCCCAGTCATTGAATTTATATCCGGGTGTATAATCCCTCTCATCGACATCAGCCCTAACTCCAAATTTTTTAATTTCGCCCATTATTTCTCTGGAATAGTTCAGTATATTATCATAATTTTCTCCTGCTATTGGCACAATAATAACCTGAACAGGTGCAATCTTGTATGGTAATACTAGCCCTTTGTCATCTCCATGTATCCCAATAATTGCTGCAAGCAGCCTTTCACTCAATCCAAAGGTTGTCTGATTCACATATTTTAAAGTGCCCTTCTCATCCTCATATTTTATGTTATAGTCTCTGGCAAAGTTTTCACCATATTCATGTATTGTTCCAACCTGCAGGGATCTGAAACCTGGCATAGGCGTGTCAAATGCAACGGAATATTTTGCACCAGGAAACTTGTCCCAGTCGGGCCTTATGTCAAGTGAATAATCCATGCACAGGTCACTGGCTACTTTTTCCCATATGTTCAGATACTCACGCATTTGATTTTCCGCGTCTTCATAATCCACATGTGCAGTGTGAGCTTCATAAAAATGTATTTCCCTTACCCTGATAAACGATCTTGTGTGTTTTGTTTCATATCTGTATACACTTACTATCTGGAATATTTTAAATGGTAAATCACTGTGTGATCTTATCCATAGGGGGAACATAGTATACATTGCGGACTCACTGGTGGGCCTCAAGGCAAGATCTATATCCAGTTTATCCTTGCCACCATGGGTTACCCAGTATATTTCATTTTCAAACCCCTTTACGTGCTCGAATTCTACCTCAAGTCGTTCTCTTGAAATCAGGACCGGAAAACTAACCTCCTGAATGTTTTTTTCTTCAGAATATTCCCTTATTATATCATCAATCAAATGCATCATTTTTAATCCATATGGTAGCCATACGTTCATGCCCTTGATATTGTATCTTTTATCGCTCAGTCTGGCAAGGTCAATAATTTCATTGTACCACTCACTAAAATCATCCTTTTTGTTTTCCATTTAATCAATGATATTTCATGAATATATATTATTTTTTAAATTAATAATAACATCTTCCGGACTTTTAAAATTGTTTTCATCCAATATTTTACTATAAAATTCTCCACTCTTTTCGGAATATTCAAGGAGTTTAGACCTATCAAGCAAAAGCATTTGAATATTTTCAATAAATTTTTCCGGAGATGATATAATGATGTAGTTATCCGGGTTCATATTTCTATATCCAGATAACCCTGCTTCGGATGAAATTACCGGAATGCCATGAGATAGGTAATCAAATATTTTGAAGCTCATTCCTGAGCCATTGAATACAGGATTAATTGCAATTGCTGAACGTGCCATAATTTCATTTTTTTGATGGTCATCTATATATCCTGTGAATATAACATTTGGAATTTTTTTATAAATAAGTGGCCTGACACTCCCAATAATATAAAATTCCACATCAGGCAATTTTAGCGCCATACTTTTAATGAAATCAACCGCTCTTAAATTTTCATAATACATGGAGCCTATGAAAACAATTATGTTGCTGTCCATACCATGCCATTTATACTGATTTTTATTTATATATGGCTCATAATAAATTTTATTTTCATCAACACCGTATATCCTGTTGAATTCCCTTATGCCATCGAATGTTATTGAGAATACTATATCAGCATTATTCAGCAATTCTGATTCCAGCCCTTTAACTTTCTCAATATACCTGTTATTTTTTCTTAAATTATATTCAATATTATGTGCATCGTATATGACAATTTTGCCGGCTAAAAAATCCTTAAATAGATTATACTGCCATGGGCCTTCGAATACTATAACATCCGATTGTTTAATTTTATTTATTATATCATTTATATATCTCTTTCTAACGAATTTTCCACTGGAAAGATAGATCTCAAAAACACGGTTTCCTTTAATTATTGAAAAAAGCATCAATAAGTAACTCCTGTACTGCTTTTTATTTCTGTATGTCTCATCCCTGAATACCATTCCACCGATAGAGACCATTTCAGAATCACTGAATAAGTTACTGCACCTTAAGGAATAGGCACTTGAATTTTCAGGAATAATTTTTCCGTGGCATATCTGTAATATTTTCATATGAATACGGTTATATTAATTAGTAATATATCTTTTTAATCCCTTTATCTCGTCTCCAATAATAATATTATGATTTCTCATATATATTACATGTGCCATGGTTTCCATAATCGCAAAGTTCTGTTCCATGGGAGTCATTGTTTCCATATGCCTGGACTTGCTCCATTCAATTTCAGAAGCAATCTGATAAACTGTTTTGTAGCCGTCAAGAATCCTGAGCATTTTTTCAATCCTCATTTTATGGTGTTCCTGAATTTCATTTATTCTTTCCCGGTAATTATTGAATGGCAATCCATGTCCAGGATATACAGTATCAACATCAAGATTTTTTATTTTTTCCAGGCTGTTAAGGTAAAGCCCAAGATAGTCATGGTCCACTGAATATACACTTATGTTGGGTGTAATGTTCCCTAGTAAATGGTCTCCTGAGAGCAATGACCTGTTCTGCTTTGAATACAGGACGATTGAACCAGGTGAGTGGCCGGGGACATTTATTATATCAAAATTCTCAATATTGAAATCAATTTTATTCAATTCGAGGTTTTTGTAATAATCAAAAAATTTGATCATGGGGTGAAATTTTAATATTTGCCTCAGTAAATTATCCGGAACGCCATTGCTTTCCATCATTGCTGAATAACTTTCAAAATAATCATTTTTGGAAGAGTCAACCCTTTTAATATAATCATAATCATCGGATGAAATATATGCTGGAATGTTATGGTTTTTATAGAAGCTGGCTGCACCACCTATATGGTCAATATGAAGGTGTGATATAACAATTTTATCAATGTTCTTAACATCAATATTGTTTTTTATTATATTATATGAATTTTCTGACATTCCCGTATCAAATAGAATACTGTTGTTTAAAAGGTAAACATTGGCTGTCTTTAGGGCTCTAATTTCTATTGGCACCTCCATTCTTTTTATAGGTTCCATTATTCGTTATGTTATATTATTAAATAATGTTTATCACACGGATATTATCCTTTTTTGCACTTTTCCATTATAATCCCACAAATGTTCAAAACAATATTATCACTTATTTAATATTTATTGAATTGAAATCAATATCCTTTATAGTATATGCTATTACCCTTGAATCACTTCTTTCTATTTCCTCCATGGCTGTGAGTGATTCCATTGTGCGTACATATTCCTCTCTGTTTTTATTTATTGTAATCATTATAAAATCGATATCTCCCAGAATGAAATATATGGCAACAACATTATCCAGACGTTTAAGTCGTTCTCCTACATTGTGGGCATAATCTTTTTTGTATTTTGTTTTGATGAAAACGATAGTCATAAAATCATATCCAAGTTTCTCATAATCAATTAGGGCAATATTTTTTTTAATTATTCCCGATCCCCTCATTTCATTGATTCTTCTACTAATAGCTGAGGCAGAATATATGCCAACACTCTTTCCAATATCCTTTAATGGTATATCTGAATTATTTTTCAGAACATTCAAAATTCTTTTATCAAATTCATCCATGTTTGATAGTATAGTAATTGTATTATATATTTTTATTCAATCAAAAAAAGAAAATTTTTCTTTATATGAAATATTTAACGAATTTTATTCTTATAAAATAAACTTTCTACGCATTATAAGAAATTTATTATATGTCCATAGTTTGTAACTTTATGGTAAATAAGGATGCACCGAAATTGAAGAGTAATGCTGTTGGGACAATTCAGGGGATATTCCAGTCCCTCTCATATGTTGGTCCTGCAGCTGATGTGGCAATTTTATTGCTTGGAACAGTGGAATTTGCACTTGTGGCTTCACCACTGGCAATTATAGTTGCCTGGCTTGCTTACGGTTTATTTATGATAATGCCATATGAGTTTTCAAAGTATAAATCAAATGCAGGAAGCTATTACGCATATTCTGCAGGAAGCACCGAAGGCGGTTCATTTGGCCCAATGGCACTTTTCACATGGATGGGTGAAAATTTCACTGGACAGGCATTTGGTATTCTTGGGCTTTCAGCATTTGTGTTTGCAATATCAACATATATAAGCAATATTCCCTATTTATGGATACTTTTCGCGGCCATCATTACATTATACATGTTCATTGTGCCGTACCTTGGAATTAAGATATCAACAAATTATATGGCAATAACTGGTTTGTTAGAGATCGCTCTCCTAGTTGTTGCGTCATTCTTTATAATAGTTAAACTCGGTTCAGCAAATACTATGAAACCATTTTACCTGCCTGCTGGAGGGGCCCTTGGAGGATTCTTCTTTGGGGTTATATTTTCCATAGTTGATTTTACTGGCCTTGGAACAGTTACAACAATATCCGAGGAAATGAAGGATTCAAAGAAGAATGTGAGAAAGTCAATCATAATCGCATGGTTACTTGCCGGTCTGGCTTTAATACCAGCAACATATGCACTTACGGTGGGGTGGGGGCTGTCATCAATATCCACCTTTGCAGGGTCACCAGACCCAGGTTTAATTGTATTCTTCAAATTCCTTGGACCTGTAGGATTTGTTCTGCTGATCATATTTACAGTTAACAGTTATTTCTCATACGCTGTTTCAAAAACAAACGCCGTGAGCAGGATATGGTATTCAGCTGCCAGAGATAAGGTAATATTTCCAGAGTATATTGGAGAAATACATAAAAAATACAGGACTCCGGGTCATGCTATGATTGTCTGGCTTGCAATATCATTTATACTCGATGTTATAACTGGATTATTCTTCGGTCCGGTGAATGCAGCCTTGATACTGTTGACCATGACTGGTGTATGTATAGTTGCAGTACACATAATTGGAAATACATCACTGACATTTTTCAGCCATACAGTTTTAAAGAAATCCGGAAAATCAAGCATAATGTACCATTATGTATTACCAACAATTGCAAGTTTTGTTGGGTTTGTTATAATATACTACACTGTTCTAACAAATATACAGGCTTATTATGCAAAACCTAACACATTGAGTTTGGCATATATGCTTGTTGTGATCCTTTCCCTTGTGTGGATTCTGGTTGGAGCTGTGGGAATAACACTGTATTACAAATTTAAAAAACCAGACATACTCAAAAAAGCCGGAAATTATGACTCAGAATTGAATATAGAGGAAAATAGTTGAGGAATGGTGAAAAAATGTATAGAAATTTAAGTATTGAGGAAGCACCATTGATAAAAACCAAACTGCCCGGGCCGGAATCGCTGAAACTGATAAAGGAACAGGAAAAATATGAAACAAATAGCAGAACCTATACGGATATTTTCAAACTTGCTGTTAAGGAAGCCAGAGGTTCCACGATAGAGGATATGGATGGAAATATATTCATTGACTGGTTTGCGGGAATCAGTGTACTGAATCTTGGGCACAACAATCCACTGGTAAGGAAAGCAGTAGAAGAACAGCTTGATAAAATCATACATATAAACGAGTTACCCACTGAGGCAAGGACAAATTTCATGAAAACACTCAATTCAACATTGCCCAATGGGCTTAAGGATAAATCTAAAACCATGTTCACAGTTACGGGTGCAGACGCATGCGAGGCGGCAATAAGCCTTGCAAGACATGTTTCCGGAAAGAAAACAATAGTCGCCTTTGGCGGCTCATATCATGGGGTTGCTGGAGATATAGTCGGTGCAACATCAAACCATCATTACAGGGACTATGCCGGCATTTCACCAACGAATATTTACCATCTCCCATTTCCATACCCATATAGATTTCCAATAAATATTCCTGATGAAGATATGGGAAAGGCAGTGGTTGACCAGCTTGAATATCTGATAAAGGATCCTGCTGCAGGACCTGGCTCAATAGGAGGGGTTCTTGTTGAACCAATTCAGGGGGAAGGAGGCTATATTGTTCCACCCGATGATTTTCTACCAATGCTCCGGGAAGTAACTGAAAAGTATTCCGTTCCATTGATATTTGATGAAGTTCAAACTGGAGTGGGCAGAACTGGCAAGATATGGGCATCTGAACATTATAATGTGAGCCCCGATATAATGTGTGTGTCAAAGAGCATAGGTGGCGGAATTCCAACCTCGATGATTGTCTACAGGGATGACTATGATAAAGACCTCCCAAAAGGGTTCCATCTTGGAACATACAGGGCCAATCCACTTGCACTTGCCGCTGGCAATGCAATATTGAATTACCTGAAAACGAGTGACATACTTGAAAGAGTAACACTTAAGGGGGAATATATTAAGAAAAGATTGAATGAAATTTCAACGGAAAGTGATTATATCGGTGATATCAGAGGAAAGGGATTTATGATTGGGGCAGAGCTCGTTAAGGATAAAAAAACCAGGGAGCCAGGTACGGATATGGCAAACAATGTTAAATCATATCTGTTCAATCATGGACTTTTGATGCTTACATGTGGGCATTATGGAAATGTTATGAGATATATCGCTCCCCTGACCATTGAAGACAGGCTAATAGACGTGGGTCTTAGCATATTTGAAAAAGCTATTAAAAATCTTTAAAAAATTTATTTTTAGAGGAAAAAATCATGTCTCAATTTAATTATATGAATTTTTCTGCAAACATTCGGGCAGGTTTGGGGTCCCTTAGAAATATCGGAAATGAACTGAAAAAGATGGGTATAAATGACCATATTGTAATAATTTCTGGAGAAACTTCATTTTCAATAGCAGGAAATATTGTAGTAACATCGCTGGAACATAGTGAATATACCATGGACCTTATTATAGACAGTCAAATAAGGGCGACATATGAATGCGCCGACAGGATGATTAAAAAGGTAAAATCAATTAATACAAATTTTGCAGGCATTTCAATAATAGGCATTGGAGGTGGTTCAACTCTTGATATATGTAAATATGTATGCCACAAACTTAATCTCAATTTTATTGCCATTCCGACTCTTCTGTCAAGTGATGCAATAGCCACAGGCTATTCTGTTTTGTGGACAGGAAATAAGAATGATGCAATACAGACGGGTACACCAGCATTGATAATAGGTGACTATGAGATTTTAAAGAAACAGCCAGTAAAATACATACATGCTGGAGTTGGAGACATGCTTTCAAAAATATCTGCATTATACGATTGGAGGCTATCATTCTGGCTTAACAATGAGGGTTACAACGATTTTGCCATGAACGTTGCAAAATCAACAACTGAGCTCCTTGAAAAGCGCATCTGTGATGTTGGAAAAATGAATTATATTGGTATTGAGACGCTGTTTTTATCAGAGGTTACAGATGGCTATTTAATGCAGTTGTCAGGAACAACAAGAGTTGCGGCTGGAAGTGAGCATTTATTTGCCTTTGCCCTGGAGGATATAACGGGAATATCAAACCACGGATCATTTTGTGGTCTGGGAACAATTATGATGGCATATCTTCAGTCAAAAAAGGATAAAAAGGTGCGCAATTATCTTGAATCCGCAGGAGCTCCAACAAATGCAAAGGATCTTGGTATAAGACCGGAACATATCATAAAAGCATTGACAGTTGCACATAAAATGAGAAACTGGTATACAATTCTTGGAATCAATGGTTTATCTGAAGGAGCTGCTGAGAGACTTGCGAGATATTCTCAGGTTATATAATTTTGTGGTTTAAATTTAAAATTGAAACATTTTTCTCACTATGTATGCATCTGGAGGGTTCTAAAATTGTGGCAATTCTCTCAGGCAACCATTCCACTGTTATCTTTATTTTTTAAGAAATTAAATAATGTTCAATATGTTAGCTTAAAATTTGCATGGCCATGTCCATACAGTGTTTGTATATGCATGATTATAGGACTGAAACTTTTACCAATTATTTTTTAAATTATGGAAATAGTATCGAAAATTTTAAATGTATAATTTATTATATTATTTTTTAACAAATATTACTACATTATATAATTTTTATACACAAAAATGATAAATTATTCAAAAGTAAAAAGGAAAGATTTATTAACTAATAACACTTATAACTTTTAGTGATTATAAAATGAATGAGGAATTCAGTAAATTAGAGGTTTCGGAGAATCATCTGGAGGTAATAGGTGTAAATCCAATACCAGATAAGGAGAGAACGCATACGCCTGGCAAAATTTTTAATTTTTGGGCAATGGCTAGTGCTTCTGCAACAACACCACTGATTGGACTTTTGTTATTTGGAACAGGTTTTTGGAATATGACGATTATGATACTCATAGCTCTTGCTATAGGGATTATACCTGCAGGCCTTTTTTCCAATATGGGCAGGCAGATACCACTGACTGCTCTGGTTGTATCGAGAAAAACATACGGTTATTACACTTCAAATGCCATGTCATTGTTTTATACTTTTGTCAATCTCGGCTGGTTTGGCCTGAATGATGCAACGGGAGGATTCATACTGGCTGCATTGACGCATACCAGCCCTTACATATGGTTCATAGTAATGGGCGTTCTTCAGATACTTCTTGTGATGTTTGGGCTTAAATGGCTTGAATACTTTTACAGGTACACATCAATAATTTTAATAGTAGTGTATGGAATACTTGCATACTATTTATTTACGCTTTATCATGTCAATTTTGGGGTTCTGGCAAAGCAAACAGTACCCATCAACTGGGGACTTGATGTAAATACTATACTTGCTTTTTCAATACTTTCATGGACATATAAAATATCCACTGCAACTAGATTTGCAAAGCCTGAAACAAAAAATGAGAGTAAATTTACAAAATTCAATTATCTGGTTGCTGCTCCCCTTGGAATAATTTTGCCTGTATTTTTAATGGGATATATCGGATATGCATCACAACTGTACGCAGGTTACTGGAATATTGCTGCAATATCATTTCCAGTTCACAATACGGCTCTGCTCGTTCTTCTTGGCGTTGCCGCATTTGCCGCATCCCTTGCAGTAATTCATACAAATGCCATGAATCTATACCCATCCACTGCTGATTTACTTTCTGGAATACAGCCAATCTTTAAGAAAATAAAAATGGAGGAAAAGGCACAGCCCATATCCACAATATTTCTTGGTGTTGTGGGTATCATCCTTGCAATAGTTGGAATTTTAGGGCACATAGTATTCTTCTTATTGCTTGTTGCAGATTTACTATTCCCATATACATTTATACTCATAGCTGACTGGTATCTCAATCTGAAAAAAACAGCAAAGATAAAGGATTTCTACGAAATACCAAAAACATTCAGGGGGAATTTCAATATAAGTGCAGTAGTAGGAACCATAATTGGCATATTGATAAATTTCCTTGGTCTAGGCCCACTTGATACTATATTTTCATATTTCCCACAGCAGGTATTTGGTTCCCTTGTGGCTGCATTTACATTTATCGTGCTGTCTAAATATGTCTTTAAGGAGGTAACCACGAATAATAAAAAAGAGAAGTCAGATAATGAATGAAATGAATTTGCTCATCGATACTGATACAGCCGGAGATGATGTGACATCAATAATGATGGCCGGGTTATCCGGCGTAAATTTAGTCGGTGTCACAACGGTAGCAGGCAATGTTCCCGTGGATCTGGGCACAAGAAATGCCCTGATCACACTGGAAAAAATTGGGAGAGATGTTCCGGTTTACAGTGGTGCAGCGTCTCCTTTGCTAAGAAAGCTTGTTACAGCACAGTATGTACATGGAAATGATGGCATGGGCAATTCCAATTTCAATGACCCTTTAAGAACGAATAAAATGGAAAATGCGGTTAATAAAATACTCAATTTATCACATGAATACAAAAATGAGCTCATTATATGTGCACAGGCTCCCCTGACAAATATCGCTCTTGCAGTAATAAAGGACAGAACACTGCCTGAAAGAATAAAACATCTATACATAATGGGTGGCACTTACAGGCATTCTGGCAATATCACTCCAGCGGCTGAATACAATTTTTATGTTGACCCTGAAGCAGCAAATATAGTATTAAATGCAGGATTTAAATGCACGCTTCTTCCATGGGATACCTGCATATATGATGGCACACTGAATATGGAGGAACTCAGGTATGTAACCGAAAATAATTCAGATCTATCGAAATTTTATCTCAATGTTAATAAGTCAGGGATAGAATTTAACAATACCAATGGTTCAGGATTGAATTTGAATGGATTAACCCATTCCGATTCCCTATTGATGTCAATCATACTTGATAATTCCATTATTGAGGAAACCATAAGGGCCAGAATGGAAATAGAATATCACTCAGAAACAACAAGGGGATTCAGTTCAGTGACACAAAATAATGATGAATTTAAAAATGTTGAAATAATAATTAAAGCAAATAAAAATAAATTTATGGCTAAATTGAGAAAAATTTTATCATGATTATTTTTTTAATGTATTTTTTTTATATATAATAGCAATATTTAAGTAAATAATTTTAATAGCATAAGATGGAAAATAAATTGTTATATGGTATGATACATCTGCCACCCTTGCCCGGTTCTCCGGAATCAAAGATGAAAATACGGGAGATAATTGATTATGCTGTAACTGAAATAAACGGTCTGAAGAATGCAGGCCTCAAAGGAGTCATTCTGGAAAATCTTGGCGATTATCCTTTTTATAAGGAAAATATACCACCGATAACTGTTGCAGCAATGTCTGCAATTTCTGAGGAAATTAAAAAAGTTAACAACATAGAGATAGGCGTTAACGTTTTGAGAAATGGCTGCATAGAAGCCATGTCAATAGCATCACTATTTGATTTTGATTTTATAAGATGCAATGTTCTCACCGGAGCCTATGTTACAGATCAGGGAATAATAGAGGGAAAGGGAGCTGATCTTTTAAGATTTAAAAGATTTTTAAATTCCCATGTGAAAATATATGCTGATGTGCATGTAAAGCATTCCTATCCATTATACAATGTTCCAGTGGATATAGCTGCTGAAGATTTATCTGAAAGGGGAGGGGCTGATGCGGTCATAGTTTCAGGATCAAGAAGCCCAATACCACCGGAAGCCGAAAAAGTAAAGCTTGTAAAAAATTCCATAGATAAACCGGTGCTTATAGGAAGCGGTATTTCATTTAAAAATTTCTTCGATTACGTTTATATATCAGATGGGATGATTATCGGAGAGAGTGATTTTAAAAAGGACGGTATATCCTGTGGCCCAAGTGATTTTGAAGCGTTTAAAAAGTTAATGGATGAATATAAAAAACTGTGATAAATATGAAAAGAAACATAATTATAGACTGTGATCCGGGACATGATGATGCCATTGAAATACTTCTGGCTTTAAAAGATGATGATGCAAATCTCCTGGGAATAACGACTGTTGCGGGAAACCAAACTGTGGATAAAACCACATTAGATGCTCTGAAAATACTCTCACTTGCCGGAGAAAAAAATATTGATGTTGCCATGGGGTGCCCTTCCCCAATAATTGAGAAATTAAGTACGGCACCGGATATTCACGGAGTTTCAGGCCTCGATGGTGCAAATTTACCAGAACCAATTAGGGAAAGGGACTCCAGGCATGCCGTGGATTATATCAGGGACAAGTTGACTGAGTTCAAAACGGCAACAATTGTTACAACTGGACCTCTTACAAACATTGCTCTCTTGCTAACCTTATATCCCGAAATTAAGGGAAACATAGACAGAATAGTATGGATGGGTGGCTCATATTCCATGGGAAATATAACACCGGATGCTGAATTTAACGCATATAATGATCCAGAGGCTCTGAAAATTGTTCTTGATTCAAATATGGATTTTACCATGATAACACTGGATGTCACCCATAAAACCCTTTTCTTTAAAGAGGATATTAAAAAAATTGAGAAGTTGGGAACCAGTGTTGGTAAAACGGTGGCGGATCTTCTGAATTTCTTTTACAAAACCTATGAGGATAATTTTAAACTGGGAGGGGTGCCAATACATGATGCATGCGCACTTGTCGAGGCATTACACCCGGGGTTTATAAAAACACAGCTTTTGAATGTTGATGTGCAGATATCACCAGGGCCAAGCCGTGGCAGAACAACTGTTGATTTTTACAGTGTAACAGGAAAGGAGAAAAACACATATGTTTCCACCGATATAGATGTAAAAAAATTCAAAAATTACATTTTTGATACGTTGGGAAAATATAAATAATATCCCCTTTTTTAAACATGGCTCCCATGAAAATTATCCACCACTTACGGCAGGGAATATTGCCACCGTATCATTTTCCATAATATCTTTGCCGTCATAATATTCGTTATTCACCGCAATGAGCAAATTTCTTTCATTTTTTATTTCAGGATATTCGTTGAAAAGAATATTTTTGATTTCATCCATTTTATTTGAACTTATATCCATGCATTCTTCACTTTTGCCAGTAATTTCCCTTATATGTGCAAAATATAAAATTTTAACCCTCATTGCTTCACCCCCAGTATGGAATTCTGCTTTTAACTGCTTTCATATAAAGCTCATCTAGATTATCCTTATCATAATTTTTTATTTTAAAATAATCATTTTCCCTTAATAAGCACGTTTTGAAATTTCCATCTGCGGTGATTCTCAATCTTGTACAGTTATTGCAAAAATCCTTATTGTGCATTGGCTTAACAAATTCTATTTTTACATCTCCATATTCCGTATTTATGGTGTATCTCTCCCTATTATGCAGTGAGTTTCTTTCCATTTCAAGAGATCTTTTACCTATCTCCTTTTCAATGGAATCAAGGCTCATGTGATACTTTTGGTACTCACCTGAATATTCCTTTATTCTATCGGCTTCAAACTCTATCAACTGTAATATTGCATCATTTTTGGCACAGAAGTTGATCATGTCACTCACTTCATTTTCATTTACGCCCTTCAATACAACAAAGTTAACCTTAACGGGTTTCAGTCCAGCGTTATTTGCAGAGTTTATTCCATCCTGAACTGTTTTAAGGTAATTTCTGTTTACATTTGTTATTAACTCAAAGTTATTTTCATCAATGGCGTGCATGGATATATTTACTCTGCTGAGGCCCGCATTTTTCAGTTCATCTGCAAGTTTTGGCAGCATAACACCATTTGTTGTCATGGATATATCTCCAGTTATGTATTTTCTTGTTTCCTTAATTATTTCTATAATGTCATGCCTCAGAGTGGGCTCTCCACCGGTAAATTTGATCTTATTTACTCCATGGCTGTGTGCTACTTCAACAATTTCCCCTATTTGTTCTGATGTTAAATATTCCATGTTCCTTTCCGTTCCCTCCATATGGCAGAAAAAACAGTGAAGATTGCATATTGCATTGAGCTGTATCCTTAAACTGTTAACCGGTCGGCCGTAATCATCATAAATAAAATCGTTTGAAATAATGTCATTGATCATTTATTAATAATCGCAAAAACCATATTTAAAGATTTATTATCTCCAATTATCAGGAAATATATAATATTCAGTACTTATTCATGAAAAGAATTAATAAAGCGTGATCTGCATTGACCGCTTTCTGGGGACATTAAGTCCTGAGAAATTAAAAATGCTGCCTGTATATATTTTATAAAAATTTGTGTAAAATGCAAAATATGCACCTTTCCATACAATTTTAGTAAATACTGCTATTATCATAGATGGAAACATCATACAGTAAAAAAAACAGCTATGAAAGATATGTATCTAAATTTATGCTTGTTTCACTGTTCATAGATGAGTGGAATATTTTCGCAGTACCGATGTTGAGCATTTTTTTAGCTGTTTATTACAATTTAAGCCATATTGAACTTGGTTTGATTACGGCCGCAACAGTGGGAGGAGCATCTATAGGTTCTATTCTAGGCGGGATAATAAACGATCGCATTGGGCGGAAAAAAGGTTTCTACATTAATATGATACTTTTCATATTTTCTGCAATACTTTCAATTATATCACCTTCATCCTTGATTTTCATAATTTCAAGATTCATTGCAGGGTTTCCTGCGGGTTCAGATATTACAAATGTGTATTCATATATAATGGAAACACTTAAACCCGGAAAGAGGGAGATATCAGGTTCAAAAAATACCCTGATGGCAAGCTATGCTATTCTCGGACTGAATTTTGTGGTTCTTCTTTCCCTGTTTCTTCATATACCATTTGGGATTATATGGAAAATTGCAATTGGCATTTCCCTGATTCCTTCAATAGTTCTTATAGCATATTCCGGGAAAATCAAGGAATCAAGATTGTGGAAATCCAGTCCATACAGTAAGAAAATAACATACATGATGTTCATTAAAAAACTGAGAAAAGATAAAACTGCATGGAACACAACTCTATATGCCTGGATCTGTGGAATGGCTAGTGCAATTGAGGTTGGCACATTTGCATTTTTCATGCCATATATTTTGACTACAATTCACGTTTCGAATATGTTCTATTCAAGAATAATTATAATTTTGATATATTCTTTTGGTGTTCCCGCTGGAATAATAGGCCCTGCACTGATACCAAAATTGGGATTGAGAAAGATAAGCTATTCTGGATTTGCAATTTCCTTCATTTCACTGATAATGGCGGGCACGTTTTTAATTTTTAAAGAGTATATTCTTGTTCCACTTCCGATGATAATTTTTGTCATTGGAAACCACCTGAATAATCAGCCAATAATAACTTCCCAGTCTCTTGTATCTCAAACAGAGTACAGGGGAAGAGCAATTGGGTTAACAAATTTTATTACACAAATACCTGCATTTTTTTCAATAACAATATTTCCAATTATGTTTTCGTTAATCGGCATTGGATTTTCCACAATAGTAATAGCATTATCGCCACTCTTTGGAGTTCTGGTTACTGTATTTGTGTTTAGAGAAATATATGGATATAAGAGAGATATAGAGGGGGTATTAAATAATTAAAGAATAAAACTAGGGAATAGTTTCCATAATTCCTTCTTAATTTTTAAATTTTTTACCGAATTTTGTATTGTAATTTAATTGGAGAATTCGTTAAAAACCTGTTTTGTAATTTAAAGATTTATTAACAATTGTTCTTTAAATATATCGGAATTTTGTAAATTTCTATAGGAAAAACACTTCAGTGAATAAACTGCTAAAAATAGCGTAAAAATATATCAATATTGCCAATATATAATCAACTATTTTTAATTCAAAAAGTTTAACTATACGTATATAATTATATACGTATGAAAAAAAAATTAACATTATCCATTGATGAAAATGTAATAAAAAATGCAAAATCAATATTGGCACTTGAAAATAAAACTCTAAGTGAAATTGTTGAAAATGATTTAAAATTATTGTCATTAAAATATGAAATTGAAAAATGCATGAAAGAAAATAATATTGAATTTATTAGCATCAATGACGATTACATTAGAAAAAACAGGGAAAAAATGAAAAAGACCAATTCCATGGACATTATAAAAGAAATGAGGAATGATTATGATGAACGTTTATCTAGATACTAGCGCAATTGTTAAAAGATATTTAAATGAAGAATCATCCGATAAAATTGAAGAAATCTTTAAAAATATATATAATGGTAATTATAAGCTCGTTATTTCCGTCATAGTATTGGGTGAAGTTTCCATTGTTTTTGATAAATATGAGAGGAAACAATTTATAGAAAATGCTAATTTATATTATTCAGAATTCATTAATGAAATAGATAATTTAACAAAAATAAATTCAATAGATATAATAAATATAACCCCAGAGAAAATTATTAAATCAGGAAAAATATGTCTTGATAAACATTCCCCTCTTATGGATGTGATACATATTGTCTCTGCTATTAATTCTGATTTATTTATAACTGCTGATAAGGAACAGTATTTAATTGCAATTGATCTTGGGTTAAATACATTGTTAATATGAAAATATAACAATAAAAATTGTGAATTTTTTTTGATTTCATTAATACTGTATAAATTATAAAAAAATAAGAACATTATGGATATTATATCATATCAGTGAGTGAACTGTCTTTTAAAGTGAACTTTTAGATATGCGGTTTTAGGCCCGAATATCTATCAATGATCATGATCTTACTATTCAGAATTTTTTAATTTTGGAACTGTGATTTGTAATCATCTATAACGATATTCAGCATCCCAGTCTTCCATCATATCATACCTGTAGGATCTATCTTTGGAAAGTTTAGAACTCCCAAATAAAGATTTAATTTTTAAAATCTTCTTTTGACAATCAAATTCTAAAGCAAGTCCAAATCTACAAACTGCTCTCTTTCCAAAATTTCGAATATCAACGAAAGTATTCATCTTCCATGAATCTTTTTCCACATCCTTTTCTATTTCAAAAAGGAATTTATTTTTGAATTTCTCTAGAACAACGTTCTTCAATATTTCCTTTATTTTTTCTTTATCACTTGGATTTATTTTTCCAAGTTTATTTTCTATTTTCTCTATTATTTCGGGATCCTCTATCAACACATTTGGAATTATTATTGTAGTTTCCTCGTTTTGCTCAATTATCATATCCTCATCGTGTTTAAATGGAGAATTACTCCCATCGGTTATTAATGGTGATAAAAATAAATCAAACGCTACACGCCTTACAAAAATCACTCTATATCCATAATCAATAATTTTTTTATTATTTATTTTTCCTATATCCCCATCATCGGAATCAAAGCCGTCACCTTCAGGATACGGTTTAATAATATTTCCATCACATTGAATTTCATATTGAGAAAATTCTGAAACTGTTGTCTTCATCCTCGAATTAACTGATGCTTGTTTGTATCCAATCAGTAGGCCTAAATTAATAAATCTGTACACAAGTTTTCTAATTTGACTATATTCCAGATTGTTTATATATATCAAAAAAAATTCTTGAGTATTCATTATGTCCATACTAATGATTTCATCCATCTCCTGCTCAAAGAACTTAAACATTTTTAAACGGTCACCTGAAAAATCATTATATGCAAGGTAACCGTATACTATCGCATGGCTATTTTCCAGCTTAAGAAATTTATAAATTTGCTCAAATGCTTTATATCCAAAATTGGGGTTATCTTGTTTAATCGCAAGAATAATTTCTCTCTTGTCTAAATTTGGAACAAGGGCATTTTTCAATTTAGAATATTCAACCCCGTTTTTTTTTAATATTTTCAGAAGATAATCAAACTCTTTTTTTTCCAAATCGCTGAGAAATTCATGTTTATGTTCGTATTCTATTTTGTTTTCTGGAGATCTTTTAGAATTAACTGAATAAATCATACAATGATAACCAATAAACATATTAAATATTATCTGTTGATTCCAGACAAACCAGTTACTTGATTCATTCCTGTTTAGAAAGTTATTGTATGGAGAAATGTTATACCTGTTAGAATAAGGTATTTAAAATAATCATAGATGAATAAAGTATAAAGATTACAAATACACTGAAAGTATGAGCAGGGAAATATACCGGTTTTTACAGGATGAAATATATTTTAAAGAAAGCAACAACCATACCAATCCATAATAATATGCACCAAGGCCAATTTTTACTTCAGGTATCGGAATGCTATTAAGTTCAATGAGATTGGTCACAACATTGAAATTCGAAAGTGTTAGGGAAGGGTTTTTTGGAAATTGGATTGAGAAATTTTAAAAAATGATCGATTAAAGTTATAAAGTTAGAATATTAAAAGAAGCGTTTTTTTGATCCTATAAATTTTCCATCATCCAATGAGCCCGCCGGGATTTGAACCCGGATTATAGGCTCCGGAGGCCTATATGATAATCCATTACACCACGGGCCCGAAGTACTGTTACAGTAAATCAGTATTTATAGCCTATATCTCTTAAAAGTTTATATCTCTTTTTCCTGTCATCCTGATTCTCAATGCCAACAGGTGAATATCCATCACATACGCCAAGTACTGCATTTCCATTATCCGTATGTGCCAAAATAACCTTTAGCGGGTTAGCAGTAGCGGCATATATGCTTCCAACCTCCTGGCACATTTTTATTGCATTCAAAACATTTATTGGATACGCCCTTCTCAAAAATATCAAAAATGTATGGCCTGCTGATAATTTTCTTATGTTTTCTATTCCTGAATTTATTAGTTCCTCATCATTACCATCATATCTTATCAATCTTTCACCGGATGCCTCGGAAAAAATAACAGCGTATTTGCATTCTGGAATTGAGGTTTTAATTATTTCGGTTAAATCCTCGACTGTTTTTATAAAATGCGAATAACCAAGGATAATATTAGAATTTTCAGGCATTATCATATCAATTTCTTCCATTTCCATACATGATAATGCACTAAAATGATATTAAATTTATTTATTGCCCCTTACGGTATCATTATTATAAAAATGTTATATCAGGATATATAACAAAAAATTATTAAATAATATTGTAAATATAAATATGATATTATTGAACACAATGAATAATAGATTCGGAGAATGGTACGTCCCAAAGTTTGGTCCCATGTGGTTCAGGGCATTTATTGGGTTAACATTTTACCCCTATACACTTATGGTTAGTGGTTTTATTTTCATGGGAACATCATTCGCCGATCATATTGTCATATCAAGAAGTGTTATTCTCTTCACAACCTATGTTATATGCCTTGGAATATCAGCACATTCATTTGATTCATTTTCGTCAAAAAATGCACCATGGGGCCAGTATATAAAGAACAAATATCTTCTTATAATGGGGTTCTTGTCATTATTTTTTGGAATACTGCTCTCATTCAGATATGCTCTGGAATACCCTTATCTTTTAATTGCTGGAATAATTGAAATTTTCTTTATTTTTTCATATAACCTTGAATTGTTCAATGGTTTTTTTCACAATAATAAATGGCTTGCCTTCGCCACAGGTTCCATGCCGGTAGTTTCCGGATACCTAATACAGAACGGAAACAGCATAATAATATTTCTTCTTTTATTTATCCTGGGATATTCTCTTATACAGATAGAAATTCAGGCTTCAAGACCATACCGGTCTCTTAAAAAAAATGAAAAAATGGACGTTCAGGCCATAACAAAATATTATGAAAAGATTCTTGAATCAGTGGTATTGTTTTCAATAACATTCACTATACTTATACTGCTCAGTAATATCTGGAAAATATTTTGATTTTATTACGTTTCAGACTTCCATATTTCACTATTATCTGCGTAAATTTCTTTTTTCCATATGGGGGGTATTTCTTTTATTTTATCAATAATATATTCACATCCAAGAAATGCATTTTTTCTGTGTTCCGATGAAACGGCAATCCCAATTGAAGCCTCTTTAACATTTATATTCCCTATTCTTTGAATCACTGAAACCTTTTTTATTTGAAATCTGACCTTTGCTTCATCTATAATTTCATTTATCTTTTTTATAGCCATATCCTCATATGCTTCATAATATAAAGCCCTGATTTTAATTTTTGATGTTTCATCGTGCTCCCTTACTGTTCCAAGAAAGGTAACTATTGCACCTGAATCTGGACTATTAACATCATTTTCAAGTTCCAGGATATTTATGGGGATTCCCTGTATTTTTATCATGCTCTTAACAATTGATTATAATATATTATTATTTTGTATACGTTAGCTCTATGGCAGGATAATTCCCTATATCCCTTCCAAAAGCCAGATTTCTGTATAAGAGCGAAAATCACATTTAAATAATTATACAATTCAAAACAGGAAAATATCTATATCCAATTTTTTGATTTTTTATTATTGGTATTTACAAGCAATGGACATCATTGGCCATTTAAATTATTTCTGTGAAGATACAATTAAAATATAAACATTATAAAAACCTCCATAACTAATGCTGTTAAAATTGTGGTATATATTTATTTATAATAGCACCGCTCTGCAAGGCGCCCCATCTTCACCCATTTTCAATGGTAAACATATAAAGTCATATGTTCCGGGTAACACACCCTTTAAGTTAAGCCCCTCAATTATAACAGCATCGTGATTAAATAGATATTTGTGAACTCTAGGTTCATCGGTTCCAAATTTTTCAATGGAAAGGTAATCAATTCCAACAACGTTAACTTTTTTTTCAATGAGCTTATTGGCGCCCTCCATTGTGAGATATGTAAATGATTCGTAAAATTTATCGTATTTTTCAGAATTTGGTGTTTTAAAAATAACAATTTTTTCCACATTTTCAGGTATGTCTTCCGCGGTTATTCTGTCGGAATTAACTTCAATGACGGAGGCTTTGCCCACGAATCTTTCAATATCAATTTCATCAGCTTTTTTCCCATTAGATATCATATGGTACGGTGCATCAAAATGTGTTCCAGAATGTGTCTCCATGATAACACGCATTATGTGCACATGATCCTTTTCATGTGATTTGAAAACATACTCCTCAAAGGGTCTGTCACCTATATATGTTATCAGGTTATTATTATACGGGATGCTTATATCAATCATAATACGGTAATAGCATATAGTATAAAAATTATTTTGACCCTCACATTTTTTATAAAAATAAGTCAGAAAGATGTAAAATATCCAGCACTGTTAAATTATATCATTTTCAAACAAGCAAATAAAGGTTGGCACATTGCAAAGGAATCAATTGAAGATAGGCAAATAAAACAATTACCGTCATAAAATTGGTTTTTACAAACAATTTAAAGCACGAAAGCCACTGAGTCTTGCAATGTGGATGAAGTGCAAATATTTATATTATTGAATTGCATATTTTTAATATATGAAGATATCACAGCCGATAAAGCCCACAGGTCATTTTATTGATAGGTATTCATCTGTGAGTCGAATAATATTGGAAACTGTAAATAAATATATAGAGAAATAGAAACATGTCTGAGAAGAATGATGCAATCAGAAAGACCATATCGGAGACAAGGGAAAGGAGGAAATCACAGACATGCAGATCCTATGAACTGAAAATAGATATATCCCATCTAGGCAAAACAAAGGTAAAGAATCTTAATCGTATCTTTCTTGAGGCAAAGTGGTTTTATAATTATATTTTATCAGAAGATGATATCTATAACCAGGATTATAGGATTAATAAAGTTAAGATAAAGGTAAAGGACCATTATGAGGATAGAGATATATTGTTATTATCATCACAGATGAAACAGGAGATTATTGATAAAACTAAGGATAGCATAAAGGGTCTTTCAAATTTAAAGAAGAATGGCAATAAGATCGGAAGGTTGCATTTCAAAAAGAGAATATACTCAATACCTTTGAAGCAATATAAAAATACATACAATATTTCAGGCAAATATATTAGAATCCAGAGGATAGGCAAGTTAAAGGTTTCCGGTATTGAACAGATACCAAAAGATGCTGATATAGCTAATGCAACACTTGAATCTAGAAATGGGGATTATTTTATCCATATATCAACATTTACTGGAATAAAAGATATAACACATTCTGATAATGGAATTGGTATTGATTTCGGTATTAAAAGTTCATTAACACTATCAAATGGAATAATCATTAATGAAGATATACCACTAACAGGGAAGGCTATAAAACTTCATAAAGAACTATCACGTAGAAAACAGCATGGGAAGAACTGGTATAAAACACTGAATAAGTTGAATAAAGAATATAAGTATATAACACAGAAGAAGAAGGATGAAATAAATAAGATAGTTAATATTATAACAAATAGTTTTGAGACAATTGCATTCCAGAATGATCCCATAAAAGGGTGGATGAGATTGTGGGGAAGAAAGATTCGGGGATCAGCAATAGGAGGAATAATGGATGATTTAAAGAGAAAATCACGTACTCCTAAGGTTGTTCCAAGATATACACCCACATCACAGGTATGCTCAATATGTGGCCATAGGCAGAAGATGCCTCTGAAGGAAAGAACATTCAACTGTGGATCATGCAATATCTCTATTGATCGGGATCTAAATGCATCAATAAATATATTAGAATATATGGTACCTACGGAACGTAGGGAATATACGCCTATGGACATGAAAACCTATACCTGCATGATGGAATACCTGAACAGTATTCCAAACGTGAAGGCAAGTTTTGTGGTTGATATAGGAAGCTTCATCGTTTTAACGTGAGGTAGTTCACAGTCAATAATTTTAAATATCAGTGCCTGTTGTATTCTTCATGAAAGGTAAAGAAGATACTGGTTCTGAGATAACTGCTGAAAATAAGAAGGAGTATAGAAAGGAACTTAATTTCTGGCATGTTGTATTGCTTACGGTTGGAGCTATTTTTGGCTCTGCAGTTGCATTTGTACCAATATATGTTCTTGCATATGGCGGACCTGCAGGTATAATTGCATGGCCCATTGCATTGTTGCTTATTCTGCCCATAGCCTTTGTATACGTTGAATTGGGAGCAATGTGGCCAAGGACAGGCGGAGTTGCATATTATCCCGCTAGAAGCCACGGCACGGTAGTGGGCCTTATTAATGGGTGGAGCACCTTTATTGGTTATACAATGGCCCTTCCCACACAGGTAGCGGTGGTCATAGAATATATTGCTCTTTATTATCCACCTTTATATAACAATGGGG
Source organism: Thermoplasmata archaeon (assembly GCA_021846395.1). Taxonomy (GTDB): domain Archaea; phylum Thermoplasmatota; class Thermoplasmata; order Thermoplasmatales; family Thermoplasmataceae; genus Acidiplasma. The sequence goes on along the minus strand of JAJZXB010000004.1, from coordinate 114,780 downwards.
CCATAACACCACTTGGAATAGCTATTGGAATAGTCATGCTCTTCCTTATATTTATAGTTGAGGTAAGGCATGTTAAAATAATGGGCAATGTGAACAACGCTTTTACAGTCGCAAAAGCATCACTCATGATAATTATTGCACTCGTTCTCATCTCATTTTTTGATTTCAAAAATTTCACAGCCAACGGGGGATTTGCGCCCTTTGGAGTAAGTGGTATTTTTCTGGCAATTTCAGCAACAATATTTGCCTATGCCGGGTTCAGGCAACCAATTGATTATGCCGAGGAGGTTAAAAATCCTGGAAAATTTTTACCAAAAGCCATTGCAATCTCTCTTATCATTGTAATGGTTCTTTATGTTCTTGAAAGCCTGGCATTTCTTGGCACCATTAACTGGGCTAAATTTAACCTATCGGCTGGTTCATGGAGAAGCCTTTTTAGCCTGAGTTCTCCTTTTTCCAGTGCGTCCATTAATGTTGGACTTATAGCCTTTGGTGTACTTGCAGTTATAGTTATAATTATTGCCTCCTTCAGTGATGGTCTTATATACTGGGGAGGGGCAGCAAGAATAGGCAATACCATGTCAAGATACAACAGGTATTTTCCGGATTTATTCTCTGAATTAAGCAATAGGGGCATACCATTCAATTCAGTTGTGGTTGTCTTTGTTATTTCTGTTTTTTATCTTATTCTATTACCTTCGTTTGCCTCTCTTATTGGCGTATTTGTTGATGCTGTAGTTATATCGTATGCTCAATCTGCAATAAGCCTGGCTATATTTAGAGAAAAATACCCGGATATAAACAGGCCATATAAGCTGCCAGTATACAGAATAATGGCTCCGCTTGCATACGTTCTATCAGGACTTCTGGTTTACTGGTCAGGTTTTAAAGCAGTATCAATAAGTATAGCATCCGTTTATGCAGGATTGATTTTCCTGATCCTTGCAAAGAAAAAGGATAATTTAAACATGAAAGATATATACGCCGGATTCTGGTTACCTGTATATCTTATTACTGTGGTAATTATATCATACGCTGGCAGTTCTCTTTTTGGAGGTTTAAATATAATCCCATTTCCCTACGATAATATTGTTTTTATACTTGATACAGTTTTATTCTATTTTATAGGTTTCCACTTTGGTATGAAATATACAGGAAAGGGGGTCACAGATGCTGAATGATTGCATCATTTAAACTCCTTCAGCCAGAATCTAGCAATATTTTCTCGTGTGGTTATCCACACATTATCTTTAGAAATAGCATAATCAATAAATTGTTTCAGTGCAGAAAATCTCCCTGGCCTTCCAGAAACCCTTATGTGAAAAGCAGCTGACATCATTTTTGACGATTGCTTTGATTCGCTGTAAAGTATATCAAAAGTATCTTTTAAATACTCATAAAATTCTCTTCCTGTGGAGAACCTATTAATGGGATTTTGAAAATGAAAATCATTTGCATCAGGGGTGTATGGAATTATCAGCATTCCGGTTTCTCTGTGGAAATATGGTATATCATCAGCATAGGAATCAGAATCATATAAAAAATTATGGAATTCTGATAATATGTTAAGTGTATTCTCACTGGGTTCCCTTGCATAAAACCCGGTCGGTTTTTTGCCGGTTAAACGCTCTATTTTATTAATTGAATCCATTATCTCCTTTCTCTCCTCATCCGGGGTCATGTTAAAAAGCTCTCTCCATCCGTAACCATGATCACAAATTTCATGGCCATCTTGCATAATTTGTTTTGTTGCTTCAGGATTTGCTTCAAGTGCAAGAGCAGATGCATAAAAAGTTGCCATAACATGCTTTTCCCTTAATAGATCTAAGATTCTCCATATTCCAACTCTCTGTGCATATTCATACACCGATTCCATACCCATATCGCGAACCTTAATGTCAACAGGAGAAAACTCGCCTATCTGCTCAACACTTCCGTCAATAACAGCTGAGTGTTCAGCTCCTTCTTCGTAATTAAATACAAAGGATAGAGCCAGACTTTTATTTCCGGGCCATTTGAATTTTGGCAAATTTTTGCCATATCCCTTAAAATCTCTAAAACTGAACATTTATTCACCTCATTAATCATACATTTATTATTTATATACTTTGAACATTTTAAGACATTTTAAATTGAATTGGATTTACAAACAATTTAAAGCACGAAAGCCACTGAATTTGTGATGCGGATGAAGTTCGAAAGTTTATACCATTATACAATGTACACTTAGTGTACCTGTGGAACACAGGGAATATAAGCCTATGGACATTAAAGCCTATACATCCATGATGGAATGCCTGAACAGTATTCCGCGTGAAGGCAAGCTTTGTGGTTGATATAGGAAGCTTCACTGCTTTAGCGTGAGGTAGTTCACACAGTACTTAGAGCATTTCACATCGTAAAGTTAAACAATGCCATATATTATTATTTATTTCAATAAGACTGCCAAATATGAATTCTAATACTGTGATTTTTAACCTAATTATACTCATGCTGAGTAAATATTTTATTCGTTGATTCATTCATTAATAATGCGAACTTTAAAAATGGTCAATGGTCTTGAGATAAATATACCTGAAAATATCGATAAAATAATTTCATTCAGTCCCGCAATTACAGAAACGCTATTTATGCTTGGTTATGGAGATAAGATCATTGCAGATTCTGCCTTTTGCTCCAGACCAGAAGATGCAAAAAATAAAAGAAAACTGGCAAGTTATTCATCAACAAGATTAGATGTTGTAAAGGAACTAAATCCCGATATTATTCTGACAATCGGAGGTTATCAGGAAAAGTTATACAACACTTTGAGGGATAACAACATTAAAACCTATATATTTGAATTACCATCTTCCATGCATGGAATTTTAGAATTGATATCTAGGGTGGGAATAGTTGTAAATAAAAAAGATGAATCCCGGGAACTGGAATATAGTTTAATGAAATATGAACAATTAATAAATGTTGAAAATCGTTTTAAAACATATTTTGAAATTGACCTGGGTGGTCCGGTTACATTTGGTTCAATGAGTTATATTACGGATTCACTGTATTTGATGGGATTTAGTACAATATACAGAAATGAGGATAGGGAATGGATTAGCCCAGATTTTGATTATGTCAAAAAAATGAACCCGGATGTATTTATTTATGAGCACAAAATGTACAGGGGGTTCAGCGAAGATGATATGCACAAACTCATTAAAAATAGAGGATGGGAAAACATATCAGCCGTTAAAAAAGGAAATGTTTTTATCACTCCGGGAAAGCTTGATTTTTTTGCTCACCACGGACCATCTTTTTACATGGATGTTATTCCATGGTCAGCTGGCATTTATAATAAGGTTAAAAATAGCACGTAATCCTATCTTATTCCAAATTTTGATGCTATATCAACCATTGTTGTTACATACTCATTAAAGAATTTTATAACATCCCTTGAGGTGATAACACCTGCAAGTTTATTAACATCTATTACCGGCAATCTTCTAATGGAATGTTCTGACATTATTTTGGCAATTTTTTCCATGGGTGTATCTGGTGAAACATACGTAAGTGGTGTTTCCATAATACTCTTTAACTTTATATCTTTGGGGTCAAGATCCTTTGCCACCACCTTATTTACATAATCCCACTCTGTAATAATTCCTTCCGGAACATTATTTTTTCCAACAATTATGAAACCTGTATGGTTAGAAGCCATAATTCTGGCCCCTTCACTGGCACTTAAATTTTCATCAAATATCCGAATATTCTTCCTCATTATATCTTCAGCATATAGAACCATGATCAGATATTTCTGATGAATATTTAAAATAAGTGATATAAACAAATATATTTTGCTGATATGCATATATTCTCTTCTTCTTGTTTTGTATAATACTGCTACCTTTCACTGTGGCTTGAATCTCAGTAACATAATTGGAGTGAGTAATCCCTGTTATTTTAAATACAATAATTACATATATAAGAAATAAAAACATTAACAACAATGCAAAATAAAGCGTTTGAACCCTTATTATTTTTTTTAATGGTATTCTTCTGGGGTTCAAATTATATAGTTGTGAAGATTGCTTATTTATATGATAATTCCGCAACAATTCTTCTATTGAGGGTGGTTTATGCATTCGCATTCTCATTTATATTGTTTTTCAGGCATATAAAAATTCCAAACGGCTTAAAGGAAAATCTGAAAATGTTCATATTTGGAAATTTAAATATAACTGGGTTTTTTACATTCTGGATCTTTGGCGAAACCTATGTAAGTGCTTCATTAACTTCAATTATCATATATTCCTATCCAATTATATCAACATTATTTGCATATCTATTTGCTGGAGAAAAATTGGGAATAATTAAATTTTCTGGCATAATTACCGGATTCATTGGTATTGTAATAATATTTTTAAACAATATAACATATTCAAATTACATTTACCTTATAATGCTGATATTTGGGGCAATGAGCTGGGCAGGAGGCACAGTATTTTACAGGAAATATTTAACACAAAATGACCCTGCAAATACCAATACAATACAATTGCTGTATGCCCTGCCCGCTATTCTCATAATTTCATTCTTTTTTGGGGGGTTTAATATAAACATGATAAATTTAAAGTTGAATCTTGTCATGATTTACATGGGTTTACTCGGTACAGCAATTTCCTATTTTATCTTTTTACTATTATATAAAAAATACAGGGTTGCTACACTTTCAGCCTACTTTTTTACAGTTCCCATAATATCAGTTATACTTTCAATTTTCATTCTAAATGAGGTTTTAAATTTTTATACCATTCTGGGTTTAATAATAGTAAGTGCAGGAATATTTGTATCTGGCAGGTTTAAATAAGTGTTTAATTTATATTTCCATAAAAATACAGATATTTTGGAAGAAATATTTTTAAAACAATTTTTAATATCAAATAAATGAAAAAGACAGTAATAGCCATCATTATATTATCTATGATTTTATCCACAGTTGCATTTCATTATAATGATAGAATGAATTTGAATGATTCCACAGGGCCTAAAATATTTTCATCAGGTGGTTCTTCCTTATATTTAAAATATAATGAGCCTTATCATAAATATGCAGAATACAATATAAATATTTCATGGAATCAAAGTAAATATTGTTCCTTAACAGAAAATTCGATTATATTGAAACAGGGGAATAATGAATTATTGAATATTACATACGGTAAGCAGAATATTGGCCAGACAGTAATAAAGGGAAACAGTACACATAAAAACACATTCTCTTTAGCAAGGCAGAATTATATTTACTCAATAAAAATAGTAATGTCATTGAATAGTCACCAGTCATATATATACATCAATGAAAATAATTCAGAAATAAACATACCATATAAAATAAATTTATCCCATCCGTATATAAACGAAAATTTATCAATATTTTTTGGAGGAAAATACTCCTATCAAAAAATATACAATGTCACATCTGAAAAGTATTCGGGAATTTATAGAACATCAAGCAGTAAAATGAACCTAAAGAGTGAAAAATACAACATAGAATACAAGCCATTGAATAAAAATAACAATGCCGTTTATTTTAAAAAAACATTTTCAGTTTTTTATTTATCCTTGAATTATGATATAATAAAATATAATTTATACAATCACACCTCATCAGTATATTACAACAACACATTAAAAAATATTAAAAAAGCATCAATGATCAATTTTAATAATTCAAGTTATTTTTATTTTATTTCAGGAAATAACGTTTCTATTATAAAAATATATAATAACGGCTCAATTAAAAGCAGTTTTGTCAATATCAACCATACTGTTTCTGGAATGATTATTTTTGATAATTATTATGTTTTTTATCACAATTCAACTTTATATTTCTGTCATGATAATTCAAGTAAAACAGTTAAATTGAATGGTCCAATTTTCAGGATATCAACCCAAAATAATCTGGATATATACACAGTTAAAAATAACGCCATTTCTGAATATACAATTAATTCAAATATTGTAATACTGCATAATATAACAAATGAAAGGGTAAATAAAAATTTCAATGCAATTACATACTTTGAAAATAATGGAATTTCATCGTTTTTGTATAATAACAGTTCTATAAATATTAATGGAACAATTATGAACAATTTTAAAAATATCCACGGAAACATATTTATGGAAAATGGTGAATTTTATTATAAAAATAACAATACATTTTATAACACGGGAATAAATGATACCGGATATATGTCCAATTTTAATAATACCTTTATCGTAATGTCAACTGGTGTCATGAACCTATACACCCCTAATGTATACGTGCCTTCAAACATAACAATCTTTTACAATACATCTGTTGTTAAAAATGTTGCATCATTTCACATTCATTTGAATAGTAATGTAAATTCATACACTGTGTTCATAAATAACAGTGTAAATGTTACGGAATTGAAACTTACTGGAAATACACTAAATTTTAATGAAACGTATAATAAAAATGGAGCTTACAATATTAATATTTTAATAAAAAATACAATTGGAATGGAATCCTATTTGAATAAAACCATAAAAATAAATTATTTTACAGATATTGTGCTACAAAAAATCAAAATCATAAATGGCAGACCTGTTGCATTGATAAATGGGACCAATTTAAAAAATGCAAGCATAATATGGTATGTGAATGGGAAATATTTTGGTTCAGGCGTGAGTCCTGGTAAAAGTCTTCCCATTGGATATGATAAAATAACAATGGAAATTAAATACCATAATAATCACAGGGAGGTAACCCATAATTTTATCATAGTAGGAAATTTACCATATTATGTATCTTTTTCCGGAGTTATTGCTGTTTTGTTTATTTTTTTATACAATCTATATTACAGTAATAAAGATGTAAATTCCCTAATCAACGACATTTATGGCATGCATATGAAGGATGCGTTAAAGTTATACAAGAAAAATAAAATTTCAAAATTAAGGGCCAGAAAATTTATCAAAAGGATGGAAAAAACAGGTGAGATTAGCATAGAGAAGGATATGGATGGGAAAAAGTTTATAATTTTAAAATAATGCTTTTTGCCGAATATAGGTTAATAATATATATCATTTTTTTATTATCTTTCTATGTTACTGTATATTTTTAGCGTAGTAGCTTTGCAAACAATGCTATCCAGAATAGATGATATAGTTATAGCAATATCAGCTATTTTAATTACATTACTGTGGATTCCAATAGCTTTGAACTTTTTCAGTGCAGATGAGAATAAGCAATATATGGCAAGGCAGAGGCTCAAGAACGCATCAATTGGAACTGTAATATACATAATGGCAATATCAGGAACTATATTTGTATTATTCAATTATATTGTAACAGGGAAACCATGAATGTTCTCTCAATATTTGGTGAACTGTTGTATTACATATTAAGCACAATACAATATTCGATAACAGTAATGTGGGATATTACAGTGAAATACGGGTTGAATCCGCAATATGCATATAAACAGTTCATAACGCCTTCAAAGAGTTTTTTATTATTTTATTATAATTTAAATAACAATGTTTATATAAATATATTTATGATATTGATGCCAGTGTCGGCAATATATATTCTTTATAAAAATTCATTTGAAATGCCATATAAATTTTCAAAAACAATAATTAAATTCATGGCAGCCTTTATTATTTTCTGGAATGCACATGACATTTCATATATTTTTTTAAAAACATCATATGTTTTTTATAACTATATTTATTCGATGAACCATAACTGGTATGGTTTAATATACAACAATCTGGATGTGAAAGGCAAATTTTTGTCATTATTTTTCTCTGGGTCAATGTTCTTTGCCATATCAATTTTGTTTGGAATATTGATTATCAGGCAGGCAATCATTATCTTTTTTATTCTTGTTTTGCCATTAATATCCATTTTTCTGATATTCCCAGATTCCGAGAAGTATGTTTTTAAATTTATACGGATGTTTTTTGAGGTAGCATTTTTCCAGTTTTTTACAATAATGATGCTATATACATTAACCATATTTTCAAACGATTTTTTTCTTGAAATGGGAATAATATACGCGTCTGCTATTGTGCCACTATATTTTGTAACGGAAATGTTCCAATTATTCAGAGCCGGCACAATGTTTCCATTTTTTGGCATGTCATTTGATTCTGCTATATTGGGCAATTTTGATATGGGCAGCTTATTAAATTCTGGCGTTTCTATAGACCAAAATCTATCCGGAGGTGTTTACGATTCAGAAGGAATCAAATATTAAACTGCCTGTTAATGTTTTGAAATACAAATCTTATATTTATGGGATTCCAATTGATAAATTTATCATAATTATTATTGGCATATCCATTTTTTCAATACTTTTTAACATCAATTTAGTAATTGCAATAATATTTTTAACAGCATACATGATGTTCAATAAATTTATAAAATTTGACCCGTCAAACATAAATGAATTTTTAAGAAAAATCAGTTTCAATGATAAAAGTAAGGCCGTAAATATTGAAAAGGTCAATGATTTTTGTTATTATAACAAAACATATTTCAAGATTTATAAAGTTAATACCATAAATGTTTACCTAAACGTGGAAAAAAAGAATTATATTGATTTATTAAACAATTTTATCGATTTAATTGAATGTGACCTCAATACAATAACGAAAGAAAAAATGAGCAATAATGATCATAAGGGGACCTCAAAAATATATTATGAACCCTATTTCATTCTTCATGGCGATAAAGAAAAGGTATCAAAAAGTTCGGCAATATTGAAAAATTATTTTAGTAATTGTGTTGAAATTGATGATATTTCAACAATAAAGGAATTAATTGTAATGAATTTTGATAAAAAATACAATTCCTATGCAAAGTTGCATGACGATTATATTTCATTTATGGATTTAGAAGATGCAAATTATGACCAGGATTTTTTATACAATTTACTGATAGAAAGTTTAAATTTTCCAGTAATGATAAATATGGAAATTAAGAAAAATAATCATTATGATACCAAATTAAAAAGAATGCTAGCTGAAAGATTATCAGAAAAAAGGAATAAAAATACAAAAAATAAAAATCTTGACAGCCAGATAGAGAGCATAAGGAATATTATGAAAAATGAAAACGTCTTCAATATGTATTTAAGAATAATTATAAAGGCAAAGCATCCAGTTGATTTGAAGTTTAATTTCAATGAAGTTTCGAGCTTATTTAAATCAATCGGCATGAACTTTAAAACCTATAAATATTACAACAGGGAATCAAATGAAATGCTGAAACTGAATAAAAATGGAATAAAATACATAATAGGTTCAAAGGAAATATCCACAATAATGCCCTTTTCATTTACTGAATATCCTCAGGATTATAAAAATTATACTGGATTTGAAATAATAAATAGGAAAGCATTTTATTTCAATCAATTTAAAAAAGAATCATATAACGTTATTATTACTGGAGAAACAGGGTCTGGAAAGACCTATTTTTCAAAAAAACTGATAAAACAGTATGATATGGAATCCATTTTTATAATAGACCCGTTAAATGAATATTCTACAGGTACAATTGTTGACTATTCTAAAGGGGACTACATTGACATAAATATTGATGGGAACTCGCAGAAAAATATACTGGGAAACGCTATAAAAAGCATATTGAAAGATACATCGGAAATGGAAATTTTAAAAAATATAGAAGATATTTCAAAAGTTAATAAAAACATAAAATATATTTTGAATGAATTATTAAAAATATATAAAAACAGTATCCATTACCAATCACTTGAATATTATATAAGAACACATTTTAAGAATCCGGTTAAATTATCCGATAAAATTACCTTTAAATATGATTTTTCAAAGGAAAAATTTATCATTACAAATTTTGGCTTTATTCTGTCAACAATTTATAATATTATAACAGTAGATAACAATAAAAAAATTATTATCATAGATGAAGTACATACATTATTGAAAAATCCTGAAATAGCTGAAATGTTGGACATGGTTATACGAAATTCAAGGCATTACAGTACATCTTTGATAAACATAACACAGAATATAGATGATTTCTATTTTAATGAGTTTTCAAGGTCAATTTTAAAAAATTCGATGCATTTTTTCATATTCAGGCAAAAGGATCCAGTAAATATTTTTACAGATATTGGGATAAAACCATCTAATCTTAAAGGAGGGAATAAAACAAATTATTCTGAGTGCTTTTATTATTCCTCTGGATACATAACAAGATTGAATATTCCACCGTAAATTAAAATTTTATGAATTTTATAATATAAAAATATTCATTCCTCGTCGACAGGAATTATATCCATGTTATCAGGATAATCAATTACGCAAATGAATTCAAGGTCTTCTTTTCCAGTATTGATTATTTTGTGCCTGTGCTTTGTATCTATGAAAATATAATCACCTTTTTTTAAGTTCAACAAATCATCATCAACATATGTTTTGCATTCTCCATTTAATATGAATAATGTTTCAACATAATCATGATAATGCATCTGTATAAAGCCCTCAGGTTTTATTGTGAATTTTCTCATTGCGTACGGTGCATTATTTTCCCTTGTTACCAGCCATTGTATGTATGTATTCTTTGTTTTTCCCAGTTTTACCTCATCCATTTTTGTATCATTTAAATTCCCATTATAATATCCTTTCATGAAATCATATTCATAATTCATTTATTAATTTTTATAATAGTCAGTGGAAGTTAAAATTTTAAAATGTGCATATTCGAACATATTGTGGAAAATGCAAGAAAAATAACCACCGGTTGAATTATATGCGTCTATGCCGCTTCAACACCAACCTCCACGTATTTATATTTGGGTGTTCTATTTCCCTATCAAGGTCAGCTGGAACTATATAATTTATCTCTGAATTGTGCATGCAAGCAAAAACGGTTCAAGCCATAACGTCACCAGTAATTCTGACCTTTATTTTCATTTCACCGGATCCTGATTTCAGATTTACAGTATCATTATCATTTATTTTCAATCTTCTGGCATCATCTGGATTTATCCACAATTTTGGTTCATATCACCACCAATAATATTAATGACAAAAACCCCTAAAAATAGATACATACAACCACTTTTTGAAAGTATATATCATTTTATTACTTATTAATAAATATTCCATTTATATTATATGTTGTCAGTTTTTTTTAGATATAAAACTAAATAAAATTTGGTATACCTAACGAAAAAAGTTAATACTAAATGTAATATCTATATAATGTAATGGAAGTAACATACATATTTAATTATGACAAATGTTTTGTTTCAAAACTTATAAAGGATTATCACGTAAAATTACACATGATCAATCAATACTGGAAAAATGGTGTTTATACTGAAATATTTTCTATTTACATAGACTCATCAGATATTTTAAATAAAATAATTGTTTTTTTAAAAGAAAAAAACAGCATAGAAAATATTGAATTAATGTCCAGCCAAAATAATCTGCTGACCGTTAAAGCGGAAATAAAGAATGGGTGTTGCCCTATAATTAACGTCATGAAGCCATACATTTTAAAGGGTAAAAATAACCCGGTTCTGGAAAGAATTGATTATAAGGGAAATTCTCACTGGACAATTAATGTTGATAAATGCAATAAGATGCATAAAATAGCTGATGCGCTTAAAGAGTATGATATAGTGGATATTGAAACAAGAATACATCGTGGCAGAAAATCAAATACAAAAAGCATGTATATATTGAAACAGGCATATGAAATGGGATACTTTGATGTTCCAAAAAGGATAAGCCTTGATAAATTATCAGAAGAACTCCATATTCCACAGACATCGCTCAATCTCATGTTGAGGAGATCATTGAAACAGCTTATCAGTAAGCATTTAAAATAATAAAAGTTGCATTCTTTTCAGGCATTTAATATATTTTTAAGTTTAAATAATATCAGAGAGGCCCCAGCTGAAATATTATTGATAATAATATCAAAATTGTAAATGTCTGATGAGCTGGTATTATTGCTCCAGGCCGCGATGGTGATTTATTAACAGATATAAACACTGTAATTCCAATAAGAATTTGAATTGTTATAAAAATTAATGTTACATTGTATTTATAAAAGAAAAATACGATAGACATTAGAAAGATAAATACGGAAATAATATGAATCACCCAGATCAACTGGGCTTTTGTTTTAGGTATTTTGAAGTAACCAATGGGTTTTTGATAACCTCTCTGGCCGGTTGTCATCCCCCCCATGAATATCACTAAGAAAAAGAAATACAGAGGGATATTGTGATATATCGAAGCCAGTTCATTGGGGTAAATATGAGTTACAATTAATATATACGTAATTGCAGTTGAATATGCAAGAATGTCATGAAGTCCCTGTACGACGGCAGGAGCTTTACCCGCCAGAGTATACAACGTTGCCATACCCAGTAATGCCGTTAATATTACAAGCACTAAACCCGTGATTTCAAGGGTTTTCGGTACAATAATTACCATAACAACTGCGTTTATGCCCAGAAGAGTAGCAAGAATTCTATGCCACACTTCGGGATCTCCAGCTTTGGCCTTTACTGGCATATCCTTTGTATAGGGCCAGTTTGTTCCAAGCGATAAGCCATACCCATAACCCTCAACGGTTCCTCCCACAATGACAATGCCAAAGGCAAGAACAATCTGAAAAATAAAGTAATATATTAATATTTCATTCATCTTTTCACCCTCATTATTTTTTCCCCGTTAAATTTTCCGTCATTAAGCTCTCCTCATGTGAATTTTTGTATGTATTTCCTGAGTGGAGTTTTTCTTTTAAATAATTTCTAACATCGTAGAAATATATATTATTATATGGGCACGCCCTTATGCAATCCCCTGAACCTACACATTTTGCACTTTTAAAGTATCCATTTTTTATGAATTCTCCAGGCATATTTGACAAACCGACTTCACATGATATGGCACAATCTTTAGTTTTGCATGACACACACAAATTTCTATCCCGCACCTTCAATTTGAAAAAACCAAGCACGCTGAATAGCCCTATAAAACTTCCCGTGGAGCACCAGCCATATTTTCTGCATGGGCTCATACCAACAAAAGGTATGGAAAAAAAGAATACATACCATAAAATATTCCAGATGAAATAGGAGTAAAATACTGATGGATCAATACCATATATGCTGAATCCAAGAAAGCCCGTGGTTGTATAATAATATGAGAAAAGTGAAGCCAGTAACGCCCAGATCCAGGAACCGGTAATGATGAACATTATTACGTTTGTAAAATGTGAGCCTCTCATTTTTTTACTGAGTTTTGATTCATAATTGTATTTTATCATTGATTGCCCAAGTGTGCCGCCGAACATAACAGCGGATGGGCATAGTGTTGAGCAATATGACCTTCTGCCAAATAGCACTGCAAGAAAAGCATACAGTGCATATGAACCTATTAATGGAATAACAAGGTATGGATATAGGGATGCCTCGGCACCCGTGTTTGCCCATAAAGGCAATTTGTTGTACCATAATGGGTTTAAAAAGTTGGGTCCAACAGTTGTATATACAATATATGCCGTTAGAGCGAAAGCAAGGTTTATTTTTTTACCCCTATCCTTTAATTTTCTCATCTGTGATATTACAAGGGCACCCATTTCAATGCCCATGATAATAAGAAATGTTGGTGAATCCGTTATGTATCCTATAATGTAAAGTGATTCTATAAAACTTGAAATTGGATTCAATTTATAAACTCCGCCTGCCATCCCATATAAGACCAAAAAGTTATTTATCCCGGTTGTAGCGGGGACAAATGGTGATACAAATTCAGATAACACCGATTTAGCATAGAATCCTTCAATTGCCAATCCATGGTATGCAGGTAAAGTATCTATTACCCTGAAAAATGGAAGGTAATCATAGGTTGCAAAATCCATGCTTCCTGCCATTAAAAGCTCAGAAATAAATGATATAAGGAGGACCATAAAAATTAAATTTCTCGGCTTTGAAATTTTTACCTTATGAACCCGTTCCTGATTTTCCGGAAGTTCGGGGTTTATATTTTCATTGAACATGCTATGGAAATAATACCACATGCCAAATATAATAGCCATAGAATAAAAGATCCACACAAGGCCGAACGGTTTAAGAATAATTGTGCCAATAAATGTACCTGAAGCCATCAAAAGGTAATCTATAAAAACCATTTTTATATGGTAAGCATCCTTTTTTGGCAATAGCATCCTGTGGGATGCAATAAATTCAAAGAAAATTACCATAAATATTATCATTATAGCAGTTTCACCAACACCACCAATGAATACAAATTTGTCATTCCCCAGTAAAGTTGGAGAAAATAAATCCATCGTAAAAATGGATATTGCGGCATATTTATGTATTCCCTTTGGTTTGTAAACAAAGAATAGAACAGCCATTTCTATTGACATTGGTACAAGAAAATACATTGTATTTATTCCATAACTCAGAGCATAAACGAAGGATAGTGAATAAAATATATGGTAATAATCAAAATGTATTAATATTGGATTAAATAGATAATATAGGAAGATTCCCATGGATACCTCATTCCATATTATCAAAAAGGTAAACGCGGTTCCTGTAGACTTTGTAAGCCCCTTTCTTGATAATCCACCATGAATAACCCCAATAAAGGCTGCAACCAGAGGTTGGGTCATAAGTGCCATTCCAATAACAAAGGCAGATATGGTGTCCAGGAATCCTCTTGCCGTTGTAATATAAAAAGTGAATGCATCTAGCATGCTTGCCATCATGGCAGTGAATATTCCGATAGATGCTATTTTTAAAAATGATATTGTGAATTTATTTTTTAGAACATATGAAAAAACAATTGAAATATATGTTACCATTAAAACGATTGTTATTATACCTAAAAGAAAGGTAATAAAATTCATAACAAATCAGTATTTAAAATTCATATTATTAATTAATTATAGAATATTATCTATAATTAAATTTATGCAAAAAATCATAATTCCCAGTTTGTGATATATTGAAGCGTGAAATTGTTGAAAGTATATTGATTTCTGTATTTACGGCGTATTTATTTATTTACTCTGACATTTCAGGAATTTTTGTTGTATTCAGTACAAAATTATACCCTTCTATATATCAGTTTATGTTTATTTTGATTCCATACGTTGTGCTACCATTGCTTGTATTTTTTAGAAAAAATTCAATAGTTGATAGAGTATACATGTATTTTTTATTTATAGGCATGGTTACGGCAATAATTTTACTGGCCACATATATAGTATACATAATGTATGAAATAATGCTTTTTCTAATAATCGCATTTTATGCAGATATAATTGAGGAGCTTTACTATAATAAAAACAAACAATTGTTTTACAGAGGTGCCGGTTTTATATTAATACTTATAATAATGCTTCTAATTTCAAGATTCATGGTTATAGCCACACCTGTTGAACCAACAAAAATAGTTGTTGATTCAATATATGCCGATTTTCCAGCAAGTAAAGTTCCATTTTTCTTTTATGCAGGAATAATTATGAGAATAAACTTTGTTTATTTCACAACTGCAATACAGTCGATAATACTTTATTTAATACTGGCAGTTTTATTGTCTGAAAATTATTTCATGATATTTAGCATTGTCAGGCACAATTCCATGGCAAAGAATATGGTAAATCCCACAATTACCGGGGGAGTATCAGCTTTAAGCTGCCAGTGTGAAGGACTTACTGCGACTTTGCCCACAGTTGCAGCGGCACTTTCATCGGCAATAAGCACTGTATTGCTTTCCGAAAGCATTTTATTGCTGCTGTTGAGTAACTTTATGCTTACAGTATTCCTTCATAGAAAAACAAAAATAGAAATTGTTTCAAAAATAAAAAACATTAGAAACAGCAACATATTTCCATTTCTGGCCATGTTTTTTATATTTATTGCCCCGATTGCAGAGGTCATAGGCATATTTTTTAAACTTGAATTCACTTCGCTGTTATTCTTTTTTGGAATGAATATTTTGATGTTTGTTGCGGGAATATTTTTCATGTATGTTTTATTTAAAATTGGTTTTCATATAAGGATTAAAAATACACTGTTTTTAATTACCTTGACTGTAATTTCATCTACTATTATGTTTATCTGGTTTATACCACCTTTAACAAAACTTTCTTATTTGCATTATAATATCTATTTGCTAATGAATGTTTTAACATTTATTTCTGGATTTATTACATATTTAATTTACTCAAATCTTGAAAATCTTAAAAGGGGATTTGTGGAATATAATTCAATGATGTTTAGCATGACGGCACTCATAATATTTTATATGTCCCTGATCTCACCGACTGTTATGTACCCACTTTATGGTTTGGAACAGCAAGTTATATTTTCAGCTATTTTATGGAGTGTTTCCCTTCCATTTATGTGGTTGAGCACTATTGATACTCTGTACCAGTATTCTGTTCCAAAAAATTTCTATATAAATACAAAAAATAAACACAAAAAAGCTGTAGAAAATTAAAAAAATCCTTTTGATTTTATATAATGAATTTCTGGTTGTTAAGTATATTTCCTAATTCAGAACGTTGAAATAATTATATTTGGTTGAATGGCTGATGATAATATGTGTGCTATTCCAGCCTATATATCAATGAATAGAAGTACCAAAAGGCATTTTATTGGCTCCAAGAGAAAATTGGATAAGTATAGTAGGGTCACTTATTGACCTTGGTTTTGATCCTCTTTATCTATAGTTTTTCAATAACTGGAATGAACTTCATCAGGAAATCAACAGGTGAAAGAAAGGGAGACCATATACTGTTCCAAATAGTTTTATAGTGTTCCTTGCGAAGATCAGGGAAATTATACAATTATATTATTTGCATGGTCTCAGGCATATGCACTTTTTAACTTTCCGAGGGGAACTATTGTAGATAAACTGTGGCTGAGAAAATCCATGGCCACATTTTATGCTGTTTGGTTGGTTTTCATGGCCACTTACGGCTGCAACTTTTAATTTTATTCAATGTTTATTGTTTGAATATTCATGGGTGCAAGGGAAGGGCATGTATGGCATGTCAATGTAAAGTCTGCAAAGGCAT
Source organism: Thermoplasmata archaeon (assembly GCA_021846395.1). GTDB lineage: Archaea > Thermoplasmatota > Thermoplasmata > Thermoplasmatales > Thermoplasmataceae > Acidiplasma. The sequence goes on along the minus strand of JAJZXB010000004.1, from coordinate 97,655 downwards.
GGATAAACAGGTATGACGAATCAAAGGCATATACACGGGCTGGTGCTGGCCAGGCCGTGGGAGTATAAAGGGGTTAATGATACTGAGCTTGAATATATTCATAAAAAAATCAGTTAGGTATAACAAAATGAATTTGTTTATTATATATTTTCCGCCTTATTAAATGAGGCAACTTATCTATTTTAATAGAATATATTCATTAATAACTTATTTATAAACTTATATGATAGGATTGTATGGTATTTAATATATTGATAAATTATTTGACTGAAATGACATCAAAACCCTTGCAACCAGCAGCCTATAATCCTAATGGTCCAATGTTTATACCCATTATAGTGGCATGCGTATCTTTAATTGCTATAGGTGCGGTGATAATAGTGAAAATGTTTTTAATGAGACGATAAGATCATACATTCGCTAAAACTTCTATTTTTCGCTTTTTCATCTATATATTGTTAGTATTTTGTTTTAAAGTTTATAAAATTTATTTTTTTTGAATATATGAAAAAATTTATATATAATTATTGGATAAACATAAATGTATGTTAAGGAGAAAATAAAAAAATATTTAACTGGCCAAAATAACATGGAAATTAATCCTTACATGAGAAAGAGTTTATATGGAATCGCCGCAAGTAGTTCTATAGTAGGGGGTTTTTACAGTTTAGGATATGATGTGGACTATTTTTTATTGGCAGTAGGGCTTGCTTTTGTATCTTATCTCATATATTATAGTCGTAAAAATAAAAACAGGAGTAACTGATTATACATTAGCTAAATTATTACACATTCATTTAAAAATTAAGAATATGCTTTTGCAATATTAGAGCATATACACATAAATCATCAGTAAACTTTTTTAAGATGGTATATGAATAGGCCTTCGTTACTTTTAATTGACTTTTCAATTGCATTAGGGGGTGTAACTGTAAGTTTTTTCATAACGCTATCAGGCGATAAATAAGTTGGCTTATTATAAAATGTGGAAGGATTTATTATATATCCATTAAAAATATAAGCACCGTTTTGCCCAGTTATTAATGATACTGTATTTATATGTGGAATATTAGAAAAGTTAGCACTGGAATAATTGGTACCAGATATTAATGCTTCGGTCGTATATATTTTAATGTTATTGTATACCTCACTCGATATATTGGGATTATTCTTAAGTTTAGACAATCCACTTTTAATTTCATTTGTGTTATTCGTTATATTTTCTCCGTAAAGATATACTGGTATAAAATGAATTAAGTGATTATTTACTGTGAAATTGTACTCGCTATTGTTAAAAATTATTCCAGGAGTACTATTATATTGATAATTTTGCATTGAAGTTGAATATGTATAATTGCCCTTGATTGCACTTGAGTTGTACTGTTCAAGCATATAATAAAATGCCCATGAATTGGAATTACCGAATGGGCTTCCGTTCCACGTTATAAAATAAATATAATTTCCATTATTCGCAAGATTGGATGAAGATACTCTACAATATTTTTCCATTTCTATATTTTCTTCAGAAGGATTAAAATGGATGTCATATTCAATGGCCGCTGCTACTACTATAACGAAAAACGCAATAAAAAAAGCAAGAAGTTTCCAACTAATCTTTGGTTTATCTGATTCCTCAGCCATTGTTTTGAAATTTTGAATTTATATTTAATATTTTTCTTTATTTTCTTTATACAGAAAAATATAATTTAATTATGCAATTAAAACGAATCATTATATTAATACATTCAATCAAAAATTGATTAAAACAGTTATTATATTCCAATAAAAATCAAGGATAATATTAAAATGGAAGGTATACCATGAATATATTCTATAAATAATTTTATTAAAAAATTAAAACTATTCTTTTATGGAAAGTTCAAGAGAAACAGAATATGAGATAAATAATAAAGTCTATAACTCTGTGAAAGGCTGGATTTTTACAACAAACCACAAACAAATTGGTATGTTGTATATATTAACGGCGTTGGCATATTTTATTGGTGGAGGGGTTTTGGCCCTTTTAATGAGGGTGCAGCTTACAATACCAAGATATGATCTTGTAAACTTCAGTTTATTTTCAGGGCGTTTTCTTAACGCTTTGCAGTATAACCAGCTTGTTACAATACACGGTTTGACAATGCTTGTATGGTTTCTTGGACCATTGGGGACAGGATTCGCCATTTATTTGATTCCATTGGCAATAGGATCGAGGGATATGATATATCCAAGGATGAATGCTTTAGGATATTGGTTATTCTTTTTTAGTGGAGTTCTCCTTTGGATAGGTTTCTTCCTTCCAGGAGGCAATCTTGATACAGGCTGGACGGTTTATCAGCCCTTGGCATCGTTTAAATTTACACCATATCTTGGAGCAGATTCTGCAGCAGCCGGTGTTGTATTAAGAGGTTTGGGAACCATAATAGCATCTACGGAAATTATAGCGACGATATTTAAAGCCAGGGCAAGAGGATATAGAATGATGGATATGCCCCTGTTTATTTGGGCAGTATTCTGGGTTGCGGCAATTTCATGGTTTATTTTCCCAGAATTCACTGCACTATTCTTTGTGCTTGTTGCTGCAAATGTACTTCATCTTTCAATATATACATCAACATACGGTGGAGCACTTATGTGGGAAAATCTTTTCTGGTATTTTGGGCATCCTGAAGTTTATTTATTACTACTTCCAGGCACAGGTGCAATGTTTGATTATCTTGCAAATCTTGGTCATAAAGCACCATATCTGAAAAAATGGATGATTGCGGCTATGGGTGCCATATCTATTGATAGTGCCATGGTTTTTCTGCACCACACATTCATGACGGGTATCGTGTTTGCGTGGTTAATGGCAAATAGTATATTCACGGAAACTATTTCAATACCAACCGGAATGATGATTGTTGGCATAATTGCAACTCTTTTGGGTGCAAAACATAAATTTCAGACACCAATTTTATTTGCTCTGGCCGCTTCAACATCGTTTATGATTGGAGGGGTAACGGGTGTAACGAATTCATCTTTAGCTATAGATACATTAGTTCATGGGGATTATTATATTGTAGCACATTTCCATTACTTTATGGTTGGAGTGGCTACAATGGCATTGATGGGTAATTTATATTACTATTTTCCGAAATTCACAGGAAAAATGTACAGCGAAAAACTTGGAAGAATCCACTGGGCAATAGCATATCCCGGTTTAAACATTCTTTATTTTCCAATGTTCTTTCTTTATGATCTTCCAAGAAGGGTTTATACCTATCAATCTGGATTCGGTTACACAATTTTCAACCAAATTTCAACAATAGGGGCTTTCATATTTGGTTTATCATTTCTTATAATGTTCGCAAATTTTGCATGGGCACTTAAATATGGTGAAAAGGTCAAATCAGATAATCCATACAAGGCAAGTGCAGGTTTTGTCTGGTATACATCAAATCCACCAAAATATTATAACTTTGATTATGAACCTTACGTGGGAGGAAAAGACAAAAGAGATCTACTTCTTGATACAAATAAAGCAATTAAACCGCCAAAGGTTGAGCTATCAACAAGGCCACTTTTAATTACACTCGGTTTATTCCTTGTATTTGTAGGAACGGTAGTAACTGTAATGGGAATTGCCCCATACACCTTTGGCACGTTTTACCTGGGATTGGCAATAGTCATAATAGGATTCGCCCTATTTGCATGGGGTGGAATAGGATGGATGTATGACGATTTTAAACTGAAATCGCCAAGCGTGCCCATAATGTATAAAAAAGAACCTGTTATGAAAGGTTTCAACAATATGCGTCTTGGCATGTTAATCTTCCTTGCAGGGGACATGATATGGATGGCTACATTCTATGGCATGGTTGAATGGTTAAAGCTACAAGCAGTATCACCATATATCACGGGAAGTGATCCAACGGCATTTTCGCTACCGGCAATTGCTATGGTATTTATCATTATATCGATAGCTGCCTCCGGCACAGCGGGACTATTTGCATGGTTCTCAACATCCCATGCAATAAAGAAAAAAGCTTCAGAAACCTCTGTAAATATGATCGTATCTGTTGTATTTGCCTTTGTATATCTCATAAGCTCTATAATATCACTGTTTGAAGTTAATTCCTACAGCTCCATAAACCTGGTTGCAACAGGAAATAATCCCGTTGTTTCAATGTTTTGGTTAATTTCATTGATGAATATCGGATTTGCACTAGGTGTAACAATAGTGATGATAAAATATGTGGTTCAGATAAAAAAGACAAAGACATTTTTATGGGGTAGGCTTGCAACAACTGCAGACATACTAATGTGGTTTATAGCATTTGTATTTCTTACAAGTGTATTTACTACTATAGCATTTGTTGTGTGAGGTGTTAAAATGACCGAAAATAATATGAATAATGAAATAAACGGAAAAGTGCATGCGGAAAATACAAATGAAAAAAAATATGCACAAAAGAAAGAAATAGATAATGAGAAGCTCAATCTTACAGAAGAGGACTTTGATTTCAAGGAGACGAGCATATGGAAGAACCCCTATGCTCTTGCTATAATTATTATAGCAATGTGGTTTTCTTTATGGCTATTTATTAACGTATTTATTGGGAGGTGGTTTTCATGAAACCAATAAAAAAAGTGGCAATTGTTGTTCTTGTAATTATTATCGTCCTCATCACAACTGTTGGTCTTACTGAATCTCTTTATCAACCAACAGATATACCAATGTCTGTACAGGGGGCAGTTCACCATAAAAATTTACCATATTATAATGGGACAATTAATGGAAAGAAGACCGAAATTGTAAATCTTTCACTGGCAGCATGGGGTCAAGGAAATGGATACTCTAATGCATATCCATTTAACTTCAATGGAACATCATATGGTGCAATGACAATATATCTACCAGCTAATGCAGACATACACGTTAATATGACTAATTATGAGGTTAAACCCCATACCTTAAAAATTGAGTTACCCCACTCATCGCAGTGGGCAAAAGGGCCAATATGGGCACATACAAGTGTTCATGTAAAGAAGATTTTAAACAGTACAGGAACAATACTTCCAATATGGTACGGTAATCATGCGCATTACAGATCAATATGGTGGAATGACACATTGTCTGGAAACTACTGGATAGTATGCGGGTTAACAACACATGCTGAGGCTGGTATGTATGTATATGTTGTTGTGAGCTCAAGTGTAACAGTACCATATTATACGATAAAATGAGGTGAGAAAAAATGTTTGATATATTAAATATATTACCGCAAACGTATCACTTGATACCGAAGGGATCCATAACCGGAGCAGAAATTACATCTATATTCCTGGCATATATAATACCTGGAATTGTTATAGGTGCAGGATTTGCTTTCTGGTACATATATGTGTTCCTTAAGAGTTGGAAAAGGCATGATGAATATAATGAGAATGGACCATATGATGCAAAAAATGATATGAAGCCTGGCAGAATTGAACCGTTAGAAAGGGGAAATAAGACCTTATTTAAGGTCTTTGTTCTCTTCGTGGTCATGGTATTGTTATCCTTACTGGTGTATGATTTGCCACCAGCATATGGTATAAGAGTTGCTGGAGCTGCACCAGGTGCTCCAACAGACAGCCATCACTATCTTGATATAAATGTAGTTGGGTATCAATGGCAATGGATATTCATATATCCAAATGGATCATCAACAAGGCATTATGCTGTATTGCCAGCCAACACGCCGATTCAGTTTAATGTGACCAGTGTGGATGTGATGCATTCATTCTATATGGTTAACGTCACAAAGGTTGATGCATTTCCTGGGCATTATAACTATATCTGGACAAATATAACAAATCCAGGAATATACCAGTTTGAGTGTGTTGAACTATGTGGTCTTGGACATGCGCATATGAGGGGAAATGCATTCGTTATTCCATACCAGAACTGGTCGAAATGGCAAAGCCAACAAAAACCGGGAGAGCTGAATGAAACATTCGTTTACCATGGAGTGACATACAACTATGGTCCAACGCTTTACAACAGCAATATAACTGCAACCCCACCGTCAGCTGGTGACTAGATATATTTTTATTTTTTATTAATAACTTAAAAATTTCTGGTGATTAATATGTCTACAATAAAAAATTTCATGAAGATTACAAAGATGGAAATTACAATTCTCATTGATATTGTTGCAATAGCTGCCTTTATGGCGGTTCCAGGAAGTACAAAATATCCTTTAATATTGGCCTTAGTCGTAGTAAGTGGAACTCTTGCCTCAATGTCTGCAAGTTTATTCAATAACATTTATGATATGGACATAGATATTAAAATGAATAGAACAAAATCAAGATCAAAAATAGTTAATTTAAACTCCAGAAATAAAATGATTGTATTTGCGTCAACGATGATAATTGTATCCCTGCTAGTGTCTTCAATACTGATAAACCTTCTTACAATGTTATTCATTCTTGGGGGATTCTTAAGTTACGTTGTATTATACACAATTATATTAAAAAGAAGAACATCATGGAACATAGTTATTGGTGGAATTGCTGGTAGTTTTCCTGCACTTGCGGGTTGGGCAGCTTTAACTAATTCCGTTTCAGCAACATCTTTATTTATAGCTTTCCTTGTATTTATGTGGACTCCAACACACTTTTGGAACTTATCAATTGATAATGTCGATGATTACAAAAATGGCAATGTTCCAATGCTACCTGCCACAGTTGGGGTGCAAAAAACTGAGTTTTGGATCATAGTTAATACCGTTATATTAATTGCCTATTCGTTGATACCTTTATTCACAGGAATAATACATCTCGGTAAGATATATGTGCCATTTGCTATAATCATGGATGCTATATTATTATATTATATGACAAAACCAATGATTAAAAACTATGATAAAAAAGCTTTTCGTTCTGCCTTTGGATTCTCAAATATGTACATGTTGGTATTGCTAATTGTAATTATAGTGTCTTTTACTTAAATTTTATATTTATTATTTTGTATTATGTGAGTATATGCGGCATATGCATTATTTTTAATAAAGGATTTAAACAAATTTATTTTAACTCTGCCAAAATAATTTGAATTATTTTATATTTATTTGTATTTAATAATTATGGTTATACAACCCATAATATCCAGCACTATGGATAGAGTTTTTAAAATTTTAAAGTATTTTCTTCCCCTATTTTTTCTTTGCCGGTTTCAGGAGTATTCCAGCTATAACTATAAGTATGCCAATAATTATACCTGTTGCACTCGCATATGTCATATATCCAAGGTATTCAAGATAGGAATATGATGCCGATGTTAATGTTGTATATTCATGCCCATTTGTAAATTCAATAAATACATATTTCCCTGATAAATTATTATATTCCTTAATTATTCCAAAACTGGTTGTTGTTGGTATACTATATTTACTTAACGTTGTCGAATTTGTAACTTTAGACACATTTTTATAACTTACAAGCCCCGAGGAAGCCATGGGATTTTTAACAGTTATTAGATAATTGCTTTTTACGTTAAGTACTGGAGATGAGTATTCACCATTGCCATTCTGTTTAAGATTGTATGAAATATTTGATTTTTCCATTGATCCAACTCCATATATGGAAAAACTTATTATCAATAATATTACACCTATAACCAGTACTAATTTATTCATTTATTGTATATCTTATAAATTATCTAATAATTAATTATAGAATATTGTCTATTAATAATTTCAAGGGCTATTTATTTTGTATTTATTTAGCTAACATAAACATTCAATGGTAATCAGTAATTTGTAGTATTTAGACGAAAAAATTATATGTATTTTGATACTATTTTCATCCAATCTATATAATTTTCCAGAGTTTGATATAATTCCTGAATCTATAGATCTACGGATGATAATGGTGGATATTCACAAATGGTATCAGTTAAAATGCCCAGATTTAAAATTTTTGTTTTACATTAAAATATAGTTTTATAGAGGTGCACAGTTTAGCTATCCAAGTACTTTATTTTAACAATAAAGGTTTACCATGAGATGGCAGAATTAATACAGGCTTCATATTTTTTATTTTATTCATCGATTCAATTGCCTGGCTTTCGTTTATGATGAACATTTTATCTATGGTGATTCCATTTCTTTTAATAACGACAGCTTCTCCGGTGAATAAAACATTATCCGGTTTATAATATATTGATATATTTCCAGATGTATATCCAGGAGTATATATAATTTCAAAATCATTCATATTCAATCTCGCATAAGTGTTGAAATATTTAAGTCCTTCATAACTTATAGATTTACCTTCCACCTCCATTATCCCTTTAAAATCCGAACCATTTGATAATTTATCCATTTCATATTTACTGACAAAAATTTTTGGTTTGAATTCCTCGTATAATTTTTTAAGGCCACCAACGTGTAGATAGTCCACCGCTGTAATCAGAATATAATCTGGTGCCGATCCAGAATTTCTATAATATTTTATAATTTTATCTGCGTCCTGTGATCTTCCAGCATCAATCTGAACAATTTTATCCAGTTTAATTACATAAACGTTGACCTTTATATTATCTATCCTCTCAATTTTTTCCGGATACTCTTGTGATTTTTTATGAAACATATAAGAACACCTGTATTTATAAATGTATATTTTATATTTAAGTTGAATTGTTTAATATATAATTCTATTTTAAAATTCCTCTTGTTTTAAATTATTGTTTGATTTTGTGGGAAAGTATTTAATAATTGTTTATACATACTTTAAGGAATGATAGACATTGCAAAAGTATCCAAAAATTTTGGAAAAACAGCTGCATTGAAAAATATAGATCTTAAGATAAATAATGGAGAAATAGTTGGCTTTGCGGGCTTAAATGGAGCAGGAAAAAGCACTGCAATTAGAATTATTTCTGGTATTATATTTCCTTCTTCTGGCAATATTGCCATAAATGGCCACGATATCGTAAGAGAAAAAATGGAAGCATCAAAACATATAGGCTGGGTACCAGAATCCCCAAATTTTGAACCCGAAACCAGCTCACTTTCCTTATTAAAATATTATGCAGGATTTTATGGGATCAAATCAAAAGATGCCGAAATAAAGGCAGAAGAATTATTGAAAAAATTAAATATCTGGGATGCAAGAAATAAACGCCTGAGTAATTATTCCATGGGAATGAAAAAAAGATTTTCTATAGTTGCTGCAATGATAGGAGATCCTGATAATTATCTATTTGATGAAACCTTGAATGGCCTTGACCCCCAGGGTGTAAAGGATATGAGGGATTTGATGCTTGAAATGAAAAAGAACGGTAAGGCTGTATTTTTATCATCTCATATTCTATCCGAATTGCAGAATATAGCGGATAGAATTGCAATAATAAAAAATGGGGAAATTATAAAGATAATTGATAGGAAGGATCTAAGCAATCTTGGAGGGACGCCTTCCATAAATATAAAAATTAAAAATTCAGACAATAATGTTATAAATTTACTTAATAAATTTGGAGAAACCACAAAAAATGATAATATATATACAATCAAGGCTCCAGATTTATCTGAGGACGATTCATCAAAAATAAATAAATACATGATTGATAATGGGTATGATGTTATTTCCGTATCCTATGCTGGAGAAGAACTTGAAGAATATTTTTTAAACCTGGTGAGGAATTAAAATGAACAGCTTTTTATATGACCTTAAAAGAATATTCACTGGAAGTTTCACAATAATTATTATCGTTTTGCTGGTTATTGTTACCATGATGGAAGCTTATGGAACTGTTGGCTCTGTTAATTCAGCTGTTTCACCCCCCTCCTCAACTTCAATATATACTGGGATGCAGAGCTCAATATCCGGATTTTATGCACTTTTGATTCCCTTGTTTGGCATATTTTCAGCATATTTCTATTATGGAAAGGACAAAACTTCGGGCATTTTGGAATCAATAATATCAAAACCTGTAACAAAGGGAAGGTTGTTTTTGTCAAGGTTCCTTGGAACCTCATTAACATTTGTCATGGCAATTACTTTAGCAATAGGGCTTGCAGATATATTAATCTATAAATACACAGGGTCATTTTTATCCGATACTGGATTTTTATCAATAGTTATAGGATATTCTGTGGTTGCAATAGGTTATTCAGGATTAATGTATTTAATAGCACAGTTTGCAAAATCTTCTGATATTATGATAGGAAGCGGTCTGGGATTATTGTTTATACTGGGATTTTTCTGGGGTATATTAATGTATCTGCTTCTGATTCGTTTCTTAGAACATGCAAGCTTTATTAAATTTCAATCAATATTAATTTATCTTAATTCAATATCACCGAGCAATTATTCAACAATAATGGAATATCTTAAAGAAGGATCATATAAATCTATAATAAATGTCGGTATCGTAGCAGGCATCGGAATTATATGGATATTAGTCCCTGCATTTATATCATTTATGCTTGCACGGTCCCGGGATTAATTTTTTAAAATTTAAACAAAGGATTAAATATAATGATTTAATTATAATTTTTATGATTTACCCTGCAGCATTGGAGCCAGTAGCACCATATTTAACGTTGTTTCTGGTATTTCTGGATGGATTACTGTTTGGAGTTGCAGTCAAAAAGGGAGTTGTATCAATAATTCTCATAGCTATTGGCCTGTTCATAGGGACATATATTGGATTGAGTTTTATACCTCAAGTTTCAATATCATCAGTAATATCAAAGATATCATCAAATGCAGCTACTTTTGAATCAGTCCTTCACTTTGGTTCGTTTACACTGACCTTTATTGTATTGCTCTTCATAATAGGCTTTGGAATAGGAATATGGAGGGGATAAATAAATCTAAAATTGATTTTAATTTATTTTTTAATTAAAGTCAATATTTATTTCTTATATTTTTTAAGCATAATTCAAGGTCTATATAATTTATTTTTTTATTTTTAATTGCATCGCCAGTTATTGTAATATATCTTTTATTATCCCACATCTCAAATCTTGAGGTTTCATCGACTTTCCTATTGATAAACCATTCTGGTATTTTTCCTTTTAAAATCCCACGCACTCCAGTACCACTGGGAGATTTTTCCAAATATGTATTCAGGCAATCAATGATATCTGTACTCCAGTTTTTATATGAATTTCCAAGAATAACATGATCAAAATCAAGCCCTATGTAATCTCCTGTTAAAACAAAACCTATTCCTTGATTTTTCTTCAGTGCCTTATCAAGAGCAGCTGAAAATGACGACCATGTATTTTGATCGTCAACAGATGCAAAGCCACCTCCCACTTTTAAGGGGGGCTTGGTAATTTTTCCCTTAATAATTAATGGTTTCCAGTTTACCCAGTGATCAATTTTTTTTAATTCTTCAGGTATGTTTTTTTCAAAGATTCTAGTGAGGTATTTTTCATCTATTTCCATACGCATATAAAATTTGGATGCTTATTAATATTTTTATACTTTAAATAATATTAATTATCTATGAAAAATATATGAATAATTATTTTTGGATACATTATTCTGGTTTTACAGCAATATGCATAGAAGCAATACCGTAAATGTAACTTTTTATCTCGTATATTTTAAAACCGGCCAATTCTATTCTATTTGACATTTCCCTGATTGAATAGAAATTTTTTATGGAATTTGCGAGATATGTATATGCATTTGAACCAGTCATTATATTTCCAATAAATGGAATGAAATGATAAAAATACAATGAATAAAGATTATAAAAAGCCTTATTTTCAGGATTGAAAGCATCTATTGTGGCAAAAATTCCTCCAGGCTTTAAAACTCTGAATGATTCAGAAAAAAAATTATCTACATTGCTTAAATTTCTAGTAACAAATGAGGATACCACATAATCAAAGGTACGGTCATTGAATGGCATATTTTCCACATTTCCCATGACAAAATCTATGTTTTTGTTTTTTCTATTCTGCACCATATTATTGTTTATATCCATGGGAATAACATGGGATTCGGGATAGTATTTGATAATTGTTTCCGTTAATTTTCCTGTTCCTGCACCACAGTCAAGAATATCGCCATGCGGTTTAATTTCTTTTATCATTTTTTTCCTCAATTCTTGAACAATTCCAAATGATATTATTGAAGCTATAAGCTCGTATTTATCACTAATTGAATCAAAGGCGTTTCTTACAATATCCTCTTTATTTGCAGGCATTTTATACACCCAGTTTTAATATATTTGATTTTTCCTTTTGAATTATTTATCACACATTTCAAACTTATAAACAATGTGAAAACCATATTTAAATGCGATTCATGACAATTTTATAATATCTGTTTAAATCTGAATTGATTTTTCATTGTTTGATTTCTATTATGGGTTTCGCATTTGATAAACTTACATGGCCATATATATTATCATTCATATTTGCTGCTTTCTGGATTACTGGGACATTTGTGTTTGATATGCATCTATATAAAAATAAGAGAAAATAGCTTGAAAAAGCAGGATCAGGTGATTTTCAAGAAATTATTACAACGGATAAAAATAATTTTTCAAAAATATTTATCCTTTGAATATCTGTGAATACCAGTCCTTTCTAACTTTTCCAGTGAGATCGAAGTAAACATGCTTTATGTATGTAAATTCCTCAAGAGAATATGCCGATAGGGAAGCCCCATGCCCACTCTGCTTGTATCCTGCCCAGGGCATTTCTGATGGAACAACAACATGCTCATTCACCCATACTGTACCGAATCTCAGATCTCTTGTTGCCCTCATTGCTGTGGTAATATTTGATGTCCATACGGATGATCCGAGCCCATATGTTACATCATTGCTTCTTCTTATGACATCTTCATAGTCTTTGAATTTTAAAACAGTAAAAACAGGACCAAATATTTCCTCCTTAACAATTGCCGAATTTTCATTTTCAGTATAAATAACTGCAGGATTAATATAATAACCATGTTCATGACCTTTTATGGAAGGTCTATCGCCACCAAGAAGAATATTTCCCCCTTCATTTTTTCCTCTCTCTATATATGATTCGACCCGTTCTCTTTGGCTTTGGGAAATCAATGGACCCATATCGGTATCCATGCTTTCGGGATCTCCAATCCTCAGTTTTGATAGCCTATTTTTTAATTTCGATACGAATTCATCAAAAATGGATTCATGTATGTAATATCTTGTGGAGTTTGCACAGTCCTGACCATTGTTTACGAGTCCACCCACTATGGCACTTTCAACAGCGGCATCTATATTTGCATCCTTAAAAACTATAAATGGAGCTTTCCCACCCAGTTCAAGAGAAACCTTCTTCAGATTTGAAGCACCAAGCTCAGACAGCCTCTTGCCGACTTCAGTACTGCCTGTAAATGCAATCATTTCAAGGTCTTTGCTCTTTGCAAGTTCCTCTCCAACTGAGCTTCCAGGACCTGTAATAACATTGAACACTCCTTTAGGAACGCCTGCTTTTTCCAACAATTCAGCAAGTTTAATCGCTGTCAGAGGAGTGTAACTTGCAGGTTTCACAACAACAGAATTGCCAGTTGCTATTGCTGGAAACGCTCTCCAAATTATCATCATCAGAGGATAATTCCATGGAGTGATAATTCCAACAGCGCCAATGGGTTCCCGTCTTACTGCACTTGTACCATCACTGACATATTCTGCCATGGCCTTCCCCTCCATAATTCTCGATGCCCCACATATGAATTTTATATTATCTATGGTATAGGGAATATCATATCCAGATACCTGCTTTATGCTTTTTCCTGTATTTTTCATCTCAATATTAACAAAGGTATCCATATTCTGTTCAAGCAGATTAGCAACCTTGGAGAGAATATTGGATCTTTCGCCAGGTGGCATTCTGCTCCATATACCTGAATCAAACGATGTTCTGGCAGCCTTAGTTGCTCTTTGCACATCTTCTTTGCTTGCAGACTGAACCCTTGCAATTATCTCATCTGTTGCGGGGTTTTTGACATCTATTAATTTTCTCTCGGATGAAACTACCCACTCTCCATTTATGTACATTTTATATGTTTCCATCTTTATCACCTGTGTCCATTGTCGTAATTTTCAAACACACCATCGTACATGTTTGAAATCAAACGGATCGAATTATCTATTGTTAACCTTCTTGGGTTAAATTTTGGAAGGTCATAAAGTTTCTGCCTGGATTCATAAATATACGTTGCAAATTTTTCAATATCTCCTTTTGGAAAATTTATCTGACTAAGTGTTGTTGGCATGTCAAGATCCTCAAGAAGTGTGATTATTGCTTCAGGTATTTTGGAAGCAACTGTTCTTGGTGATTCCCCATGGTGTTTTATGCCAAAAATGGAAGCAAGAGATGCTATCTTACTGTATGCAGCCGATATGTTAAAATCAAGTATATACGGTAAGGATAAACCAACAGCCACACCATGAATGGCACCATATTTTGGCCCAAAAGCCTCGCCAAGGCAGTGACCCAGTATTGAAGGACCTGCAACCCATGGAAATGTGATCACCATGCCACCAAGCATCGCACCCATTGACATTGAAGACCTTGCATCGAGGTTTCCCGGATCATTATAAGCAGTCCTGAGATTCTGAGAAATTAATGTTGCTGCTTTGGTTGCCAAACCATCGGATATTGCGTTGGCTTCACTGCTGATAAGGCCCTCAATGTTGTGAGCGAGTGCATCCATTCCGCTTGCCGCTGTAGTTCTTGGTGGGGCACTCATATTTAATACAGGATCCACTATGGCCGTATCTGCAAGCAGGTTGCTGCTAGCAGCCCATGTTTTGTACATGCTTTCTTTATCGATAACAACGGACATATTGGAAACTTCACTTCCTGTGCCACCTGTAGTAGGCATTAAAATTTTTGGTACTGCTGGGTTTTTAAATTTATCCTCAACTGGAGTCAGGTATTCAGCTGGCTCACCCTCATTTGTAATCATGCTGGCAACCATCTTGCTTGTATCAAGGACACTCCCGCCACCAAGGCCAATAACTGCATCGAAGTCCTTACAGTTTCTGGCAAAATTTACCGCATTTATTATATTATCCATCTTTGGTTCATTGGATAAATCATCATAAATTTCATACTTTATTGATGCACCAGATAACGAATCAATAACTTTTTTCAACAGGCCAAATCTATTCACGTTAGGGTCAGTGACAATCATAACATTTTTGCTGTTAATTCTTTTGAGCTCATTTGCTGCTTCTCCTGACATATTCTGTCCAAAAATAATTCTCTTAACCTGATCAAATTTCAAATTAAGGTCATATCTGTAGCTGTTGTTAAATTCGATCATAGTTATAAAATTTAAATTCATATTTAATCTTTTGTGTAATCAATGATTTCATGGAAATTCAAGCAAATAAACACTGAAACCACTCTCGTTTTATAAGCCATACAAGTGATATTCACTCATTTCCAAGAAATGGTGCTTTCTTTTAAACTATAACGATATTTATAAAATTATAATGCGTGTTTTATAAATGATTGAGCCATACGGAGTATTAAACGTTATTAATAATTTTAAAAAATAACTTTTAATCTATTTATATATGCCGTGAGTAATGGTTTACGATAATATTTATTAATTTGTTTATGATCAAACTTAAATGGAAAATAACAAGGTCATTCACTATGTCCTGAAGCACGATAATGTTAAAAGCCTGTACATGATATTCATTGTATCGGCCAGTGTTTTTTTGGATGTATGGGATCTTACTGCATTTTCTTTTGTTTTAACCCTTTTTAAAGCCACATTTTTGCCCACAGGAATTTTGCTTGGACTATCTGTGGCGGGTGCAAATTTGGGCGGAATAGCAGGTGCCATACTGGGTGGATATTTAACCGACTACATTGGCAGAAAAAGAATGCTGATTTATAATATGGTTGCATTTGTCGTATTTGCATTTCTTATTGCAGTATCAACAAATTTATACGAATTCATAATATTTAGAATTATACTTGGATTCTCAATAGGTGCAGATGTGACCACAGGATTTTCCTATATATATGAATATATAAGTTTGAGACAGAGAACCAAATTTTATTCATTATGGGCATACTCATTTGCGGTTGTTGCTTTAATAGCCGTTTTTACCGTATTTCTTTTATATCACTTAGTTCAAAATATAATTATATGGAGATATATCTTTGTAATAGGAGGGGTATTTGCCGCCATAATACTTATTCTAAGATCAAAATTGAGGGAAACGCCGGTTTGGCTATACTATAATGGAGATTCAAAGGGGGCAGAAAGCATAATACGAGAGGTATATGGTGATACCCTTATAATTGATAAACAGGATAAACAGGAAAGATCCCTGAAGGATATAGTCAGAGTTTACAGGTCTGGGCTTAATAAAGAGATAATTTTTACATATTCCCTCAACTGTATAGTTGGATTTATTGGATGGGGATTTGCCTTCTATATTACATATATGCTGTTTGAACTTCATTTTATTTCGTTTTTTCAGATACTGGAGGCTGATTCAATTATTTACTTTTTTGGGTTCCTCGGTGCAATAATTTCGCCGTTTATTTCTAGAAAATTTGGAATTTATAAGGCCAGTGTAATACCATCAATCATTGCAGCAATATCATTATTTTTGCTCTTTACTGTATTTTCTAATATACTTCCGGGTTATTTTATTATTCCTCTGTCTGCAATTATAATATTCTTCAATTATGCCGGACCAATGGCATATAACGCTGTGCTCAATTCTTTCATACCATCAAAAATTAGAGGAACAGCAAATGGTCAAAATTATATGGTAAATAAAATAGTTGAGGCGGGCAGTGGATTTGCCGGTGGCTTTCTTTTAATCACAATAGGATTGAGATACAACACCCTTGTACTTGCATTTATTGTATTCTCATTAGTACTTATAGCTTCTATAACAGGTAGATCCAGATATTTTACCAGTAATATGAAAAGTGATTATAAATGATTATATTCTAATTCCCGTTCCTAATGACTAAAACAACATGCCAGAGAAGTTTTG
Source organism: Thermoplasmata archaeon (assembly GCA_021846395.1). GTDB lineage: Archaea > Thermoplasmatota > Thermoplasmata > Thermoplasmatales > Thermoplasmataceae > Acidiplasma. The sequence goes on along the minus strand of JAJZXB010000004.1, from coordinate 80,647 downwards.
GTTGAAGTATTGGGAAAAAATTTCATGATATCTGTGTTTTGCTAACCTGATTGAATTTGATAATGTCACCTTCCGGGCTTAAGCTTATATAGACGGTAAGATGGTTTTTTTCATAATCGAATTCAGTGGATACATCCCATGTATTTCCATTATTGACGATGCTATTTACTGTAAAATTTTCTATACTTTCTCCGTACATATCTTTAATGTTTTTTAGGCAGACGTTTTTAACATCTTTCAGGTTTTCAATATCCATGGCTGATATATTATATGATTCTATTAATATTTTCTATTTTTGGCAATTTCCCGCAACCACACTGTTAAGCAAATACTGAATAAAATGATGTAAAAGAGCATAAAATATAATGTTGCAAAGCCTCACTCATAGAATTCTGGACAGTGCATATGCTGAATGGAAATTATTCCTGTAATAAAACACGTCCTTTTCAATTCCATTTATCTCAAACTTATTCTTTAGGAGAATGTTTATAGATTTGGTGTTTTCGATTAAAGTCATTGTATATATACTGTGCAGGCCCAGCTCATTTTTAGCAAAATTTATTACTGCATTTACCGCTTCAGTTGCTATTCCTCTGTTTCTGTAATTTTTTCCAATCCAATAGCCAATATGACCCCTCAAGTTAATATGGTCAATATCGCTAATTCCGATAACTCCTGCTATATTGTTATTATAAAAGATATAGAAATCAATGCTGAATATCTCATTATCAATTTCTCTGTTCTTGTTTATAAAAAAATTGGCATCCTCTTCGGTATATGGATGTGGAAAATTATGTGTCATCAATAAAAATTCAAGGTCATCATCGCTGGCTATGGTGATAAAATCCTTTAGATACTTGTATTCAAAATAATTTTTTAATATTAGATTTTTGCCGGTAATTGTAAAATTTTTCATCAACATTCATGTATAAATAATACTTATTTTTTAGTATGGTTTATAATGGGATTTTTCATACTCTTAATTAGGACTTTCTGACCATATTAGCCCTAATAATAATACTCTAATCACCGGGTGCATTACATTAAAAAATTTTTTTAAATCATTTTTTAATCTACTACTTTAAAATATACAGTGCATTTTAAAAATAATTATAAATTCCAGCTGTATTTTATCTAATATTATGAAAATCTTACATGGATCGGCAAATTTATGGGAAGTACACGCTATGGCAGGCATAATGAAATACCAGAGGGCAGCAGAACATTTTTCAATAAATAAGACATTTTTTATTAAACTTTATAAAGGCTAACAGAAATAACAGCACCAATCATAACGTTTTAATATTTTTAAAAAATATATAAAAATGTTAACGCTTAAGGGAAAGAATGCAATTGTTTGTGCTGGTAGCAGTGGAATAGGCAAGGGAATTGTTTCCACTCTCGCAGAATACGGGGCAAATGTTACAACGTTTTCAAGAAATATAGAGAAACTTGATACCGTTAAGAGAGAGGTTAGGGAGAAAACTGGGAGGGATATTAATATCATCAAAGGTAACCTTTCAAAAAGTGATGATATTGTGAATGTTGTTAAATCTGCGCGTGAAACCTTTGGGAATATAGATATACTAGTTATGAACTATGGTGATCCAAAGGTGGATAAATTCATGGGTATTTCCGACGATGAATGGAAATACAGCATAGATATGATGCTCCTGTCAACAATAAACCTTTCCCGTATGGTAATACCTGACATGATACAGAAAAATGATGGTAGAATTGTTTACGTCACATCAATGACAACAAAGAATCCCCTCAGGAACTTTTCCATATCAAATACATTGAGGTCAGGCATAGTTGCCCTTGGAAAAACTCTGTCAATAGAACTAGCTGAAAAGAACATAACAGTTAATTCAATATCCCAAGGTTTTTTTAACACTGACAGGCTTAAGAATATAATAAAAAGAAATTCAGAGGAATTGAAAATTACAATAGAGGAAGCAACAAAAAATATAGAAAATGAAATACCAATGAAAAGATTTGGAAACCCAGAAGAAATTGGAAATCTTGTTGCATTCCTATGTTCACCGCTTGCATCGTACATTACCGGAGACAATATACAGATAGATGGAGGAGCAGTAAGGTCAATTTAATCAATTTTTTTCAAATTTTCTTTGTATCTTCTGCAGAATGTGTTATAATTATTTTTGTAATCTATCCAGAGTTTTTTATAATCTTCATTTATTTTTCCAACTACTTTTGCAGGAACACCAACGGCAATGGATTCTTCATCAATTTTACCCCTGTTTTTCACAACGGCTCCTTCACCCACTGCGGCCCATGTTTCAACAACTGCAAAATCTGAAACTGTTGAATTCATTCCAAGAACTACCCAGTCATGAATTGTGCCAGTGTGTACTACAGACATATGGCCAACGGTAACATGTTTTCCCACATATGTTATTTCACCAGGCCTGGCGTGAATAACACAATTATCCTCAATTGCAGTAAAGTCATCAACTATAATTTTACCATAGTCTCCTCTTAAAACAGCACCGGGGCCTATCCATACATCATTACCAATTGTAACATCGCCGATAACTGTGGCATTTTCAAAAATATAAGCACTATCGCTTATTTTTGGGGTTCTCCCTTCAAAGTCATATATCATAAAGGTTCAGAATAAAGCGTTATTTAAATATTTTTAAAAGTATATTATTATAACCCAGTTTCAAGGGTTTCTCTGTATTTATCAACAAGTTTATTTATGTATTTGCCTGCTGCACTTTTGATCATTTTGCCACCCATGCTTGCTGCACTGCCCACAATATTAACATCCGCGTTCCATTTTATGTTTGCAATCCCGTCATTGTCCTTGAAGTAAAAATTAACAGTGAAATCAACATTTGCACCTGTACCTGATCCCTTTCCCTTCAATATCAGGTGGTCAAATTTTTCGGAATCATTTATGTTCAATTCAAGATTGAATTTACCTTTTATGAATGAAACTCCTGCTTTTGCTATTAATTTTAGGTTATGATCATCTATTTTCTGGTAATCGATCAAATCCGGAACCAGTTTGGCTATGTTGTCCGGAGTAGATATATATGTATAGGCTTTATCAATATCTGCTTTTACATCAAAGTCCCCATTAAAATTCAACATACCAAACACATTTTAATCTTATTAATAAATTTTTCATTTACGTCTATGGCGGCATTTTAGCGTTAAGTCGCTTTCATATTCTTTGTGTAGCCTATGTTGAAACGTCAGTTTTTGTATGAAATAATATGCTCATACATTATTTTTATTAAATCTTTCAATAAATCATTTAGGTTTTTTCATTTTTTTAATCTTTAACTAAATATAGAAAACCCTATTAAATTTACAGCGATTATGTTACATAATCCAGAACTTTTAGGCCTTGAATCGAATCTGTTCCCTAAAAATGTTCTGAGGTAAAGATTGAACATTATTATATTGCTCTCAATATTGTTGTATAAACTTAACATCTCAAAGGAAAACTCAAATTTAAAATTTTTTATTATATCTTCTTATTAAGAAAAATATTATCATAATTATAAATATAGAATATATAATATCTGGTATGAAAAAGAATGATGAATTTTTTATGGATAAGTTAAGCGATGCAATCTTAGTAAAAGAGTCAAATTCCCCATATTTAAATGAATAAGAAATATAATGTTTATCTATTAATGGATAAATAGAATTATTAATAAAATTGGGGAAAAGATATAATTCAAAGTTTACTATAAATCCTTTTAAAGGAGAATTTACACCAATATAAAAAATTTTAAAAATTAAATATCTATTTATTTTATTTAAAAAAGAAGGAATAACCAATATCAAAAATATCACAGATAAGAAAGATGATACCAGTGAAAATATGGATCGTTTATGCAATACTGTAAATAATACTGCAAGAAAAGACCAGAATAAGCTATAAACAAATAAAATTATTATGATAAATAAAAGTTTTATTTCACTGTTAAAACTGTGTTCCGTGAAATTTGTAATAATAAACATTGGTAAAATAAATGATGCCGAAATCAAAATAGACATTAAAATTGAATTAATTATTAATGATAACATTATATTTCTATTAAAATAAGGTTCAATCATTAATCTTTTGATTGACCCCCTCTCATTTAATCCTGAAACAACATCATAAAAAATCAATAATATAAATACGGGTATAAAAAGCATTAAAATTCCCTGATAATTTCCATTATTAAAAGCATAAAGCTGATTTTTTTGATTAAGTGAAAATAATATTGATATTATTATGCTTATAAATAGAAAAATGTATATGAATTCCTTTTTAATTTTAAGAAATAATATTGAAGTATTGATTACATTATTCCTCAAAGATATCCTCCTCTTTTATTTCAAGCGTTTCAGGTCTTGGATTCAATTTATAAAAGTCTTCTTTATTTATTATTATGCGGTTTCCTGAAATATTATATGGTAAGTCATTCAATAAATTATAGTATTTATCTGAAATCACTATATAATTTTCTTTAAATTTGTTTAATATTTCTTCAAAATTGCCTGTTATCTTATTTTTTCCATTAACAATTAAAATTATATTATCTGATTTTTTTATAATATTCATATTATGTGTTGCGATAATTGCTGATTTAAAAAATTCATTCTGTTTTTTTATTTTCGATATTAAAGATTCTATATATGATGTGCCGGGAGGATCGATAAAAGCGGTTGGCTCATCCATTAATAATATTTCAGGTTTTTTTAAATAATTATATGTTATTTGTAATCTTATTTTAAGCCCCGTTGACAATACAGATATTTTTCTGTTGATGTGTTTAAGCAAATCAAATTTTAAAAGAGCATCTTTTATATATTTATCATCATAATTTATTTTATCTAACGAAAGGAAATATTTTAAATTATAAATTAAAGAAAATTCTTCAAAAAATGGAAAGTTGTAGGATATTATACCTATATTCCTAAAAAAATTATTTTTATATTTTTTAATGTCTTTATTGTTATAAATAATATTCCCGGAATAATGCCCCCTTATATTTAATAATGATTCCAATAAAGATGTTTTTCCCGACCCGTTTTTCCCGATAATCGTAATAATTTCATTATTATTTAAATTGAATGATATGTTATTAAACACGGAAATATCGTAACTTAAATCCAGATTTCTTACATCCAATTGCATTGTTATCTTCTCCTAAATTTTCCATGATGATTTTTTTTATTTTTTTTATAATATAATGTAATTAATAATATTATAGAAATAGGTATTATAAATATAGCGATTATAATATATCCAAAATGAGGTGTATGATGAAAATTTACGCTAAATGTTCCCCAGCTAAGAGTAAGACCTACACTCGATGTAACCATTACTGTAATAAAATCAATTCCATTAAAATTTGGCGTTGATAAATTTGCATAAATCTCACTTTTATTATTTGATGTTGCTATTTTATTTAATATTGAGTTATATAACACCATATTATAATTAGCATTTTCAACAACCTTTAATTTTTTATAGCCGTTTATTCCAGTTGCTAATGCAAAAGTTGTAGGCTCATTTATATGAAAATAATATGAATAACCGGGAGTTTCTGTATTCAAACTTAATAAATATCTACCATTATCAGTCGTATTAAAAAAATAATTTCCTGAATGATTGATTGATAAAATATGATAGTCCCAATAATCACTATAAATTCTATAACTAAAATTTGTACTGTTAATATAGAGATAAAAGTTGTTTTTATATAAATTATTAGATGCTATTGATATTCCATAGACTCCACTATGAATATAAAATTTAATTGAAGAATTCGAAATTTCATTATGTAATATAAAAGGATCGGTTAATTTATAACTATTACTGTTATTTTCGTGTTCATTATTAAAATGATAAAAATTCAAACCGAAAGAATTTAAAATTATCACAACGCATAATAAAAAAATAAAAAATATAATTATATTTTTTTTCACTTTATCTCACACTGAATTAGGATAAGAGACACAACAAGATGCACCGCTATCATATTGTGCAGATAACCAACCTGAACCTCCCGCCCAAGGTTCCCATCCATTTGTATTCCACATATAAAAGGAAATACTTGTATAACCAGAAACTTGTGCGTAACTATTTGAGGCAGATACTTTTCCCATATATGCACCGTTTAAAGTATTCCATGAATTTTGATCTGCTATGGTTGTTTTATGATTCCATACAACCCCACCACAATAACCATTGTTTCCACCAACTGAAGATCCATGTGAATAACCATTATAATCAAGAGGGACAGAAACGCCTGGACCACTGCTCGTAATGCCAACACTCACTGTTCCACCAGATAATGGATTTTTGTTTATCGGTGCATATGCAACATTCCAAACGTTATTGCTATCTAAATTTATACACGTTGAAGTACCGCCCAAATTAACACCATCATTTGCCCTGTATATCTGAACAGATATTACATACCAATTATAATTTGGGTTTGTTTCCCCGCCCGGTCCATAAGGAATATAGAAATAATATACAGTACCAGTAAATACATTTTGTCCTTTATAATTGCCATAAAAACTTTCAGTATTATATAATGTAATATCTGGCATTGTATTAATACTGTCTGGGGTAACTAAGTTATTACTATTTGTTTTTGGTTGATAATAAGCAAGTCCTGTAAAGCCGGCCATTACCATTATTGTTATAATAACTATTGCTATAAAACTTTTTTTCATATAAATTATAACTCGTATATATATAAAAAATTTTCTATTAATTCTATGCCGGCAAATGCCCGTTAGAATTTTTCAATAATAATTGCAATTAATCAAGTAAAATATTGAGTCTACGAATCAAAATATTGTATGAGCATATTATTCCATACAAAAAATAGACGTTCCAACCTGTGCTACACTGAGAAATGTATGAAAGTGACCTAACGGACTATTGCCGCCAAGATTTACGTAAAATTAAATAGCGTCCGATTGTCAGGCAGATTTGTATTATTAATTTGTGTTTAATATATATGTAGAAAATTAAAAGCTTTTATTTATAAAATATAGTTACGATTCTTCCTGGTTTTCTATGGGTAACCCATTTTAAACTGCTCAGGAAATCAGGCAAATAAAGCCATCATATTGAAATCACACCTCTATAAAGTAGCTTTACAATGTACATGTATCCAAATTGGGTGGTTCATGCTCTTCCCTTGCTTTTAATTCTGCTGTACCCACACAAAAGTCCGATGAGCCATAGTTGCATTGAATGTTAACGCAGAAGATTATTGTCGTAACCGTTACTGTGAACAATTACACAATTACGATTCCTGCCATGTGACATTCTCCCCTAGCTAACACAAGGATCTTTCTGATTTAGCGACCAGAGTTGTCCTTTCAGAGGTGAATTTCCCGCTCAATTTTTTTAAAATTTTATGAATAAAGCAAAATATGAAAATTGGCAGTTGATATGGCATGCAGCACCTCTGCTTAAATTAGGAGGTTACCTGCATGATTATTTAAAAATAATTTAATCCGTTTCCATGGCAACAACCCTAGCCATTGATCCACTGGCACCATGCAATTTTAATGGAAGGGCAACAACTGTATACTCCCTTTCTTTCTCCAGTTGATCAAGATTTGCAAGATCCTCAATGAATACTATATCATGGGATAACAGCGATTTATGAACTCTGAAATCAGAATGGCTGTATGGATCTATCCCTAGCGAATCTATACCAATAACTTTTGGACTGTGCTTTACAAAAAAATCAACAGTGTCATCTGAAAGACCAGGAAAATCATATTGAAATTCCTTTGTGAATCCTCTCTTTTTATCCCATCCGGTATTTATCAAAATGATGCTGTTATCGAACTGGGGTTTCCAAACTTTTTCCAGTGCATCAACATGTATTTCATCCCCTTTAAATTCGGGTTTTATGCAGTATCCAATCCCAATTATTTGTTTTAATGGTATTTGATCCACTGTCATTGCATTGTCTATCATATGATATGGGGCATCTATATGGGTTCCAGTATGTGTTACGGATTCATATCTCTCTACACTGTACCCATCTCTGGTAAGAACTCCTATTGGATCCACTCTAACCAGAGGATTGGTGGGCCAGCAGGGCATATTTGTTTTGACATCTACTGTCAGATCAAAAATTTTCTTAATTTCCATAGCAAAAGAATAATCGTTTAATATATAACATTTACTGAAGTAATCTGAATCTACCTTTACATTAAGAAATTACAAAGAAATAGTATTGCAGGAAGTTAAGATGATTAAATGTATCCATGATACACCATCACAAGCATTATATACTCGCCGTTGTTTACTTTTTATGGTTGATTCCGATATAAAAATCACAGAAAGAAAAAATAATTATAAAAAAGACCTTGGTCTATGGAGCGTAATCATGTTAGCCCTCGGAGGAATTCTTGGACCGGCAATTGCATATGCACCGGTTTATACATTGGCATATGCCGGTCCAGTTGGTGTGCTTGCATGGCCCATTTCAATGGTAATGATAATACCCATAGGTCTGGTATTTGCCGAGCTCGGGACCTCATGGCCCAAAGCTGGAGGTGTAGCCTATTACCCATCAAAAAGCAATGGCCCTATAGTTGGTGCGATAAATGGATGGTCATCCATGGTGGGCTATCTTTTTGTTGGGCCGGTTATAGTTTTTGCAGCCGTTGAATACCTTAGTTTTTATTATCCACCTCTCTATGTAAATGGAGTACTGAGCTATCTTGGCATTCTGATTGCCGAAATGATACTTGTACTCGTATTTCTTGTAAATGTTTTGAGAATAAGGCACATGGGTGCAATAAATGTTATTCTCACCATTGTAACAGTAATTCTTGTTGGGGTTGTTATTGGCGCTTTATTTTTATTTTTCAAACCGTCAAATTTCACATCATCGGCGGTGGGTGGATTTACTCCCTACGGATTTACCGGATTATTTGGTGCAATCACACTCACTGTTTTTGGATATGGGGGCTTCAGGCAGCCTGTGGATTATGCAGAAGAGGTAAAGAATCCAGGGAGAAGCATACCAATTGCAATAATTGTTTCTCTTCTGGTATCTGGTTTGATATTCTCCCTTGAATCACTGGCATTTGCTGGAGCTGTTAACTTTTCAAAATTCGACATTTCCTCAGGTTCATGGAGCAGTTTTTTTTCATACAGTTCTCCATATGCAACGATATCACAGACCTTAGTTATGCCAGCCATAGTTGTTATAGCTATCGTAGTCGCGCTTATTGCCACGTTTAAGGATGGTGTAATTTACTATGGTGGAACTGCTAGAGTTGGAGAAATACTGGCAAGGGAGGATAAATTCCTTCCCAGGATTTTTGAGAGAATGAATGTCAGGGGTATACCAATATATTCTATAATACTGGTATTGGTCATCACCATTGTTCTGGTAGCCCTTGGAAGATCCCTTGCAACGATAATAGGGATTATGGTTGATGGATTTCTTCTTTCATATGCTCCCGGCTCAATAAGCCTGATGGTTTTCAGAAAAACTGATACGAAAACAAAAAGGCCTTTCAAACTTCCATTTGCAAATGTGCTGGCACCGATAGCTTTTGTTGTTTCCAATCTACTTGTTTTCTGGTCAGGATGGACTGCAGTGGAGATCATAATACCACTGGATTTTGCAGGAATCCTTCTCGTGGTTGTGCACAATCATTATACAAAGCTTGATGTAAAATATGCCTTATATGGAATATGGATGCCAATATACCTAATATTCATATTGTTCATGTCCTATATTGGCAGCAGTTTCTTTGGTGGATCAAACATCATACCATTTCCGTATGATTCTCTGGTCTTTATCATTGTAACATTGATATTCTATGTGCTTGGTGTAAACCTTGGAGTGAAGAGCGTCAATTACATTAATAAAAAAAACACAGAAAAACCAGCTGAATCGAGTTAAATTATTGTATTTTTTAAACATTAATATGAGTTGGAGGTAGTTATAAAATTCCAACCCCTAATATTTTTTAAACAGAAATGATGGATTCTGTTAAAATTTCTGAACAAGAATTATCACAAATAAAAAATAAATATAAACATTGATACAGGAAAGATGCCACAAATACAAATCCTTAAATAATGCAATATGTTTTATTTTTGATATAGTATGGTGAAATACGTAAATAACATAGATATGGACATCCTTGAAGAAACAACAAAAAAGGTTTCAGATAAAAATGGACATTTTTTAACTGAAAAACACATAGACGGTGAATTTCATTTTGATGGCAGCCCCATGTTCACAGCCCAACTCACCTCCGAAAGGGCTAAATTTGTTTTTGGGGCCGATGAGCCAGGAATACTTGGTGGAAGAGGCGTGCACGCAACACCCTTGAATTATTTAATGATGGGCGTGATGTCATGTTTTGCCTCAACAGTTGCAATACAGGCTGCAAAAAATGGCGTTGAATTGAAGAAATTAAAATTTAAAGGGCATCTGTATTATGATATTGGTCCTGTTGTTTCAATTTCGGATTTTCCAATAATCAGATCTCTTAAAATAGATGTTGAAGCAGATAGAGATATTAAAGAAATACTTGAACTTTCAAAAAAAGCCTGTCCAGCATTATATGCAATAGCAAACCCAATCCCAACTGAAATAACTCAGGTTTAAAAATAAATTTAATTATTTTTTAAGAAAGGATTCTGCAGATTTTTTAAGAATCAGGGATCCACTGTATAATGCTCTTTCATCTATATTGAATGTGGAGCTGTGATTTGGTGAAAACATATTTTTTTTCCTGTTGCCGCCGCCAAGAAAGTAATATGCACCAGGAATTTTCTGCAAATAGTATGCAAAATCTTCACCTCCCATATCCGGTTTAGGATGGATAATATTTTCCTTCCCAAGAATCCCAATAGCATTCATCTCTATAATTTTTGAAACCTCTTCATTATTAATCAGAACAGGATAGCCCTTTTCAAATTCGTATTCATATTTAATTTTATATGTTTCCTTCAGGCCATTAAGAATTTCTCCTATTCTCCTCTCTATCTTTTCCTGTACCTCCCTTGAAAATGTCCTTACAGTCCCAGTTAATTCAGCATGGGACGCTATGACATTGAATCTGGTTCCAGAGTAGAAGGTTCCAACTGTAAGTACTGCAGGTTCCTGCGGGTCTATTTCCCTTGACACTATCGTATTGAGCATTTCAACTAGATGGGCTGAAATGTAAATAATATCTATTGCATCCTGTGGTGCTGATCCGTGGCCACCTTTTCCATTAATTTTGATCACGAATCTATCAGCGTTTGACATCATTTCATGATCATAAATATATGCTTTACCCATTTCCTTATTTCCCCAAATATGCTGGCCTATTATATAGTCTACTCCATCAAGGCATCCATTTTTTATCATGGCAGGTGCACCTCCAGGAGGTAATTCCTCAGCAGGCTGGAATATCAATCTTATATTTCCATTTATGTTCTTTTCCTCGGAAAACATTTTTGCAACACCAAGAAGCATTGCAATATGTGTATCATGGCCACATGCATGCATGATACCTTCATTTTTTGATTTAAACTCAATATTATTTTCTTCCTTTACTGGCAGTGCATCTATATCTGCTCTTATAGCCACTGTTTTATTTCCATTTCCCCTTATATCACATATTATCCCTGTTTCTGTTATTCTTTCAGGCTTCAATCCAAGCTTTATCAGTTCTTCCTCAATTTTATCTGCTGTTTTATATTCCTTAAAACTCAATTCTGGATATTCATGGAAATACCTTCTTAAAGATATAATATATTCCTCTGTATTCATGAAATAAGATAAATCATCCATATATAATCATATTGTAATTTATGGATTTTATTGCAAAACTGCGGTTCTGAATATATTTTAATATTTTATGGCAATAATGATTCATGAATATAGGCATTCTAAATATACAGGGAGACGTTTCCGAGCACTACTTAATGATTAAAAAACTTTCAAAAAAATTGAATGTAAACCCTGTAGCGGTAAACAATAAAAATACTCTGGCAAATCTTGAGGGGCTTATAATTCCAGGTGGTGAAAGTACAGTTATTTTTAAATTTATAATTCAAAATGATATTTACGATAGAATAATTGAAATGGCAAATGAAGGGATGGGCATTATGGGAACATGTGCTGGTGCAATTATACTGTCGAAAAATACAAATGACACTCGTGTAAATGGAATGAATTTAATCAATATGGGAATAAAAAGAAATGCCTATGGAAGGCAGATAAATTCATTTATTCAGAATATAGAGATAAAAAATATAGGGAATTTTGATGCAGTTTTTATCAGAGCTCCGGAAATAGAAAATGTCCGTGATGCTGACGTCCTTGCTGAATACAATAATAACCCCGTGGTTGTTAAAAATAATAAAAAAAATAAGAATGTTATTGCTATGACATTCCATCCCGAGTTAACCGGCAACACAAAGATTCACGAATTCTTTATAAATAACCTGAAATAGGTTTAACCCATGATCGACAATTTTTAAATGGCAATATTCCTTTATTCATACCGATTTTTTTTATTACAACTAGAGGATACATTTGATAAAATTAATAAAAGCTTTAAGCGGTTGAAGCCTTTATATTTCAATTCTGAAAGGTTAAACCTTTATCGATCTACTTAATCTTCAGTAAAATTTATAAAAATTCAATAATGTTTAATAATAAATTTACATATTTATACCCATGATTGATATAAGCGATAAGAAAGTTGTTTTTAGGGACGCCATGGCCACGGGAACAATCCATCTTAAAACTGATACAATAGCAAAGATAACCAGTGGTGAGGTGAAGAAGGGCGATGTGTTGGAGACTGCCAAAATTGCCGGAACAATGGCTGTTAAAAATACCTCGGGCAGTATCCCATACTGTCATCCAGTTCCTGTTTCAGCCATAAATTATGAATTTAAAATAAATAGAGAAAATATTGAATCATTATGCCAGGTTAGGGCCATATACAGAACTGGTGTTGAAATGGAGGCAATTAATGGTGTTTTAACATCACTGTTAACAATATGGGATATGGTGAAATATCTTGAAAAGGATGACAATGGAAATTATCCAGAAACATCAATATCTAATGTTCATGTTGTTTATAAAAAAAAGGAGGAAATAAATGCACCACAGTGATACTGAATATAATTTGAAATATCTTGTAATAACTGTTTCATCCTCAAGGAGAATGGAGAATGACATATCAGGAAAAATCATGGGAGATTTAATTAAGGATAATTATTCCCGGTCAATTGTGAAGGATGACGAGGTTCAGATTTTAAATGAGCTGTTTTATAATTATAGTAAATATGATGTTTTCATATATATTGGCGGAACTGGTGTGTCAAGGCTTGACCAGACATCACTATCCATAAGAAAAATATGCGATAAGGAAATCAATGGATTTGGGGAATTATTTAGAAGCAGATCAGGTGGGATTTTTCCATACATTTCTGATGCTTCACTGTTTATTTACAGGGGAAAGATAATATTCACGTTGCCAGGATCAGAGCAGGCCCAAAAGATAGCATTTGGCATTATTAGAGAAATGGTCAACCACCTTTTTCATGAAGCGAATAAGGAATAAATATATACAAATATATTTATAAAACATAATTATTATACAGAGTGAATATACTTAAAAATTTAAAGAAATCATATTATGTATTCTGGTCTGTAAAAAATAGTTTGAATGTTATAAATTCCTTTAGTAAATGGCATAACAACGAGTATATACAGGTTGATATAAAATTTAAAAACGGAGTGAAGTTTGAAAAGGTGCCAGTTGGTGCAGCGTGGGCAATTATCAATTATTATTATTGGTCACATAAATTTAACTCATATTCGGAGGGTGATCTTAGTATATTTTATAATGTATGTATGGATATTTATTCTAAACTTAGAGAAGCATGCACTGAATGGCCCAGCAACTCGTGGGGACTACAAGGAACGCACGGCATCATTTTCATGATGGCCAGGAAATACATGCCGGATGTGTATGTTGAAACGGGCATATCTAGAGGATTCTCATCCTATATTATTCTGTCAGCTCTAAAATTGAATGGCAAGGGGAGGCTTATTAGCATAGATATTTCCGATGACGTTGAGCTATGCAAAAAGAAATATAAAATTGGATTTGTTGTTCCCGATGATTTGAGGGAAAACTGGAAAATTATCAAAGGTTCAACTAGTGACGTTTTGCCAGAACTAAAAGAAAATATTGATATATTTATGCATGACTCTCTGCATACACAAGATAACATGACCTTTGAATATCGCTGGGCGTATGATAAATTGAATAAGGGAGGAATATTAATATCAGATGATATAGATTTAAATTCTGCATGGAAAATGTTTATTGGGTCACACAATGATATGAAAGAAATTATAAAAAGTGTTACCACCGGTGTTTCTATAAAAAAATAAAGATAGTTCAAATAATCATAATTTTCCACTTTATTTTTTTTAATGGAACCCGATTGCATATGTCTCCCATCATCAGTATATGCTTTCATTTTGTATTGCCATCAAATCTTCATGCACTCGTATTTACTACAAAAACTGGTTTGGAGGTAATTGATGTGGCAAATTAAGCTGTCAGGAATAAGAATTAATACCATGGCATTACGTTAACGTTACACTTTCCAAAAGAATCTTTTAATAATTCTATCAGTTATAGTTTTGATTGAAATGGCGTGGAGCAAAATAGGCAAATCGGATGGACTGAAACAGGGAAAAATAAAGGAGTACAATATAAACGGAAAGAAAATTCTTGTATCAAATATGGATGACAAGTTCTATGCAATTGATGCAATCTGTTCACACCTTGGAGCAGAGCTTGCAAAAGGAAAAAAGGACAACAACACAATAATATGCCCAAAACATCGTGCACAGTTCAATATTCAAAAATGTCAGAAAAGATATTATTCTGGATAAGCAGCACGTTGATCCGATCAGGTGGAAAGCATTGATCCATTCATTTCGACACTATTTTTCATTGGGCAAACAACTGGGAGAAACATTTAAGTCTGAAACTTGAGGGATATACGTCTTGCTAAGTCTTCCACAATACGCATCCGCTTAATTATTTACGTGACTCTCCATTTATTCCTAGAGATGGCATATCTTTAGAAAAATGTATTTTACAATCACTATTGTATCTTCTTTCTAGTTGGGGGTGTGTATAAATTTATATATTATATAGAGATATACAGCATGATGGGAAACAAGACAATAACACATTATCCAAGGCTAGATACTATTTTAATGATAGAAGATGCTTTAAAAAAGGCAGAAGAATATCCGTCAAAGAGGCAGCTATGGCTTTCACTTAAGAAGAAAGTAATGTACCAAACATTCAACCTGATCATCTCATATCTGGAAGATTCAGGTAAGGTCGTTCAAAAAGAGGGTAAGATAATCTGGGTGTGGAATCCCGAACTAGTTAGAAAGTACAGCGACAGCAAGCTGGTGTTAAAGTAGTGATCGATAAGAAGATCACTGTGGTATTCGCGGATGAGGATACTCAACGCGCATATTTCGAGGTGAAAGCAAATAACCCATCTCTCTACAAGTTTCTGGGAGCGAAGTAGAAATAATTGCAATATTGCTGGAGTGGTTTCCTCATAAAGAGTATGAGAAGAGGTTCAATTATTGAATGCCGTTAATTTTATTTTGTATAAGATGTCTTCGACAGGTATCATATTACTGTCAACTTCTCTTAGCATTTAAATACTTCATCTATGCTGCGGAGCAACTCTTAATTCTTAGGAATCTAGGCGTTTTTGTCACATCCATTTAATTAAATAATCGACTCCCACTATATGTTATCATATTTCATCATAATAATTTGAATTTCCAGATGGAATGTCAATAAGGGCATTTACCATATAATCTCTGGTTATTACTGTTTCTGATTCTTTTAATTTTATTTTTTTGTTTTTGTTAAGGTTGAAGTAAACACCGCATAATTTTATAAAAATTCGATTAAATTTGTAAAATTACGTTATATAATAATTATATTTTACAATTTGTATAAAATATTTTAAAATTTTAAGAAATCTTTAATACTTCAATTATATTATTCTATTGATAAAAATGGCATGGAATAAAATAGGCAAATCGGATGAACTGAAGCAGGGAGAAATAAAGGAGTACAATATAAACGGAAAGAAAATTATTGTATCAAATATGGATGACAAGTTCTATGCAATTGATGCAATCTGTTCACACCTTGGAGCAGAGCTTGCAAAAGGAAAAAAGGACAACAACACAATAATATGCCCAAAACACCATGCGATATTCAACATTCAAACAGGAAAAGTTGAAAAAAACATCAATGGATTATTTAAATTTATGACCAGAAAAGATGCTTCTGACCTTAAATCCTACGAAGTCAAAGCAGAAAACAACGAAATTATGATAAATTTATAATATTTATTTTATATTTGTGTGCTATTTCCACCATCTACATCAATGTTCTGCCCTGTTATAATATTATTTTCAACCATTTGGTTAACTGCGAGAGCAATATAATATGATGGATTTCTTCTATTTGAGAGAAGTTTTATGTTTTCTGGCATTTTGAAACAGTCATCCTTTGCCGTGAATCCAGGTGATATTGAATTCACCCGAATGTTGTATTTAGCCAGCTGGCTTGCAAGTGATTTCATCATATAGATAACTGCACCTTTTCCGGCTGCATAGCCCGGATTGCTGTTGTAGTAAACATTTTTTGCTGCACCTATTACAGTAATTGACCCGCCATTATTTTTCATATAAGGTGATATTAATTTAACCACATTGAAAAATGTTCTTGCATTGTTCATCAACGCGGTTTCAAAAAAATCAATATCAGTATTGAAAATATCTTCAGTACTAAAATAATTGCCAGCACAGTGGACAATGTCTGTTATATTAAATGTCTTTAATATTTCATTTAACCTGTTTTTTAATTCGCCGTAATTATTCAGGTCGCACATTGCATAGGGAATGTCAAAACGCTCACCAATAATTTTTACAGTTTCTGACCTTCCCACCAAAAAAAGGTTATTTCCACTCTCAGAGAGCAGTTTGGCTATGCTGCAGCTCATTCCATTTCCAACACCAGTTAAAATAATATTTCTCATAATATAAATATGAATTTTTTCAATATAATATTTTTGTAAAATTACCATGATCTATTATTTAAAAGAAATAGAATCTTCGATTTAGAAATTCGTGTAGAAATACACGTATTTATAGCCATCATTCTGATTATTTCCTGTCCGGTATTTTCTTTTAAATGATGGGTTTCCAAATAATTTTTCAATTTCTTCCCCAGCATAAAAGTTGAGCAGGTATTTCCCACTTATTTCCATGAGAAGTTTTTTTAACTGAATAAAATCCTCATGTGTAAAATTAAAATTATACCAATTTTTTCCGGGATATGGGGGATCAAGATAAAAAAACGCATCTTCACTGTCATATTTTTTTAATATATAGGCATAATCCCTGTTTTCTACTGTCCATTTTTTAATTTCCATTTTGATATGGTCAAGCAGATCTATTTTTCTAACTAAATTTGTATAGATTGATTTTTCCCTTGTATTGTATGTTTCGCCCATCCCGCCAAAGCTCACGTTATATTTATAGAATGTTAAAAAAGCACTGTAAACATTATCCCTTGGAAAGTCAATGGCTATTTTATTTTCATAATAATTCAGGAATGTTTCCTTAGTTTTAGTTATTTTCATAAGCATTGAATTTAATTCTGGATAACTGTATTTAATAACCTTGAATAAATTTGCCAACTCTGGATCCTTATCATTATATACCTTATTTCCAGAATCTATATTTAACAGTACTGTGCCAGAGCCACCAAATATATCAATAAAATATTTCTTGCCAGTTTTAATGTAGTTGTAATTTATATCATCTATTGCTGCATTCTTTGCACCGGGATATTTCATTATTTTTATCATCATTTTATTGTATGTTAATTAAATACCTGTATTTATGATTTTATTGTAAAGTATTGAAATTACAATATCATGGTAAGTTAGAGGTATTGATATTTCAGGGCAATTCTGAAAAACGCTATCTTAAATAACCGAATGGGATAAAAGTTATTATATATGATTCGGTCAAAAAAAAGTTTGCATTACCTGTTTGGAATGAATGTAATTCATATGGGAACCAATTATCTGTGGATTTCATTTGAATCATATATTCTCCCTCTTGAATTGATAATATACCATCAAAACAGTCTTTTTCTTGGCTTAATTGCCTTTATTGGCACATCAGCTGGTGTTTTTATTGGATTATTATCCGGAACATCCAGTGACAAATACAATATATTATGGGGGAAAAGAGGGCCATATATTCTCATAGGTGCTATTTTAGCAATAGCAGCAATATTCATCAACAATGAAATAAGAATAACTGTTATTGGCATTCTTACAGGATATTTGATAATCCAGGTTTCGTCAAACATATCTGTGGGTGCATACCAGCCATTGTTTGTGGATATTTTAAAGAAGGATCAGCGTGGAACTGCTGCTGGAATAGATGGGCTGTTTATTATCCTAGGATCGGTGATGGGATATGCAATAACTGGCTATTTCATCTCATCCGGTCATGAACAGTATGCACTGTATGGATTAGCTCTTGCTTTGCTTGCTACCGCATTGATAACTTCTTACACGATAAAAAACGACGATAAAGCCCAAAAAACACCGAGGGATAATATATTTAAAATTTTTTTGGATATATTTAACCTCAAAAATGGAATGAAAGATTATATTTATGTTGTTATGGGGAGTTTTATGGTTTTTTCCGGCATTATTGGCCTGTCATTTTTTGAAATATATTTTTTTGAATACGTATTGAATTATTCAAATCCAGCATATTATGTTTCTGTGGCGGGTATTGTTGTGCTTGCCGTTTCTGCGTTCGGCTCAATAGTTTTTGGCTATCTTTCTGACAAGATTGGAAGGAAGAAAATACTGGTTATAACCACAGTTATTGGGGCAGCCGGAATGTTTCTCATACCGGAATTTGAAAGATTTGATTATTTTTTAATATTTGGATCCATGATAGGCATTTCCTATGGAATATTCATGAGCGTTTCAAAGGCTCTTGCAAGTGACATGTCACCCAAATCCGATGCGGGAAAATTTATGGCATACTACAATATTGCCACAGGTGGCGCATCATCATTATCTCCATTAATATACGGACTGATACTTTATTTTGTAAATTCATATACAACTGGATTCAAATTAATATTTTATGTTGCTGGAAGTTTCTTTATAATTGGATTCATATTTTTTTATATTACCCTAAAAAAATAAAATAATTTTATATGGGGACACAATACATATTCATGGAGAAATATTCCCAAAAGTCCTTCAGGTACATGTTTGGCATGAATTCAATATTTCTTGGGAATAATTATTTATGGATATCTTTTGAATCGTTATTTTTGCCATATTTGATGGAAATTATATTGCCTGTAAATCTTCAGTCTATATACCTTGGCATAATTGCATTTGTTGGAATTATTTTTGGCATTACATTCAACTTGTTATCTGGCATTGTAACAGATAACCTTGAGTCAAAAGTTGGAAGAAGGAGGCCAATGATTTTACTCGGTTCAATAATTACCGTTATTTCTCTTATGATTTTTATTACGTTTAAATTGTCGCTTTTTCTTGTAATTCTGGTTTACATATTAATTGAAATAGGTTCAAACATTGCATATGGTTCGTATTTTCCACTGATAAGGGATATCATACCAGAATATCAAAGGGGGACATCATCTGGAATTAGTGGCTTCTACACATTGATGGGGACTGCTGCAGGCTTTGGCATTTCTGGGTTATTGCTCAGCATAAATCAATTAATGCCCGCAATAATCATTATAATGGTCACTATTGCTATATCAACAGTTACCACAGTGATTACTGTGAGGAGGGAGGATATAAGAACGAATGCGGATAGGTTTATGAAGCATTTCTCAAAAATTTTCAGGAGAATAAATGATATAAAACAATTTAAATGGATGTCAATTTCCAATTTCTTTATAATTCTGGGAAGTATGGGATTGACATTTTTTGAATTTTATTATTTTAGATATGTTTTGAATTTGAGGAACAGTGCAATATATGTTGCAATAGCAGGCCTGGTAATACTGTCGGTTTCTGCGCTTTCAACTGTTTTTATTGGTATACTTTCGGATCGGGTTGGCAGGGAAATTTTTTTATTAATATTGCCATTAATTGGTGGCATAAGCATATTCATGATCGCATACATCAATAATTTTTATATGTTTCTAATTCTTGGTTCACTGATTGGGATATCCTTTGGCAATTACCTCTCACTTTCCAATTCATTCATCAGCCATATTGTTCCTGGTGGATATCCAGGAAAATTCATGGCATTGTTTTCCACGTCTACTGGGATTGGTTCAGCTTTATCGCCATTGATATATGGCCTTATATTATTTTTTATTAAAGGCCAAAGTAAAATAGCATATGATAGATTATTTGAAATATCTTCAATTTTTTATTTTATAGGATTTATTTTGATATTTTTCAAGGTGGTTAACGTTAAAAAAATTTTTGAAAAGCAAATATAATTTATACTTAAAAATAATCAATACCTATGGATTTAAAAGAATATATAGATGAGGGCATTGAAGCACGCAGAACAATTGACCTGAATCAGGTTAAAAATGTCGCCAGTGGCATATTGAAATCATTTGATAATGGCGGAAAGTTGATTGTATTTGGAAATGGTGGTTCAGCTGCAGACGCTCAACACTTTGTTGCTGAATTGACAGGACATTTTCTCAAGGACCGGAGGTCATTGCCTGCCATTGCACTTACTACAAACACATCATCATTAACCGCAATATCAAACGATTATAATTACGATGTTATTTTTTCAAGGCAGATTGAAGCTTTATGCAATAAAGACGATTATGTCACTGGATTAAGCACATCTGGCAATTCAAAAAATGTAATTCTCGCTCTTGAAAGAGCAAAAGATATAGGAGCTTTTACCCTTGGTATGACCGGAAAGACAGGAGGTAAAATGAAAAATTTATGCAATGAAACAATAGCAGTAAATTCAGACAGAACCTCCATAATACAGGAAATGCACATCACAATAATCCATATGGTTTGCGCACTTATAGATGAAAAATATTAACTCACTCTGAAACATAAATGATTCTTGACCCTTCAAAGTCAAAATCAAATTGTATCTCTCTTAGATTCAGAGCATTTAATTTTTCCTTATTTTCACTGTCAATGATAAATATGAAAAATCCACCCCCGCCTGCTCCAATTAAATTGCCTCCCAAAGCTCCCAAGGAAAGTGCTTTTTTGTAAAGATCATCAATAAAATTTGTGGATATTTTTTCTGATTGTGATTTTTTCAATTCCCAGTTTTCATTTAAAATTTGACCAAGCTTATTTATGTCATTATCGTAGAGTGCCTTGTAGAATCCTGTGGACAATCCTTTCATTTTATGATATGCATCAAGGTTATTGCTAATCTTTTTTTCCATATCAACATGTATATGTGATGATTTTCTCGATATGCCAGTATAAAAAAAAGCCATATTTGACTTGAGTTTTTCCAGTTTATTAATATCAAGGGAAACAGGATTAACAAAAACACTTTCATTTTCATTGAAGGTCAGGAGATTTATTCCACCATAGGCTGCCATGTACTGGTCCTGCTTTCCACCCGCTTCTTTCAATATTTCCCTTTCAATTTTTATAGCTTCTTCAGCAAGCTGTTCTTTGGATGCATATTCGGATTTATATGCATGAAGGGCGTTCAGAAGTCCAACCAGAAATGTGGAGCTAGATCCAAGGCCTGTACCCTGAGATGGTATATCGGAAATGCTCAAAATTTCAATGCCTCCATCTATATCAAGCAACTTCATTGCCTCTCTAACAGAAGGATGATTTATCTGATCAACCGTGTCAACAATTTCAGTTGTAGAATAAGAAACTCTTATTTTTGAATCAAATTTTTTATTTACAATAATGTAGATGTATTTGTTTATTGCAGCTGATATGAGAGAACCTGTATATTTTTTGTAATAGGCAGGAATATCTGTCCCCCCTCCAACGAAACCTATCCTTAACGGAGTTTTTGTTATGATCATTATAATCGGTAATTATAGTATTTGATCAGCTTATCTATGCCTTCGTCAAGCGATATTTTTGCTTTAAACCCTATTTTTTCTTCGGATTTTTTTGTATCTGCAAGGGTTTCATGAACATAGTTTTTTACTGGCATTTTTATATATTCTGGCTTTACACTGGTCTTTAAATGTTTATTCATTATATCAACAAGCTGATTTAGGGAATAATTTTTTCCAGTTCCAACATTGTATACATTGAAATCCTTATTGTTCAATGCAGCCATTACTAGGGCATCAACAAGATCATCTACGAATACAAAATCTCTTCTCTGCTCCCCATCTCCGTAGAGAACTGGTGATTTATTTTCATGCATTTCCCAGAGGAATTGTGACACAAGATTTGCATATATCTTCTTGGATTTTTCATGATAACCATAAACTGAAAAGAATCTCATAGCTGAGATATCCATATCGTATAATTTATTGTATAGTTCAGATATTCTTTCCATTGGTATTCTAGCTTCAGTGTAAAAATCTGATACTGCTGGAATCACATCCTCTCTATGTGGTGGATTTATGCCATTGTAAATTGACGATGTTGAGGCGTATACAACCTTTGATTTGTGTTTCCTGGCAAGTTCTAGAATATTAATCATATCATTTATCGCATTTCCTATCAACAGCGGATTATCTCTGTACATTGGTGAAGATGAATAAATTCCAATATGAAAAATATAATCGACATCAAGGCAATAATTTTTAATGTTTTCAACTCTGTCCTTGATAAAGTCCACATCCGATACTATATCCTTTAAATTGCCAAGTGATCCTGTCTGTAGATCATCCATGACATAAACATGATTTTTTTTATACAATCTGTGTACAAGATTGGATCCTATGAAACCGGCACCGCCAGTTACCAAAATTTCTTTGTTTTCAATTTCCATGAAAAAGGTATTATAATACCATATAAAAAAGTTTATTTTGAAACAATGTGCCACATCATTTTCTGGCTGTTATTATAATCCATCTTTTTATAAACGAATCATTATTGAAATCTATATAGGCCCGGAATGCGTTATCTGAGTTTTTTATAAAATTATGGCTTTCAATACCTTCCGGTGCACTTTCATTAACGGGATAAATCCATTCTGTGAACTTAACTCTTTTTTGATAAATTTTATAATGTATGTTCCGGAATCCCTGCTCTTTTAACAACTGTATCCATCCATCTGGTGATTCTGCATGCATATGAGAGTGATCTCTCAGTTTTTCCAATTTATTTAAATTTTCAATATTTTCATCAGAAGCAGTCATGTCATCTATGCCTATTATGCCATTATTTTTTAGAACTCTATATGATTCTTTTAAAAATTTTTCCATGTCCATAAAATGATGTGCTGCCCTTCTGCATGTAACCACATCAAAAAAATTGTCAGTATATGGGAGTTCTTCAACCGGAGCCTTGACAACCTCAATATTGTTTATCCCATTTTCATTGGCAAGTTTCTTTGTTTCCTTTAGCATATTCTCAGCAAAATCAAGTGCATAAACTCGTTTGATAAATGTTGCCATCTTGATTGCAGTAAAACCGGATCCAGTAGCAACATCAAGACCAATCATATCACTGGAAAGATCCATGGAATTTATCAACATTTCAAGGTCAATGTCATTTTTATGTGAATCACTTTTGGAATAATTTGACGCATTGCTATTGAAGAATTTTTTTGTTTCATCATAATTCTTCATATACTTCCATCATAATCAAATATATAAATTATTGATATTCAATCTTCTGAGTGCAATTAAAAATATAAAAATCCATATCTGCAACATATTATATATTATTTATCAATAAAGCATTATGTTTGTAACATCTGAAGCTTTTGTCCTAATATCAGTTATAATTATTTTTGTACTTACGATTGGATTAACTGTGGTGATGTTGAAAAAATACCTTAAAACTCAATATTTAAGTTTATTTTACTGGAGTCTTGGCATAATTGTTTTTACTTTTGCAGTTTTGCTTGAAATAATCATGGCTGCTAACATATTCTCAAGATTTTTGATAGATTTTTATCTATTTCTTGTGGCAATACTTGTTAATTTTCTTGCACTTGGTTCTTTCGCACTTTTTGGCAACAGGAAATTTTTGTTCTATTATAATATATATTCTATAATTTCAATTATTTTTTTTATTATAACTCTGATTATTTATCCTGTGGGACACATAATTATACACCACATTGTATTTGGCCCTTTACCGTTAATGATTGTAATATCCTCTTCAGCTATCACTTTTCCTGCTGCGGTTTTGATAATTATTATCGCTGCTATAAGCTATAGAAAAAGCAAAAATGCCAAACTGTTGAGCATCATTGCCGGTGTACTTGTGGTTAGTACAGCAGGAACATTATACATTGCAGCAATACCAGTATTCCTGTATTATGCAGAATTCATTGGAATTGTTTTATTGTGGGTTGGATTTAAATAATATTACAATCAATTTTTATAAATCCCAATATAAGGTATGTGAAAACCAATTATGTGAATAAAATCGTAATCTTATTAAAGGGGCCAGAAGACCTTTGCAAGTTCTACTATCACACCCATGGCAACTCCTATGTATATGACGAGTTTAGGATCTAAGGCAGGCCCTCTTATTTCTTCCTCATTAAAATAACGAATTAAACCCGCACCTGATTGAAAATTTTCATTTTGATTATCCTTTGGCATTACCCTTATGATTGACTTATAAAATTTAAAATTTTCGTTTTATCTGCAAAGTTTGAAGAATTTAAAAAGAAATGTATAGAGAAAAAATTAAAGAGGTATAAACATGTTGAATTGTTATAATACCTTTAAAAACTGTCTGAACATACTGAAACCAAATTATTGGAAAGGTCTTAAACAAACTAGATAAATCCACATCTAGAAATTACAATGGGTATGAGATTAAAACCTTTCCATAATAAAATTGAAATGACTGGAGGAGAATCCTCCCCACCATCATCTCATTTGGCTGTCTGGCCTTAAACACACAATGCAATATTATAAACTAACATAAAAACATATTGCCATAGAATTTTATAAATTTAAATTATTTTAGAAATTTTTTGATACTACTTCCGGTTTTCCTGCAACCTTTAAATATACCGGTTCAGCATTGAACTTTTTAGCCTCATCGCCTACTTTCTCTTTATTTTCTTTATCCACTGCAACAAAAACATTAGTCCCTCCCGTGACTATGTACGAATTCCAGAAATCATTTTTCATATCCTTTATTCTATTTATGAATGCCTGCATTTCAGGAAGAATAATATGGACTCCAACCTCAACAAGCATTTTATGATATTCTTCAGAGTCCCGTTCCCCAAGTTCAAATATTTTCTTTACATCGTGAGCATCTGCAAGTTTTTCAAGTTCCTTCGATTTTATCTCCGAGTTTTTAACACGTTCACTATAATCAGGGTGGTTAATAATATTTTTATGTATCTCATCTGAAGGTTTTCTTTTTTCACTGAAATGGCAACCAACTATTACATAATCCTTGAAGTATTTCTCTCCAAGAATTTCGTCAGTCAGGGATTCCTTTCCATTTGCATGGTTTATGGTTAATCCACCATAGAGGCTTCTTCCTGCACTTTCTGAAATTTTTTGCAGGTCATTTTCAAAGGTAAATATATTTATATTGTATTCAAAAATAGATTGAATGCATTCTCCCAAAGCGGCTGCTCCAGCATCTGAACTACCACTCAGAACATTAACATTTTCCGATTTAAATGAAAGGTTTTTGTCGGAGTATCCCACTCTCAACAGTATGTCATTTTTATATTTGTCGATAACTCTGAATGGGGATCTTTCTGAATTAACATTGACCTTTTCACCGTTGATAAAACCCTCTTCCTGATCAGAAACATACAGGTCAGTTTTTACATATATATCATCATTTATTCCAGTATAGGCAATGCCAGCTGTTGTATGAAGCGGTAGCCTGTTTTTATTGTCAGAAACGCCACCAAGAAGGATTATTCCTATGGTGGGATATGCTTTTACCTCCACGTATTTATTTTCCATGAATGTCCATACGTTTCACATTAAAATTATTTTTCCTTATTTTTTACTATTACATAAATTATATATACATAACTTTTATCACAATATTAATTGTATTGAAGTGCTCTAATTTTTGTATCTAAAATCCTCATATGGATTTTCAAACATAGGAGGAAAAATAAATGAATAATTTTGTGTCTATGGACGATTCAGGAATGAACAGAACAAGAAAGAAGCTATTTGTCCTTGCTTCAACAGGACTTTTTTTGGACGGCTATGATCTATCAATAATAACTATGGCAATTTTGGTCTTGCCTACTCAACTGCATTTTGGTAGAAGTGGATACATACTCATTGACGTTTCATCTTTTATCGGTATGCTGATTGGGGCTCCGATTCTTGGATTTTTTTCGGACAGAATTGGAAGAAAGAAAATATTTGGTCTTGACCTGATATTCTTTGTTTTTTTCGCTATCACAGCAGGTCTGTCAACAAACTTTATCGAGCTTTTTCTATCCCGATTACTGATGGGCTTTGGCATAGGAGGTGACTATCCAATAAGCTCAACAATGATGTCAGAATTTTCACCCAGGAAGAGCAGGGGAAAGCTTCTAATAACAATGGTTGGCATGTACTGGATTGGCTCCTTCTTCTCTGCCGTTGCAAATTATTTTTTCGTGGTATATCCAGATTTCTGGAGATACACATTTATCATTGGCGGATTGCTTGCTATTCCCATCGTACTTCTAAGGTTCAGTGTACCTGAATCCCCAAGATGGCTTGCCAGACACGGAAAAATAGATGAGGCTATAAAAAGTGAGGATGAAATAGTTGGAAAACATGATGCTATTGACAATTTCACGGCAAAAAAATCAAAAACAAAATATGGCTCAACATTTTTATTTGTGATAATTGCATGGTTTATATTTGATGTTGCCGCTTACGGGATTGGGTTCTTTTACCCAACAATATTCAGCACTTTGGGATTTAAAGATCAGTACAGGTCAATTGCAGAAGCTTCAATGGTTATATCAATTGGTGGAATTTTAGGTTATGTAATTGCATTTCCACTGGCAGATAAAATTGGTCGGAGGTTCCTCATAATATTTGGTTTTTTTATAATGACATTTCTTCTTGTAATTGGAAGTATAATGCATATTACTGGTATATATACAGTTTTATACTTCTTCCTGTTTGTACTGTTTGAGCAGTGGGTGGGTGCAGTGACACTGTTTTATCCAACTGAACTATTTGACACTTCAATCAGATCAACAATTCAGGGTATAGCAACCGCCGTTTCAAGAGTGGGGGCCATTATCGGCATCATTATATTTCCACTGTTTCCAATATTTCATTCACTACCCATATTTGCAGCCTTTGCACTGGTTGGTTTAATTATGGCGATATTATATGCACCTGAAACAAATAGAAACTCTCTTGAAAAAAATGCTGAAAAATACACATTTGAACCAAATAAAAATTAATTTATTACAATTCAAGAATAAAAAGCAATAAATATACATGTGATTTCAATTAAACAATTGCAGTCTCACGTGTCCCAATCCTCTTGATTATTTATAAAATCCTTAAACCACCAGTATTTAATTTCAAGGAAAAACTAATGCATAAATGATTATAAACAGATAGTGAAAATATATATCATTCAGTTGTTCGTATTTCACCACATGCTGATATTGAAGAAATTTCCATTGGCTAAATTTGACCATAATCTGAATATGTAATAATACTGGAAAAAAATTAATACATTTGTCAATTTAGGGTATTGTTGTGAAATATAATGAAACTATCATGTACGGGGAAATCCACGAAATACCCAATTTTATTATTAAAGCAAAGGATATGGACAAATCAGTCTTTGAAACCATAGCAGAAAGGTTAAAAAAATCCAGGATAGTATATCTTGTTGGAAGTGGAACCAGTTTCCATGCAGCTTTAGTTGGGCAAATATATTTTCTGGAAAAAGACATACCAGCTATCGCTGTTAGGGCTCCAGAATTTGAAAATTTTCTAATTAAGATTCACAATAATGTTACTGCAATATTTATAAGTCAGTCAGGTGAAAGCTATGATACCATAGAGGCCCTGAAATTTGCTAAAATAAATAAATTATTTACCGTTGGTATTACAAATAATAATAAAAGTACACTTGCCACTGATACCGATATATCCATTACCACAGGAGCAGGCGATGAAAAAGCTTTGGCCGCAACAAAAAGCCATATTGCCCAGATAATATCCCTTTACATGATATCAGGGTGCATATTATCACCAAAAACTCCGTATAATATGGATGCACTTTCATCGGAATTGAGATTTTTCATGGAAGGTGAGGATAAAATCATGAAATTAGCTGAAAAACTTGGTGGCAGAATAATTATTCTGGGAAATGGTTTATTGCATGCAGTTGCAATGGAAAGTGCATTGAAATTTGAGGAAGCTTCAAATAGAATTACAGAGGCATATCCAATAGGAGAATACATGCATGGTCCAATACAGGTTCTTAACAGAAGTGATACAGTTATTTTATTGGGGGCAAAAAACAAATCCCGTGATAGGGTAAAATCCAAAATATCAAAAATTACCAACAATATTTTGACAATTGGTGATTCCCCTGATGATGATATACGTTTAAATAACTCACTGGATAAAAATTTAAAAATAATTTTTTATCTGATTTCCATTTATTTGCTGGCAAACAACCTCTCGGTCATAACCGGATTGAATCCTGACATTCCTGAAAAACTCACAAAGGTTGTAAAACCCTAATTTATCTTCTATTAACATTTTTATACATAAAAATCATATAATTTATGGATAATTTATAATATTGTGTTTAGATATTTTTTATATTCCGTTTTCATTGGTCCTTTTATGAGTTTTTCCATCAAGATCAATATCCCGCCAATTGCAACTTGATATCCTGGATATGTGAAAATATCTCCAGTAATATTATTGGAAATTAAATCCGTGTATAATTTGCCTGCAAGTACAGTACCGCCAAGTATGGAAATTCTAGGTTTTTTTGTGAAATGCTTTTTTATAGAATTTATTGTTGATAAAATATACTCAGCCGATTCCTCAATTATACCCAGTGCAATTTTATCCCTTTTATAAACCATTTCTGAAACATAGGGTGCAAATCCTGCGACCATTCTTTATCGTGTTTTTGTTCTGTATTCGCTATCAACTCCCAGAAATCTTTTTTAAAATATTTCTCTGATGACTTCGCCATGATTTTATACTCATTAATATTATCCTATTCCCCTGTGGCAATATTCAACGCCTTTTTGGAAATCCATGATGCAGAGCCATCATCACCCACAAACCACTCCTATCACCCTAACCTTTTCATTTTGCCATGTAATGAATAAAAGCAAACACTTCCGGTACCTATAAAGAATTTCTGAAGCTTTTTATAGTTTCTGCTAATATAAAAAGATGTCAACAAAAAAATGCAGTATGTGCGGCAAAACATTTATGTGTGGAGGATTGCTGCTATGCTGGTGTGCATTTGTTCCGCTTTCAGGACCCAGAAGAAAGGATTTATCATATGAAGTCCAAGGTTGTGTGTGTCCGAATTGCCTAAAAAATTAAATATTTTCTTTCCCGATTATTTTATGCTATTGAAAATTTTATAATGCTGGAAGAATCATATATCGAAAATTATATTTCATCAAAACATGACAATCCCTGTATGCCTTATGGACACATAATGGTATCAAGAATAAACGCTGTAAATTTTATGAGAATAAAATGATATCGTTTGAAAATACAATTATAATTACAGTTTAAGAATCTGCAATTGAAAGGGTTTTTTTCGATAGGAAATACTGAAAGAGATAAGTTAAAAAATAATGTTAGCCTGATAAATATAAAAAATACCCCTATATTTAAAAAAAGACAATATTTAATAGAGTAATAAATTTAATAATACTCAGAATGTTTATCATTCATGATTAAAATTGCTGGTCTTGGAATTGCAGGTTCCTATATTTACTCCAGGTTGAAAAATGCCGGATTTGATGTTATGGCCAGTGAAATAAAAAGGGATGACTATTACATACCATGTGCATATGCAACAAATCAAATAAAAATCAATGCACTTTTAAAAAATATTGGTATTAAAATAGATGATTACATTTTATCCCACGCAGATAATATAAGAATTGAGGGAAATGGCTTTTCTGGAGTGGATTTTAATTCATCAGGTCTGATAACATTTGACAAAAATTTATACGAAAGGGACTTATTAAAAAATATAGATTATACAACGCAGACAATAAATATGGGCACAAATGACACAATTATCGATGCAACAGGAATATCAAGATATTATCTGGGGCAAATACCGGATGATCGAAAATTCTATACTGTAGAATATCTTACCGATTTTTCTGATAAAAAGGATTTTTATTTCTATTTTTTGAAGAACGGGAATGGATATTTTTGGAGTTTTCCTCTTAAGAAAAATTATCATGTGGGGGTTGGTTCTACAGATATTTCAGACATGAAAATGGTTAAAGATTACAGAAGGTTAAAAATAACAGGAAGAATGATACGTATGAGGCCTTTGTTTGACAATATGTTCAATAATAATGTTATAGGTGTAGGGGAATCAATAGGTGCAGTTTCCCCATTAACCGGCGAGGGCATAGTTCCGGCAATTGAGAGTTCAGAAATATTATATCAGGCAATTAAAAAATATTCAAGCATCAACGATATAAAGGAACATTATCAAAATGACATGAAGAAAAGGTTCGGTTATTACGATAAGCTGTATGGGCTTGTAAAGAATATAAACAATGGAAAGACATTCAATTTTGGCAATATCATGGCAATAAGAAGTGCAATAAAATCAATGAATGATTTTGGCATAGATATGAAAATTAGAAAAATACTTATGCATTTTATTTAACATTGCGAAAAATACTAAAAATGATAATTAAGGAAGAAAGTGCACAGACCCTTTCTAAATAATAGGAATTAGGTGATCTTATCATTACTCAGTTATATCTGAAATATATAAGAATTTATAATAAAAAATAATGTTGAATAATGAAAATGGAAAGCATTTTATTATCATTCTCAAAGGGAATAAGGGCATTTATATTCTCAATGATTGCAATATTAACGCCATATTACCTTTCATCTTTAAATGTTTCCCTATTCGATATAGGAGTGGTTATATTTATAAGTCTCACTGCAACCGCTATTTTTGTATTGTTTTACAATTACTTAAAAATTGGAGTTAAGGTGAGAATATTAATTTTGTCAGTATTGATGATAATATCATTTATAGTAATTTTCATGACAAACAGTGCAGTGTTTTATGTAATAGCTCTGATAGTAGGAGGCATCTCTTTAAGTGGCAGAGACCTATCCGCGTATCAGCCTATAGAACAGTATTCTATCAGCAAGTTTGAACCTGTACTGAAGCAAAAAAATTTTGCATTTTCAGTATATAATTTCGGTTCATACGTGGCTGCTGCCCTTGCAGCCGTATTGCTGTATTTATATTCATTTTCCAACTATAAACTATTATTTCTAATTGCATTGATTTTATCCGTTGTGCAGATTATACCATATACTATTGTAAAATTCCCGGAATATAGCAAAATGCGAATTAAAACAAAATTAAATACTGATACAAAAAAACATGTTTATTTGTTATCATCACTTTTTGCACTGGATTCCTTCGGTGGAGGAATGGTCAGCACTTCTCTATTAACTCTGTGGTTTAAATATTATTATCATATTTCCCTTGCTGGTGCCGGTTTTATTTTTATAATTGTGAATATATTGACAGCTGTATCTATAATCATATCATCCAAAATATCAGGAAAAATTGGCCTGATCAGGACTATGGTGTATACCCATCTTATAAGCAATATATTTTTAATCCTAATGCCCGTATATCATATTTTGATATTCAGTGAAATTTTTCTGTATTTAAGACAGACAACTAGCCAAATGGACGTTCCACCAAGGGATAGTTTTATAAACACAGTAATTCCTGAAGATGAGAGAGTTAAAACTAATTCTGTATTCACAAGTGTTAGAACAACAATGCAGATTCCATCACCCTTACTGGGGGCTTTACTGATAGAAATTTACCCACCTTCCCTGCTGTTCTTTGGCGGTGGAATAAAGATCTTTTATGATTTATTGCTATTTGTAAAATACAGATGGTTTAAATATTGATACAACTGTTAATTTAAACATAATAACTAACTCATCGAGTCATCCAGTTAAGAATCTGCTTGACCTCAGTAAAATTAATAACAACTAAAATAATTAAAATATCATTATATTGCTTTTATCGAAATGGTTCAGAAAGTAATGGAAATACGGTTTTATCGACAAAAAAATGAAATAAAAAACAGTGTAATACGATGAAAGAATTCATAAATAGTCTCTAGTAGAAATACGAAATCCGGTGTATGAATATTCTGTATATTAGCCATTTTACATTTATATAAATGAGTTCTACACTCTTTATAGTGCAGTATTTTATTTCCAAATTTATCTTATTTTAAACGTCAATAAACGAATTCAAAATAGACAAAATATATATACTCTAATTAATTAATATGAATAATGACAGAAATTGAGATAGAAGATAGCTTATATAAATATATATCAGATGGCAATTTCAACGTATCCAATTTTGTGAACAATATGCTAAAAAGTTATATGCAGGCAACAAATCGGAAAAATGAAAACTTTGATATGTACACTTCTCATGGAAATGGGGATTAATTCCAGCACATCTGAAATATTTTTTTAATTTAAAAGGCATAACCATAACTTTAAGATTTTTTAAATACATAATAAACCATCGGAATAAAAATTCAAATATTTTTTTCATCAATAATATTTAAAATTTCATGAATATCCTTGATTTCATAATCCTTATGGGATGATTTCTTTTTAAGCCCGTGATCTACTAGAACCGATACGCATCCCAGATTTTTGGATGGTATGAGATCATTGTCAATATCACCAACAACCACAGTTTGCTCGGGTTTTATATTCATTTGATTTATTGCCTTAAGGTAGGGTTCCGTATCCGGTTTTCCATTTTTTACATCATCAATTGTAACAATAGCATCGGCTTTTAAATGTAGCTTATTTATCAATTCTCTTCTAGAAGAGGTCACAATGGCTATTTTTATCTTCCTTTTACGCAGTTCATCGAATGTATCCTCAACATCTGGAAAGAATTTGACCTCACTTAAATGTTCATTATAGTATTTTTCTTCAAGCATTTCAATATTTGGGTCACGCATGTGCATTTTCTTAATGAGCATTGATCCAGGATAACCAACCATCAATTTAAGTATCTCTGGATCAGCGTCAATTCCATAGTCTTTGAAAGCTTTTTGCCACGATTCAACCCTCCATTGAATGGAATTCCATAAGGTACCATCAAGATCAAATATAATCCCAGTTATCATACACTATAATATATTAATACAATATTAATGTTGATATAGAGCTTTTAACTGAAATATTATGGGGATTGGATATGAATAACCTTTCAATCTGTAAGAGTTTTGAAGTTAGTCAAAATAGCAGCTTCAGATAATTTTTTAAAAATAAGGTGGTCATAGATAAATATAATTATAGCTTATTTATTATAAAGCATGATTAAAAATGGAAAAGGATAAGTTCCATTAATTAATATCCGACAATGTCATACAATAAGGATGTTATATATGAAACTCAAAACACATTATATATTCAGCACAGGAATTATAACGGTTATAGATAAATCTTTCACATCCTTTTATCTGGCTTTTTTAATTGCACTTGTCATATCATTCATGGGCAATATAATAATTGATAAAATTGGCCATAAAAAGAGGTATACAAAATATGGCAAAATTCCCATTAGGACGCCAGTAACACATACATTTTCAAGAAGCATTATGTGGGGATTTCTTGCCTCTACTATTGTGATGATACCCTTTTACCTTACATCCCGAATAGCATTTTTAAGCATTATAATTATATCTGGAATAGTGGTTGGGCCATCTCATATGTTTCTGGATTCATTCACTGGGGCAGGAATATTTGTAAAAAAAGGGAATAAATGGAAAAGGTTTTCAATATTGCATTTAAGATACAATAATGAGATGGCTAATGGAATTGCCATATTTGCAGGAATTTCCCTCATTTTAATATCATTAATGGATTATAATCTGTTTTTCATCTCATTTCATTTTTTAATGAATTATTTTTATCATGTCTTATAATTCCAATCAATATTGCAGTGGCAGACAGTGCAGTCAACAATGTGAATATATAGGAATAATTCTTATCCATTATGTATAACAAAGCAAAAACAGTGCTCCCAAGAATTCCAGAAATAGCCTTTCCAGTATATATTATTCCATTGTAAACCGTAGAATAAGCAGCACCAAATAGATCTCCAACTGCAGCAAAATACAATGATATTGTGGCACCACCAAAAAATCCAATTAATGATATTGCTAAAGCATACATCTTTAAGATAAAAAAAATGGATCCCGTAACCATCATTATGTTGGAAATCAGCAGTGTATTTATTCTTCCAATTTTATCGGACACATGTCCAAGGATAGGCCTGCTGATTCCACTGAATAAGGGAAATAGTGATATGAGAATTGTAAATTCTATCAATGGAAGCTTATTGCCTATATATCCGAAGGAGGAGGAAATAACAGTCAGCGGAACAATAGACAGGGTAAAGGCGGCATACATGTACCAGAATTTTGGATTTGACAGATCTCTTTTATTCTGCTTTCTTGAGGATTTTTTAATTTCGGGATATTTAGCCATGAACATCATTGATGGCAGCAGTATAATTTCAAGAATTCCAATAATAAGCATGGGAGTTCTGAATGATACAAATGCGACGATGAATATATTTGCTATGGTTGCACCAAGACCAAATCCCAGTGAGACGATACCAGTTGATAAGCCTCTGCTCTCAGGAAACCATTTAACAGCAAGGTTTGTTGCTATTCCATATAATATGCCTTCACCGATACTTCCAATAGACCACAGAATATAAAAGTCATATACATTGTTTATAAATGAAGTCCCCAGATAGCCAAGTGCTGAAAGAACCGCTGCAATGATCCCAATAATTCTTGGCCCTCCAGTATCAGCGAAGTAGCCGCCGACGCTCTGGAATGAAGTTGAAAATATTGCAAATAATGTGAATCCAACGGAGATTTCTACAATTCCAACATTTAGCCCGGTTTTTAACATTGGTTCGAACACATTCCATGAATATTGATACAGTGAATTGAAAGACATTGTCAGTAAACCTATGGCTATAAATGTTCTTCTGTCCATTTTTCATAAATATATTGTTCCTAAATATTTTTTTGGGTAAATAATCAAAATCCTCTGAATTTATGATGCTAATAATATTATAAAAATTATTAATTTGAAAACATATTTGTTTCAAGGGAGCAGGCAATTCCAATTATAATTCAATAAATGTAACTTCCTACAGGTGATGAGTTGAAGAAGTACATGGCATAAATTTCAAATGGTATAAATGCTGTTATTGAACTGGTTTTAGAAATGTTGAACATTAAAAGATTTTTATTTTCATATAACATTTTCATATTTTATATATGTAATGTGGTTTTATATACATTTGAGTTTATAAAGTTTATAAATATAATTTGAAATTGATATATATTTATATTACACTTTAAACTTCCAGAATATGGAAATATTTTCATTGTTAAATATATATGGAATTTCAATACTCACCATAATGATGATACTTTATTCTATGGAAAGGAAATCAATAATTTTTACATTATTATTTGGTTTTTCATGCGTTGGTACATCGTTATATGGATTTATGGCAGGAACCTGGCCTTTTGGAATTATAGAAGCCATATGGAGCCTTATCGCCTTCAGAAAATATTATCAACTGAAATTTAAACAAATGTTATAAAATGAATAATTATAAATTAGAATAATTTATTTAACAATATGGAGAATAATAATTTGCTAAGAGTATTTATTGGTTCTAAAATAAATATTGGCCAGGATTTTTATGATTCCTTCAATCTTCATGGAAAGAAAATTGAAATTTCACTGTTGCATTTAACCTATTATTTTTTTGGAAATATTGAGAATAAACAAATTGATGCAATTTCTAAAAAAATGGAGAATTTGGAATATAATAAAATACACACTAAAATTAATGGACTGGATGGATTTCCCAACAGGAATCGCGCTAAGATCGCATACCTTACACTCGATTACAATGTCATCCCATTGTTCCAAAAAATAATGGAAACACTCGATATAAAAAATAGATTTTTTATTCCGCATATAACACTTTACAGAATGAAAAAAATGGTTAAAGTAAAAGTTGTCCATGCGAATTATGATGTGGTTATAGACAGTGTATGCTTGTATCAAAGTATATTTGATGCAAAGAGAATCTACAATCCGCTATACTGCATTGAATTAAAATAAATTAAAAT
Source organism: Thermoplasmata archaeon (assembly GCA_021846395.1). GTDB lineage: Archaea > Thermoplasmatota > Thermoplasmata > Thermoplasmatales > Thermoplasmataceae > Acidiplasma. Next base: position 43,904 of record JAJZXB010000004.1, on the reverse strand, counting down.
TAAGAATCGCTCACATACTATGATGGCAATCCATTGTTAGGCAAATTTTAGATATTATCCCACATAAAGCTCTGTAGAAAATTGATTTTCTGTATTTCATAACTCGATCATACAGATTTTTTAATTTTAGAACTTATAATTTGTCCATCAAATAGTAAGAAATTTAAAAAAATCCAATAGCCTATTGCTAAAATAGCGATTATGCATACGTTTATATAGTAAAATTATTTAAACTAATGATAACATGGTAATAAAAACAGCTGACGATGCGTCACATATAGCTATAGAATGGGCAAAGGGTAATTTTTCTGTTACTGATGCAACGGTTACCTCCTCCACAAAAATTGGTACTAATTGGAGGGTTGCAGTGAAATTTATTAAAAATAATGAAGAAAAGAGATATGTTTTAATGGTAAAGGAGGACGAAACAATCGGTGGTTTTAAGGAACATAATAATTATAATAATTCAAATAACTACTTAAATACAGCCTCAACATATATTACTGTTAGTTTGGTATTTTCAATAATTGCATTGATAGTATATATTTATTATATTTTTTCACTGGTTTTTGCTATAGTTGCTATTTCCAGTTTAAGTTCAACTTCATCCGTTCCTGCTTCGTTTTTATATGCGATATCTATTATACCATTTATAATTGCATTGTTATTTTTAATAGTAGATATATTCATGCTTATAAGAATAAACAGAATAAAAAAATATATAGATTCCGGAAATGTCTTACAGGCCTATAAAGCGAATTCAGTTTTATTTGGAATACTCGGATTAATATTTGGTATGATTATAACTGGAATTTTCCTTTTACTTGCCAGATCACCATTAAATACAGCTAAAAATGACGAATTTTAAATTTGTATAAATTTTATTTTTTATTTGGAGTCTCTTTATGATGTAGAAAAAATAGGGTCGGTTTGCTTCTGTTTTGGCAGAGGAATGCCATTGAGTCTTGACTGTACAGGAAAGGTAGATACAACCGCGGCATTTTATGGTGAAAATCCAAGAAATATAAATTTAGTTAAAAATGTCCGGAGTTTTTTTGGGTTTATATGTTTGTGAGGATAAAAGAATAATATCCAAGGTTCCCGGATTGCCTAAAAAAATATGTGGATACAATAATACTGTAATATTAAAAATTTATACTTGTGCATACCATGCTTTCTATAACGATACTTGTCCACAGATATACAATGAGATAGATATCAGGGATGCGTGGATTATCCTAATGTATCTCTTTAAAGAAAATCTCTAAATTCTTTATTTATACCTAATAGGTATCAGTGGGGATTTGATATCACATCTCATTCATTTAAATTAATCCTAAGATCTATTAGCCCCATTTTTTAAAGATTTTCTGGGATTGTGAGCCAGATGTTTCTTATCATTTTCCGAATTATATATTCTGGATATTTTAGTTTTTCATATAAATTTTGCATTTTATTGACCCCTTAAATGATCAAAGTAAGGTAAAAACATTTTACCAAAAAAATATTTATACAAACTTGTTTTTAAGAGTGCCGAGTTTATCAATTTCCACTGTTACAACATCTCCAGGTTTGATCCAATTCCTTTTTTCTTTAGGCATTCCAAGAATAACACCTGAAGGCGTTCCTGTTGATATAACGTCACCAGGCATGAGTGTAATGAATTTTGAAATGTATGCTATGAGTTTTCCCACTGGATATATCATCATTTTTGTGTTTGAATTCTGCCTCAGTTCATTGTTAAGGTATGTTTTGATATTTAGATTCTGAGGATCAGGAATTTCATCAGCTGTTAAAAGGTATGGCCCATTGGGAAAGAAATTATCAAAGCTTTTCCCAATAAACCACTGGGAAGTCTTGAATTGCATGAATCTTGAACTTACATCATTCCCGATAAAGTATCCAAGAACGTTATCCAGTGCATCCTCTTCACGAATATTTCTGGTTTTTTTTCCAATCATTACTCCAAGTTCTCCTTCATAATCAACATCAAAACCATTGCCCGCTATTATTTCTGCAGTATTTCCGGCAAGAGCATTGTTTGATTTTAAAAATAATAGTGGATATTCAGGTATATCGCCTTTTGTTTCTTCTATATGGCTACTATAATTCAGGCCTATGCATATTATATTTGAAGTTTTATCAACAAGTGATTCAAACTTGTATTCATATGTGCTGAAATCTTTAATCTTTTCAATTGCTGAAAAATCTTTCTGGTCAAGATCCTTTATTCTTTTTTTTGTAATGCCATAATTTTTTAACAATGCAAGCTTTCCATCATTATATAGAGCAAGTTCATTTTTATTGCCTATGGAAACAACAGTTAATTTCATACATTCTGTAATATCTATCTATATATTATATTATTCACTTTCAGCATTATTTCAATAAGCACAGGCATGTTAACTAACATGATAAGGTACATATGGTCTGTATTCTCCTACAATTAGATTTATTTCAAACTTTTTTTGTGGCATTTTTTATAATTACATGTATTTTTAGTATTGTGCAACTCTTTCTTTTCTTCTTTATGATCGGATAGGATTCTTATCATTTCTAAATAAATACGAAAAAACATATTACATTTAAAGCAATTATATCATACAATCTTTTTTTATAAAATTTCTTATAACTCTCTGCAATGTAGGCATGATGAAATCCTATTTACACGTAATGTTCTCTTCAACATTTGCATGGGCAGGCAATATATATGACCTTGTACTCATAACATATATTTATACTGAGCTTGAGAAGGCTTATGGCATCAACATTTTTTTAGTATCCCTGTTATTTTCACTTGGGTTGATTGGAAGATTCATTGGCGGCTCAATTTTTGGAAATATAGCAGACAAAATAGGAAGAAAACCTGTACTTTTATTGAACACTGCGGGCTATGCAATATTCACAGGAATAATGGCATTTTCCCCCAATGTTGCCATGCTGTTTTCAGCCAGAATTATACAAGGTATTTTCATGGGCGGTGAATGGGCATCCGGCACAGTAATAAGCTATGAATATGCACCAAGGGAAAATGTCGGCACTGTTATTGGAGTGGTCCAATCAGGATATGGCATGGGTTACGCACTTACAGGGTTAACGTATATCCTATTTCTCTCATCAATTGGAGTGAACTGGAGGTATTTCCTTTTAACAGGAACTTTGCCATTGCTAATTGTTCCCTATGCCTTATTGAAAATACCAAAGGAAAAATTTGTTATAAAGAATAATAAACCCTCATTGAAACCCTATAAATCATATTTAATCAAAATTACGATAATTATGTCGGGGATGTTCGGGGCATATTTTTCGATTTTTTCTTTTTATCCAACAATAGCACCAGTATACGGCATTAAAAGCTCCATTGTTGGGGCTTTAATGATTCTTGTAAATATAATACTGTCATTATCATTTGTATTATTTGGTAAAATAAGTCGTAGAATAAACAAGAGAATTCTAATAATCATATCCACTGTATTGTTGCTTTTCGCTGCTTTTTTATCAATGCCGTTCATAACCAATATATTCGGATTATCAGTTTTTGGCGTGGTACTTTATTCATTTTCCGCAGGAGACTGGGCTCTGATTCCAATGCTGTTGATAGAAGAGGTGCCGGAAGGCATAAGAGCTACATTATCAGGCATTTCATACAATCTTGGAGCATTAATTGGCGGCGTGATCTCAGTGGGTATTGGCTTTTTTGCAGGAATATATGGATATTCACCATTTCTTATTATGCTTATAGATATTATTGCAATAGTACTTTTACTGGCAGTTCTCATCACCATTATATCATGGAAAAGTTCCCAAAATATTAGCTGATATTTACCATGTTTTTTTCAGTAAATACAATTACCATTTGCCCCATTTTTTTTATAGGCTCAACTGATTCTATAAGCATTATTTTAAAACAGTGTTTTTTGCCTTAAACCAAATTCGTATTTCCATTCATCATACTCACTGACACATTTAACGCCATACATATCCGCTATTTTTTTAATATTTCTCTCAATATATGCTGACCATGAACTGTCACTCACTAAATAGCCTGTATTATCCATATATTTTCTGGGCCCGGAATAATCCTTAAAAAAATCATAAATAACCCGTATATTATTATCCGAGGCAAATTTGATGATTTTTTCAATATTATCCAGATTATCGTTGATATTTTTTATTATAGGGCCCATAAATATCCAGCTATTTATTCCATTGCTGGAAAATTTCTTTATTGCCCTGAGTCTTGTTTCAGGCAGTGGGGCGTATGGCTCTATTTTTTTGCTTATCTCACTGTTTAAAGTGGTTATCGTGTATCCAATATCAACATTTTTTCTATGCTTTATAAAAATGCCCATATCTCTCAGTGCAAGTGGTGATTTTGTCTGTACAGTTACATAAAAGCCATTTGATGCAAGAAAATCAACTGCATTGCCTGTTATTTTGTATTTTCCCTCGATTGCATGGTACGGATCTGTTATTGAGGATACGCCGACTATCCCTCTTTTATATGTGTGAATCTCTTTTTTTAAAAGATCCAGAACATTCATTCTAACATATACAGTGTTTCCCCAGTTACTTGATATTTCTTTATTTGATAGATCAATTGCATAACAGTAAAGGCACCCATGAAAGCACCCAAGATACGGATTGAATGCATAATCCAATTCCTTCATTCCGGATATTCCAAGTGCGTGTTTTGCTTCGATCTCTTTTATGGTAATTTTTCTAGAAGGCATCCAGATTACTCCTTATATATTTTATATTATTTGATTTATGCTTCCACTCTTCTATTTTTACTTTTGTGAATTTGGATATGTATTTTATTGCATTGTCAATATTATCAAATTTTTCTGGTCTGGATTTAAACATTTCCCTGACATTTTCGCGCACATACCAAACTCCTATGGGAAGGTTGAATCCCGGGTATATTTCCCGCCACAGCATTACAGAAGATTGCCTGTGCATTTCATTTAGCTTTTCAGCAGCTGCAAGCCTTGATGAATAGTAGCACCCACCAATTTCAGGATATGTTTTTCTTCCATAATACCCCTCATAATCAAGCTCCACTTCAGCCTTATCTCCAAAATAATTCCATGTGCTTCCAGGAAACCAGGATTCACCCCATTCAAACATCCAGTTTCCAGGAGCCAGTATGCCTATGAATAGGTTCCCCTCCGTTTTTCTTATAAAGACTTCGTAATCATCTACGGCAGAATAATCCTTTAATTTATTTACGAGTACATTTGAAAGTGTCTGATCCGATGCAGTTATTGACCATCTGGTTGGAACTATTTTCCTATTTTTATTTATACCCATTGAACCTATACTCAGAGCTTTTGATATACCAGTTATGGACATACCCTTTTTATACAGCTCATAAATGCCATCCGATGCTTTCATATCTCTATCATAATATATCTTCTCAATTCTGTTGTCAATTTTGTAATTTTCATATACTATTTTGTTTATGGGTGCTGAGGGGCCCATTGGTGTAACATGTTCATCAAGAATTACCTCCTTATTGAACGACTTATTAAGTGTCATTTCTATGTCAACTGGTTTTTCAGATAATGATGTTAACTGTATTTCCTGGAGTTTATAATCTGGATTTTTGGCACTGTTAATATCCATATTTATTTGCCCTCTCAATAATGACATTCTTGTTGATATAAAATCATTTAAATCCATGCCAAGCCAGGAATTCTCATCCTCAAAATATGAAGTGTTTCCTTTGAATGGTGGAAGTGAAGGATAAACAGAAATTTTTGGATACCCATATTTTCCAACAAATAAAGAGGGTGGAGATGAACCTGAAATTTCATTCCCCTTAAAGGAATAAACCTTTTTTATTTTTTCAGTTATATTCACTGGGCAATATGATAGTCCACAGAGCATCTTTGAGCTTCTGCATTTTATGCACAGTGATGGGGGAATTTTAACCAATTTCTTAACCATTAATTAAACAATATTCATAAATATATAAAGTATTGTAAATCAAAAATGTTCTGAATTATAATTTTTTATTAAGCAATTATGGAATTATAAAAATATTTTACCGGCATTAGTTATCTTGATATGTGGGATATTGATATAAATTTGGTGAAAATAAATTTCAATTAAAATCCGGTGAGCTTGTTTCTTCCAGAGATTTATTTACTGTTTCTATTCCCATGATAATGGCAGTTATCAAACCAATTAAAGAAAGTATTGCCAGAAAAATAAGGCCACCACCGTTGCCGTATGGAACAGCAATCAGTGAATAAAGCCCTATGCCTGCAATTGCCCCAATTCTGCTGATTGTAGTTCCAAAACCCTGTGCTGTGGCCCTTATTTCAGTTGGATATAACTCTTGCGGATATACTGCCGTGGTTATTCCTGGGCCAAGTTCTTCAAAAATTTCCAAAAATATAATCACAATGACGATGAATAATATGCTAGGAAAATAAATAAAGCTCAAAGCAGCCATAATTAGGGTAACGGTCATTCCCAAAAATCCCACGGATGTTATGGTTTTTCTTCCGATTTTATCAATTAATAAAAAGGTTATCACTGCACCAATAATTGCCAAAAGTGCCACTATAGCAGCTGTGCCAGAAGCAGTGGAAGGTGAAAGTTTCAAAGATGTTAAAATTTTTGGCCCGATTAAATCAAAAACAAATGCAACCGAATCAAGGGAGAACCATATTATTGAAATAAAAATTGTATACTTTAAATATTTGCCATGGAATAATTTTTTAAAAGACGATTTCTCAGGAGTAATATTATCATAGTAAATAGCAAGTCCAAGGGATTTCATCGTCTTATCGGCATCCTTATAACTTCCTATTGAAGCAAGCCATCTAGGTGATTCCGGTATTGAAGCCCTCAGCACAAGGATAATTACCGCAGGAATAATGCCAAGCAAAAACATGTACCTCCAGGATATATCTCCAATGGGTATTAATAAAAACCCGGCGAAGTATGAGGCTGCAGCACCAATGTAAAAAAATATTCCATTTAGAGTTAACAGCTGTCCACGATGTTTTATGGGAGAAAATTCGGATATTATCGTTGGGCTTATTGCATAGTCTGCCCCGATGGCAACCCCAAGAAATAGCCTGAATATAATAAGTTCAGTAAAATTATACGAAACAGCGGTTAAAAATGTAAATATAATGAATAGGAACATATCGAGCATGTATATTTTTTTCCTGCCTCTTATATCTGTTAAATAGCCGATTGTAACCCCTCCAAAAATCATTCCAATTAATGTTGATCCCAGGAGCAAAGTTTGGCTAAGGGCACCAAGGCTGAATTTGGAAGATAAAACAAGAATTGCTACAGAAACAACAGAGATGTCATAACCATCAAGAAGAGAACCCGTGGAAGACAGTGTTGCTATTTTAATATGATATTTTTTTAATTTGCTATTGTCAAGTGAACTAAACACTCATTTTAATAATACCGTTATATATAAATTCAGTGCAAAAAATCCCTATATAAATTATTTTATGAATTGAAGGCATGAAATGTAAATATTTTCTGATTGACATCTGTGAACTACTTCACGTTAAAACGATGAAGCTTCCTATATCAACGACAAAACTTGCCTTCACGCCTGGAATACTGTTCAGGTATTCCATCATGTAGGTATAGGTTTTTATGTCCATAGGCGTATATTCCCTACGTTCCGCAGGTACCATATATTCTAATATATTTATTGATGCATTTAGATCCCGATCAATATAAATGTTGCATGATCCACAGTTGAATATTCTTTCCTTCAAAGGCATCTTCTGCCTGTGATTGCATTTAGAGCATACCTGTGATGTGGGTGTATATCCTGGAACAACCTTAGGAGTACGTGATTTTCTCTTTAAATCATCCATTATTCCTCCTATTGCTGATCCCTGAATCTTCCTTCCCCACAGTTTCATCCATCCTTTTATGGGATCATTCTGGAATGCAATTGTTTTAAAGCTATTTGTTATAATATTAACTATCTTATTTATTTCATCCTTCTTCTTCTGTGTTATATACTTATATTCTTTATTTAATTTATTCAGTGTTTTATACCAGTTCTTTCCATACTGTTTTCTACGTGATAGTTCTTTATGAAGTTTTATAGCCTTCCCTGTTAGTGGTATATCTTCATTAATGATTATTCCATTTGATAGTGTTAATGAACTTTTAATACCGAAATCAATACCAATACCATTATCAGAATGTGTTATATCCTTTGGTTTTGTAAATGTTGATATATGGATAAAATAATCCCCATTTCTGGATTCAAGTGTTGCATTAGCTATATCAGCATCTTTTGGTATCTGTTCAATACCGGAAACCTTTAACTTGCCTATCTTCTGTATCTTGATATATTTGTCTGAAATATTTTATGTATTTTTATATTGCTTCAAAGGTATTGAGTATATTCTCTTTTTGAAATGAAGTTTTCCAATCTTATTACCCTTCTTTTTTAAATTTGAAAGGCCCTTTATGCTATCCTTAGTTTTATCAATAATTTCCTGTTTCATCTGTGATGATAATAACAATATATCTCTATCTTCATAATGGCCCTTTACCTTTACCCTAACTTTATTAATCCTATAATCCTGGTTATAGATATCATCTTCCGATAAGATATAATTATAAAACCATTTTGCTTCAAGAAAGATACGATTAAGATTGTTTATTTTATTTGTGCTAAGATGTGATATATCTATTTTCAGTTCATAGGATATGCATGTCTGTGATTTCCTTCGTTTCTTTGTCTCCGATATGGTCTTTCTGATTGCATCATTCTTCTCAGACATGTTTCTATTCCTCTATATATTTATTTACAGTTTCCAATATTATTCGACTCACAGATGAATACCTATCAATAAAATGACCTGTAGGCTTTATCAGCTGTGATATCTTCATATATCGAAATTATGCAATTCAATAATATGAATATTTGCACTTCATCCACATCGCAAGCTCAGTGGCTTTCGTGCTTTAAATCATTTGTAAAGGTTGTAAAATGGCAAATTTACAACAATAAAAAGAATTGAATGACTTATTTATTCAAGTCATACCAACCCCCATTGCTATTTTTCTTTATTTTTTTATTTCCATAATAGCCAGAATAAAACATTTCTTTTAAAATTGGAGGTGATATTTTTCCCATTTCTCCAGTTTCTGAATATAGGTAATCTCCTATTTCATTTACCGTATCAATGCCAATTATGTCCATTAATTCAAATGGCCCCATTGGAAATCCAAAGCCAAGTTTTGCCATTTTATCTATATCTTCTATTGATGCAATGCCCTTTTCATAAAGCCTTATGGATTCAAATAACCATGACTGTACAAAATTTGTTGTGAAAAAACCTGGATAATCCCTCACAACAACAGGTTCCTTACCTAGTTTTTTTGATAAATCAATTATAAAATTTACCGTTTCTTCTGAAACAAATGATGTTTTTACTATTTCTACCAATTTCATTAATGGTGCAGGATTGAACCAGTGCATTCCAATTACCCTTGATTTATTCTTAACTTTAGATGATAATTCGGATATCATTATCCCTGAAGTATTTGAGGCTATAATTGCATTTTTATTACAATTTTTCTCTATATTTTCCAGAATGGAAATTTTTAAATTTTTTATTTCAGGAGCTGCTTCTATTATAAGGCCACAACCTCTTAAATTTTCATAATTAACTGATGTTTCAAGATTATCCATCATTTTATTAACATCATTATTTGAAATGATATTTTTTTCAACCAGTTTATTTAGGCCATACTTTCCATTTATTATATTTTCCCTTGAACTTTTCAAAATTTCATCGCTTATATCTATCAACGTAACATGATAATTATTTCTTAAAAATACCTGTGTTATACCCTGACCCATAATTCCTGAACCAACGATTCCTATTTTGTTTGCCATGGTCATTTATGCAATTATTTGATAAAATAATTTCCAATTAGAGGTAAGGTAACCACTAAAATTTACAATTGCATTGGTTAATAGAAAACTTATATATTGTGTGCCTTTATTTTGATTTGCATCTGTAGAAATAGTAAGGGGCTCTATAAACATTTAAACAAAGATTATATTTTATAAAATTTGAAAATAGTAAAGTATTTTGGTATAATACTAATAACGTTTTAATGGAAAAAATAGCAATTTCTGTAATTAAAAATATGGTCAGTAGCCCCGGTAAAGGTGAGGAAATATACATTTATGAGATCAATGATTTACCCAAATTAATTGAAAAATATGAAAATCCTGCTATAAAAGCAATTTCAACTCCAGGAATTTATATGATAAAGTCTGTACTTGACAGGAATGTGAATGCATTTATAGTTTCTGAAATTGGGGCTCCCGGTGTAAGATTTTTAAACGGCAGGGCGAGAATATTTATTTCAGAAAATTCAACAGTAGAGGATGCTCTAAATAAATATATAAAAAATGAATTGAAAGAAATAACGGACCCTTAAATGGCACATGAGCCGCATCATCATCACCATTAATTTTGATCTAAAATAACCATTGGTTAAATAAAAAATTTATATTTTTCCCATTTTTATAATCTATCTTTATTTTCGGCAATAAGTTTTTTGCTACCTGAATATAACAGGAAGGGAGCAACTAAATTCAGGAATGGGATAAAGTAAAATATTGTTCCAAGGCGAAGTGTGCTGCTATTGTAAATTACACCTATTCTGTATATTCCAATAAAAAGATAGAGCGAAAGGAAAAATTCTACAGTTACCAATATTACATAAATTATAAAAATTGGAATATTTTTTATAAATATGAAATTGATGAGGATTTCTAATATCGCAGCACCATCTGTTCCAATAAAAACAAGGTAAAGATATTTCGTAAATTTTGCAACATCCTTTAAATTATCATTAAATGCCGATAGCAATGAGACTGATTTTGAATAAAGGTAAATTGAATAAACCTCAATGGATGCTAAAAGAATATAAACGGCAAAAAATAGTATGACAAGATAGATATCTGAATAAATTTTTATTAGAATATACTTTCCAATGGATCCTGGTGGAATATTATGGGAAACAGCACTAAACACCATTGATAGAACAGCATAAGCAACAATGGTTCCAAGAACAATAGCGACAAATACATTCAATATGTTTAAAAATGACCCGAGTTTTAATTTTTTAAAAGATTCTTCCTTTATTTTATATTCGTCATTTATCATAAATTTACATAATATCACTATATAAATATATTTTGCAAAATTATGTATATTTTGTTAAGAGTAATTTAGCTCTGTTATAATGTTATAAATAATATGGATATTATTCAAAATCTCATTAATATTAAATATTAAAATTGCATGCCTTACCTTTAATGGGAGGCAAATATGAAAGAAGGATCAGATAATCACAGAAAGACGCTTTTTCTCGTAAATATCAGAACCTTTTTCATATCATCTGGAGCAACAACTGCATCAGCTTTTATAGGTGTATATGGTGTTATACTGGGTGCATCGCCTGTGGAAATGGGTTTATTACTTGCACTAGGCAATTCTATTTCAAATGCAATGCAGATATTTTTTGGAAAATTAAGCGATAATTCCGGTGTCAGGAAGCCATGGCTTATATTATCAAGTATAATCCTTGCAATATTGTGGCTGTCATTGTCGTTTGTTTCAGGACCAGTAGGCCTTATAGCTGTATATGCTTTAATATCCCTTGCATCAGCAGTTGTTACTGTTAACTGGTTTGCCTTATTAACAGATATAACATCGAAGGGAAATAGGGGGGCATTTATGGCTGGCATAAGCAACATATCCTCTATAGGGAATATGATAACCTTGATAGCAATGACCTTTTTATTAAAGGGTGATGAAAAATCGTATTTAATAATTCCATTTTCCATAGCCTCTATTGGATATATTATATCTGCAATATCTGTTTCCTTGATAAAGGAATCAAAAAAGAAACCTGAATTCAAACAGAAACTCAATATTAAATCTATAAGAGACCAGAAAGGTTTTTACAAATATTTGAAAGCAATGATGGTTCAAGGTTTTTTCTGGTCAATGGCATGGCCTATTTTTCCAATTACAGTTATACTTGTTAGAAATTTTACACTGCCCATGGTTGCAATTTTAACTGCAGTTAACATATTTTCAACAATAATAATGCAGTTTTATTCAGGAAAAATAGCAGATAATAAAAATAGGGTGCCATATATTTTCCTAAACAGGTTACTTTTAGGTGGTATTCCTTTAATGTATGCATTATTCTCAAATTTTGAAGAATTTATAATAATGCAAGCATATGCGGGAATTTTGACTGGAATTCAAAATGTAACCATGAATTCATATTTAATGGATTTATTGCCTGATGGCAGAAGAGCACAGTACCTCTCAATAATGAATGGGCTTAATGGAGTTATTTACTTTTTTGGATCGTTGACCGGTGGTTTTCTTCTGGAATATTTAATGTCATTCTTACCTTTATATAAGGCGGTATCGTTTACATTAATAATTATAGCCATAGGTAGAATAATAACATCATTTTCGTTCCTAAATCTAGTCGACCCTGGAAGAAAAATAAAAAATCCATTGCTAAATATTTTATTTCGACTGAACAACGCGGGATTGCCCTCAGGATCTTTACAGAAGCAGAGATGAAAGTCCATTATGAAGTCAACATTAAAACTTCATTCAATCTCAAATATATTACAACACACATACTTTCAAAGGCATCTTCTGCCTATGATTGAATTTAGAGCATGTTTGTGATGTTGGGGCATATCTTGCAACAATAATAGGAGTACGTGGTTTATTCTTTAAACCATCCATTATTCCTCCTATTGATTCTTGAATCTTACATTTCTTATTAAATTTTCGAAAATTATTGATGGGTAATTTATTTTATTATAAAACAAAATATGTATGAAATTGTTTTCCCAGGAAACAATTTTAAATAATTGGGTATTTTACATTAATTAAGGCATAAAAGGAAACAGGCAGGACATTGATTTCGAAGTGTTTAACGAGAAGGTTCCACCATACAAAAAAAAGGTATTGCATTTAAATTAATTTGAACATTAATATAATATTTTCTTCGTGAGCAAACATGTGAAATATTTATATATATAATTGTTTTAATAGTATATGAACAGTAACAATATTACTGAATTCAATTCAGCAAGGACGTATGGTTTACTGGGAATGATACTAGAGTTTATTGGTCCAATGACTGATATTTTACTGCATGGGTTTGGATTTATAATTTCAGTTATAGGTTTAATTTTGATACTCATCGCATTAAAAGAAATATCCGATTATTATAATGATAAAAGACCTTACAGGTATATGATTTATAGCGTTGTTTCTGGAATTGTTATGGGAGTTATTGGTGTTTTTGTATTAATAATTTTTATTGGATGGTTTCTGGACACATCCACTAACATCGGTTCTCCTATAACAGGCACTTCTACTTTTACAGGCGTTCCCTTTATTGTCATGTTGCTTGCCTTCTTTGGTATAATAGTGCTTGGTTTAATAATATCCGTTATATTTCAGTACCTGGCATATAAGTCCGTTTATGAACTTACTGGAATAGACCATTTCAATACAGGTGCGATGCTATTGCTTATAGGGGCAATTCTCATAATTATCGCTGTGGGGATATTTATCATATTTGCAGGAATTATTATAATAATTCTGGGATTCAATGAGCTGCCAGAACATGCCAGAAGGAATTCACCACCTCAGGAAGAACAGCAAATCATGTAATTATTTAAAATTATTTTATTTCTGATAAATTTTTTTTCCGGGTATTCTATGTTTTGATAAATTCGTATCAATTCTATATTTTCCTATCATGTAAATCAGAAAAATGAACATCAACATTATTGAGAATATGCTGATCAGTATCTCATAAAGCGTTTTTCCAAAAAGCACATTAAAATAAAATGAACTTAGAAATGGACTTGCTCCTATGACCAATCCAAATAGTGTGCCAGCAGCACAGGCAGGGCAAACTCCAACAGCACCAACAATAGATAATGTGGATTTTTTCTTTGATGTTATGCCCATTATTGATAGTGACATAATTGTACCCCCTATTAGGGAAACAGAAATTAATGAAAGAACCTGAAGAGGATAAATATATATTCCGATTATTCCAGAGTAATAGAACATGAAATTTGGTACAAACATTGGCAGTCCAAACAAAAACATGACATAATGAGGGTAATGGAATCCCCTTGGAGCTATATGTATCATCCCACCAACAACTGCAATTATTATGCCATAAACAGTTGTAATAAGCCAGAACCTTTTCAATTTTGGAATCATATAATTCAATTTTATTGTTTTATAGATTCCATAACCAAATAAAAACAACGCTATAGAAATGATAAGGACGGTGATGATGGAAAGATATGTTGCTATTTTCACTGAAGACGAATATGCTGTGCTTGCTGGATAAAATAAAATTGAATTTTTATTGTAAAATAATACACTATCAAAAATGACGAATAATCCTACTGCTATATAGAGGTTGTACCTGAGCCTAAAGTTCATAATATTCAAATTTATAAAATATATTTAAAGATTAATGTAGTATATATTCATTAAAAAATTGGTATGGTGTTATGATAATATATAAAAGAATTTTAATCAGCTGATGCTTTCTCTTTTTTATTCTCTATAACAGATTCAAGCTTTTCATCTTTATAAACATTAAATTTTGATAGCCCAACCTTTATCTTTTCTCCAATATTGTAATTTTTGTTGGATCTGATTACTATATTTTTTTCACCTAAATTGCAGTGTATGAAATAATTATTTTCTATTTTTTCTATCAATGAAATTTCAAGCTCAAAATCATTTAAAGATTCATCAACCCATGATGGCCTGAATCCTATCTTTTTATCCTTATAATCATAAATGGAACCATCAATGAAATTCATAGGGTATGTTCCTATAAAATCACCAACCCATGTTGTCTCAGGTTTATTATAAATCTCCTCATATGTACCAATCTGTTCTATTACTCCATTGTGAAGAACTGCAACTCTATCTGCTATATTTGCAGCCTCAGACTGGTCATGTGTAACATAAACAAATGTATGGTTCAATTCTTTTTGAAGCCTTTTGAGTTCCTGTCTAGAAGTATATCTTGTTCTTGCATCTATATTACTCAGAGGTTCATCAAGCAGGAACAGTTTAGGTTCTCTTACAAGAGCCCTGGCTATGGCGACTCTCTGTTTCTGGCCTCCACTTAATTTTGTTGAATTTTTGTCCAGTACATCTGTGATTTTTAAGAGTTCTGAAACCTTATTCACCTTTTCCTTTATTTGCTCAGAAGGCATTTTACTCATTTTGAGTGGAAAAGCGATATTTTTGTAAACCGTCATATTTGGGTATAATGCATAATTCTGAAATACCATTGCAATATTTCTTTTATTTGGAGGATTATTTGTTACATCCTCCCCATTGACCATTATTTTCCCAGAATCAATATTCTCAATACCTACAATGCTTCTTAATAGCGTAGATTTCCCCTCTCCTGAAGGTCCAAGAATAACCATAAATTCCCCTGAAACGATGTTCAAATTTAGGTTATTCAAAACCTTTTTTTCTCCGTATATTTTTGTTATTTCTTTCAATTCAAGTTTATACTCCATTTAAACCACCACTTAAATATTCTCCTTTTAGATACTTTTGTAATATTATAACCAGCACTACAACCGGAACAGTCACGAGCAGTGCAAATGAAGAGGCAACAAATGGCTCCCCTCTACTTACGTAATCATATAACTTAACCGGAAAAGTTGGATTTATAGGCGATATTATTACTGCGTATGTGAACTCGTCCCATGAAGTCATCCATGCGATTAAAAATGTAATCAAAATTGGAACTTTAACAAGGGGTATCAATACCTTTGAAAAAATTGAGTGCAATCTTGCACCATCCACATGTGCCTGATTTTCAATATCTTTTGGCAAGGCTCTAAAACCACCAAGCATGATAAAAACAGATAATGGAAGCACAACGAGTTCTTGCGCGAACGCTATTCCAAAAATGCTGTTTTCCAGTCCAAGTTTTATAAAGTAAACAGATATTGGTATTGCAACCACAACGCCTGGCATCATGTTAACTACAAACATCAACAATATTATTTTGTTTGTTACTCTTGAAGTTAATTTTTGCAATCCATATCCAGCAGGAATAGAAAGCAACACAGCTATTATCGATACAAGCATCGCAACTTCAACACTTCTTATAACAGGAACGATCAGTCCCACCTGATGGAATGAATTTATCAAGTTGGAAAGAGTTAGTATTATTGGAAGCTGAAAAGGATAAATTCTTCCAAATGTCAAATAGACCGGTTCAAACGTCACAAGTATGAGTACATAAAGTGGGTAAATAAACACAATGGACAATATAATCGCAATTATGTACGAAACAGTATCTTTATTCTTCATATTTTTTTACACCTCCGATTTTAATTATTAATATAGCAAATCCTAAAATTATTGCAAGCAAGATTGTAGCAGCTGCATAGGAATAAGATTCTGTTGCAGATGATGAAAAGAACTCATAAACAAGCGTATTCATTAATGGTGGAAAATAGCCTATAAGCACTAAAGGCATTGCAAAAATATTGAACTCACTAACCCCTCTAATTAGCAATGCAATAGCTATATATGGGGCAAGATTTGGCAATGTTATATGGATGAATCTTCTGAATGAATTAGCTCCATCAACGCTAGCTGCCTCATTTAAAGATTCAGGGATTCCTGATAAACCTCCGTACAGTATAAGTGCAACTATAGGGGTATTTTTCCAGAAATCTGAAAACATAACAACTGCCAGTTCTGATAACGACGATGAATACCAGTTAACGGGTCTTAATCCAAAGGATACGAGGGTTGAGTTGGCAAATCCACCTATGGGACTTAATATAAGTGAAAAGATAAAGGCGGAAACAACTGTGGAAACGCCATAAGGTATTATGAATATAGTTGAAAACAGTTTATTTCCCTTTAGGGATTTAATCAATATATTAGCTATCAAAAGTGCAAAAAACAACTGAATAAAAAGTGCACCAACGCTAACAATAAGTGTATCTATTATTGCAAGACCCAGATTGGCCTGCTCTATTCCTCTATAATTGCTTAATGTGAAGCCTGTTTTAGAACTAAAGCTTAAATAGACTACAGATGCAGCAGGAAAAAAGGAAAGCAGAAATACATATAGAAGGGCCGGTAGTACGAACAATATATATTTATAGTTCCTGTAATTTTTAAAGACTTTCATAACGAAATCACCTATAAAAATACCATATATAAAGCTTTTTATTGTGCTTAAAATCCGAAAAAAAATATTAGATTGAGGTTAATTTTTGTCGAAAAACATTTAAATGATTTATGTAAATTAATTTTATTAATTTTACATAATTTAGTATTATTTTTTAGCCATAAAGAAAAATTATTTATATAACATACTCATACTTATTTTATGAGTAGTAAAATCGCTACCAACGGAAAATTGCTAAAAATTATTGCAGTGATTGCAGTGGTAATTGTGATCAGTACAGTAATTTATGTGGAGCTACCAAATCTCCAGCCACCGGCAAAACCTGAATTAAAAGCATACCCAGGACCAGCAGGCCTTAATTCAGATCATATTCTAGGTGGTTGTGTACTTGCAGTAGCACACACACACGGACTGACAGCCCAAGAGAAATATGCGGAAGAACAGTTTATGGCATACATGTTATCGCCTCCGGTACAGTTCCAATGCAGTGCTAAAACTGGTTTCATACCAATAAGCAGCCATAACATAGCTAACTACGCTGTTCCAAATATATATCATAAAGGGAATGCTACCGTAACAATAGATTACTTTACAAGCATATCACCTTCGGATTATACTGCCTTTACAAAAACAGCAATATCCAATTTTGAAAAAGCGTATCCAAATATCAAAATAAACCCATCAAATACAGTCGCAACTAGCATTGTTAGTCACGTTAAAGCAGATGTAGCAGCTAAAACAACAACACCCATAGTTATGACCATAGACAATCTTGATATTGGAGAACTTGCATATGGAGGAGCATCATATGGTGGATATCTTAATAACATTAACGGAACAATATCAACAATTACACCTAGCAATACCATCTCATCCATAGTTAATCTTACACATTACGAGTCAAAAATATTTAGCGGGAATGTTCCATTTATAACCCAGATTATAAATACACCTCTTGTCTGGCTAAATTACAATGCTCTTAAGAATGCTGGTATAACAAGTTTGCCTAAGACATACCATCAGATGCTTGCAGATGCAAAGATCCTGGATAAGAAATATGGAGTTGGAATGATAAATATACAGGGACATGGTGGAGCAAGCACAGCAACAGAACTTTACCAGATGCTGACACAATTTAACGGCAATCCAGTATTGCTCAATAATACAGGGGATATACAGGGAATGTACTGTCTTTATAACTTAAGCAAATACTTCAGCCCTGAATACAAGACATCATACTGGGCAACATACAAGGGTCTTGCTTCAAACAAATATTCAGTAATGGATTACCAGTGGCCAGGTTCAGTCAATCTTACCGCTCTTGGAATGAAATACAACAGTTCTGGAAATAATTCAATAACAAATATATCTATACAGGCACTTAAGGGAGGTGTTTTCATTAGGGATCCTGTATCGTGGATAAGTGAGTGGCAAACATTGATGGACAGCGCATATGAAACCATAATAGTAAGTGGCCATGCACAGAATTACACAACAATTCACACAACGTTGAACGCTGTTAATTCAGAGATGTATGGATATTTAGTAAAAAATTATAACACAACTGTTGCAAATAACTTCGAAGCAGGCATGTATAAACCCATAATGGTGAACTGATAACTAATTAAATAATTTTTATTTTTTATAAATAAAAAAAATATATTTTTTTTTAATAACCAATTTTTCTATAAATTTATAAGTTTTAAATTCAAACATTATGTTTTATTATAATCGGTATAAAGTTTAGATGGTTTTGTTGTCTATATATTTTAAATAATTACCTAACACAATACTTCTCTTCAATAAAACATTTCAATAATAGGATTTTTATGTAATTTGGAAATAGGGAAGTGTAAATTTTTAAAAGCTGTTTTAAAGAAACGTAGATACTACTTTACCTATAGAAATATTAATATTATACTTGTAACTTAAGTATGAATGTCAATCTTTAACGGACTGGAAAATCAGCAAAATCTCAAAGTGGATGAATACATAAAGATCGCAAATCACGGAGCAATTTTTAACAATAGAACTGCAGTATTGATTGGTATGGATGGAACTATGGACTGGGCATGTTTTCCAGACTTTGATTCAAAGACCGTTTTTGACTCTATTCTTGATTCAAAAAAAGGAGGATATTTTTCCGTAAAACCTCTGTGTGATAATGTTACAATGAATCAGTATTATGAAGAATTCACGAATATATTAATTACTGAATTTTACAATAAAAATAAACTTATAATGAGAATTACTGACTTTCTCCCAATTTCTGAGTATTCAAAGGCAAATTATCCAGAAATACATAGATTTATTGAAGCTTTGGAAGATATTCAAATTAAAATTGAATTTAAACCAAATTTTAATTTTGGAAGAGAGATTCCAACGATAGAACATAAAAAATTTGGATACATATTCCACGGAACAGAAAATAACGTTGGTATATCCTCAAATTTCAAATTTATTAAAACTGATAATATGATATATAATGATAAAATCCCTTTAAACAAAGGTGTTTTTGAATGGATTGTTATTTCCTCGGATATCAGCCATTTAAATGATATTAAGGAGTACAAATCATATGAGAGGCTTGAAGAGACAAGAGATTACTGGAAAAAATGGACAAATAATATAAATTATCATGGTATATATCACAAATATGTATTGAGGTCTGCATTGATATTAAAGGGATTATTTTATGAACCCACAGGTATGATGGTTGCGGCTCCAACATCAAGCCTCCCTGAATCCATTGGTGGTGAAAGAAACTGGGATTACCGTTTTACATGGATAAGGGATACTGCCTATGTTATTGAAGCATTCTCTATGATTGGTTTAAAAAATGAGGCTACCCAATTTTTATATGATCTGATGGAAAAAATCCATAAGGATAAGGAAATTAAAACAATATACGAAATAAATTCTAAAAATTCCCTCGAAGAGCAAATTCTTGATTATTCAGGATATATGAATTCCAGTCCCGTCCGAATTGGAAATAAAGCCTCTTCCCAACTTCAGGTTGATCAATATGGCTCAATAATAAACATGATTTACCATTTCAATTTAATTGGTGGCATGATAACCGTTCATTTTTGGGATTTTATTGAGGAGGTTCTTGAAAAGCTTGAATCAGTATGGAAACTCCCAGATTCAAGCATATGGGAAATCAGGACAGAGCCAAGACATTATGTTTATTCAAAGCTTACTTCATGGCTTGCATTCCACAGGGCTATATCCATGGGAAAATCACTTGGATATTCTGCTCCATACAAAAAATGGAAAAAAATTGAAAATGAAATTAAGAATGATATACTTGAAAAGGGATTTAACAAGGATGTTAACTCATTTGTTCAATATTATGGGGCTGATTGCGTGGATGCCTCACTGTTAAGCATTCCCATAATGGAATTTTTACCAATTGATGATAAACGATTAATAGGTACGATAGATAAAATAGAACATGACCTAATGACAGATGACTATTTATTTAAGAGATACAATAATTATGATGGATTTACAGGAGAGGATAATGCCTTTCTCATGCTGTCGTTCTGGTATATAGAGGATTTAATTGCAATGAATAGAGTAAGTAAAGCAAAAAATGTCCTGGAATCCATTCTAACCAAATCAAACCATTTGATGTTATTTTCTGAGGAAATTGATTTAAAGACAAAGGATATGATAGGGAATTTTCCTCAGGCGCTAACACATCTTGGTATTTTAAAGACAATTGTAAAATTAAATTTGGCTTTAAAAAACAATACCATGGGAAAATATATTTCTAAAAGATAGAGCGTCCTATTTATGTTTTTCTTATCCTATTATGCCAAATTAAATCTGAGGATATATCTTCAATTATGAAAATAATAAAAGAAAATTCACACATTGAAAAGATGTGTGTTATTTTAAATTAGGGCAATTATTCCTTATTCTATCTTTATTTTTTCTGTTTCCCGATCTATATAAACAGAAACATAAGTTTTACCAATTTTCATATTGGTGATTTCAATATAATCAACCATTCCATTTATTCTGTTATGGGCACCGCCAATAGACTTTTTGATGTTCTCAATATTCACATCCCTAAACCCTAAGATTCCCTCAAATATTAACTGTATGAATAATGATATGGACCATCCTTGAGCAAACTGGCCACTTTCATTATAGGCATCAGGGGTATAAGTCTCATTTATTCTGCCTGGATCTTTGGCTGAAAAAGCATTTTTAATAAAGGTATTAATTGAATATTGCCCCTCATCAATTAAATCATGATTAAAGCATGCCAGTCCATACCATCCAGTCATAAGGGGCCATATCGTGCCCTTGTGATAGCTACCATCATACATCGGGTCATTAATAGACATGGAACGAATACCCCAGGGCGTCATACTGTCATCCTGAAATAGGTTCTTAAGAATTTTTTTATTTTTATCAGATTTGAAATAAATGCCCGGAATGCAGAGTAATGGGCTTTTGATTATTCTGGATGAACCACCATATATGGAATCCACAAATGTACCTTTTTCTCTATAAAATAATTTCATAAATTTTTCTATCTTATCCTTATCAATTTTATTTTTCCCAGAAATAATTCTTTCCATTTCCATGAGCCATGCATTTATTTCAATGCATTTGCCATTTCTATCCTTTGCCCATGTTTCCGGCCAGCCAATCAAGCCCCTTGAGAAATCATTTTCAATAAATCCATCCCCATCAATATCGCATGACTTTATAAATTCCATCATACTGGGCAAATTATCATTCATTGATCTATCGTCACTTATGTTTGAATATGTGTTATTGGCAATAGCCCACATTGGCGTACTATCAATGGACATATATTTTGTATCCACATCTATTCCACTGACTTCATAGTTCTGTTTGAAATCAGTAAGTGCTAGCTCATGGGGTATTCGGCCATTTATCGAGTTCCTTAAAAGTGTTATGAGATTATTCTTTGTTTCACTCCACATTCCAATATAGGAAGTTGCTATGGATATCCAGCAACTGTCCCTTCCAAATATCCATGAGAAACAGGGAAATCCTGCATAAAAACCCTTCAAATCATCATTTAATTCAAAATAGAACTGTGACAGATCATGTTTTGCCCAGTAAAATGCCTTATCCAGTTCAAATGAACTGCTGGAAAGCTTTGAAACATTATTAATATTCTCATAATATGATGTGATATTGCCAAGGTCATTTTCTTCTTCCATTTCATTCTCTTCATATATTTGAATTTCAAAGGCATGGTCCGTGACAAAGGAGATATTTAAAATGCCATTTCTGTAATTTATATCTGTACCTTCTGTATTTGAAAATGAAATATAATAATTTATTAACTCACTCTTTACATGTATACTGCTGTTTTCTATTTTTATTTCCGGGTATATGCTTAACTCTGAAGGCCATGGTTTTGACTGAATTAAATTCATTTCAATATCAAGGTTTAATTTTGTTCCAGGATTGAATACCATATTTAAGATTTTTTTATTTAATGGCATGTAATCAATTCTTTCCAAATTTTCAAATTCCCTATAGATATATTCAGGTTTTCTCACGTATTTGCGTATGTTTTCCTTTAAAGGTTTGCCATCAACGGAGAATTTTATATAACGGATCAAGCCCGTTAAGCCAAACCATAAACCGGTTCTGTTTCTCCTGAAATTTTCTGATTGAATATCACCGTTTTGAAAAGCAATGAAATGCCCAATTCTATTCGCCAACAATGAATAATTGTTGCTTTCCAGTGAAGTATTGAATTCCCTTACCCATGCATCCATAATTGCATAATTGTCCATATCTTTCAACTTTCTATTGTTCTTAAATTCGTCTAAAATATAATTTTGTATCATGATATACCTTAATCTATTTAGGGGATATATTATTTTTTTGTATTCGTTCAATAAATCCTTGAATTTCGTACTTAAATAATATTGTTGCACATATTGCCAGATAATTAAATTTAAATATTTATTATGATTTATATTTTATGTTGTATAAAAACAGGGGGGTTTTATAATTTGAGTTTGACAGTAGATAAAATATGGTCACATTATTTATCCGATGGTGCTGGAAAAATAACATATAAGGATATAAAAATTGATTATTCAGAAGCCTATAAAATTATTAATGGTACTGTGAGGTTTTTGAATAAAAAAGACATAGGAAAGGATTCAATAGTTACGGTAATGGATTTTAACACCCTTGACCATTATATTCTGCAAAATGCAGTTCCCATGTCAGGAGCAATTATAAATTCCATGAACATAATGCTATCACCAAAGGATATAAAGAAAATTATAGATAAAATTGATCCAGACTTGATATTTATAAATCAGATCCTGTTTCCCACGTTATCAGAAATCATTCGAGGAAGAGATTATATAATCATAGATGGCAAATGGTCATATGAGAACTTTAATAAAAATATTGAAACCATAAATTATGATTATTTAACTGAGAATCAACCCGCCCAGATCGTTTTGACCTCTGGAACAACTGGCGATCCCAAAATGATATTATATACACATAAACAGGTCATTGAAGCAATATGGGCGATATCATCGTTATTATCAACGTATGAAGGCCCTGCCAAACTAACAAGCAATGATAATGCAATGGCAATTATACCAATGTACCATATTTTTGGATGGGGCATGGTTTACATACCTCAATTGATAGGGTTTAATCTCGTTCTGGACGGAAAATTCGTACCTTCAGATGCCCTAAATACAATTAAAAATAACGATGTGACGTGGATCAATGCAGTTCCAACAATGGTAAATTTTTTAATGGCATACCAAAAAAATAATGAATTGTCTGGTTTGAAAATACTTCTTGGAGGGTCTTCAATATCTGAAAAACTGAAAAATCAGATCCTTAAATTGAACATGGAATTTGCCTCAATTTATGGTTTTTCTGATGGTCTAATAGCCGGCATTGGGAGGATAAATAGTTCAGAATCAAATCTTTCACTGGAAGATATTGAAGAAAAGCTCAGAACTTCGGTTACATTAGCTCCATTTGCAAGTGTAAAAATTGAAAAGTTGGAAAATTCAGATTATGGCAAAATATATTTCAGTGCTCCATGGCTACCCGATAAATATTATTTATATGATCGTGAAAACTATAAAAATGGATGGTTTTACACAGGGGACATAGGAATGATGAACAGTGATGGTAGGCTCACTGTGATGGATAGGGAAAAGGATCTTATTAAAAGTGGAGGCGAATGGATACCATCTGCAGTATTGGAAAGCATAATATCTAGTTTTACGGGTGTAAATCTATGTGCGGTTGTAGGAATTGAGGATGAGAAATGGGGTGAAAGGCCAGTTGCAATAGTAAACGAGGGAATAAACAACGATGAGCTTATGAATTATCTAAAATCTCTTGTTGATAACGGTACCTTAAACAAATGGTGGCTCCCAGAGAGAATATATAACATAGAGAATTTTCCATTGTCTGGAACAGGAAAAATAAACAAAAGAGAGTTAAAATCACTTTTTATGAAAAAATAGATTTAAAATTATAAATGCTTTGGCTGCTGGAAATATGCCTTCACATTCGGTCTCGACAAATACCACAGGATAATTATTGCCAGAGGTATCAACACTATTGTGAATATTTCGATGATTGCACCAACCATCATAAGTATTCGTGCGAACTCATATCCTAGCAAAAATAATATTGAAAATAATAATGGGAATACCATTATAATCATCATAATAAGGACTATATATTCCGGTATTAAATGTCTGGTCACATGTGAAACAATTTGTCCATTTGACACGACTGTAGTGGTCTGAGTTGAAGGAAATGCCAGTATAACAAGAATAAAAATTAATGACAGTATAATGTTCACGATACCTATAATCAACACGCCAAAAGGCCTCTCCAGCCTATCTGATGTAGGTTTATCAAAATTATCCATATTTGAATAATAAAAAAGTATATTTAATTTTTTGGGAAATGTATTTATAAGAATTCCTTAACCAATAATTCATCCACCGCAGGAATGCAATAGTTGTATCAGGGTGTTAATTTTTTCCATGGAATAAATTTAAAGTGTTTTTAGTACCTAATCGGTGAATTCTCTGGTATTTAATTTTCCGCCAAGATCTCCGGTAGACATTCTCCTGCCAGCTATGTCGGGAGCCGATCCATGAACAGGCCAAACATTCCATGGCTGTCTGATAGATTTGCACCTGGAGCTATTCCAAGACCGCCAACGGGAGCAGCACCAAGATCGGACAACAGATCACCAAACATGTATTTTGCTCTTATATCCACATAGTTTTTTGAAATCTCAGTGAATACTTTTCTGAAAAAGAAGAATGTTTTCAAAACATTGCTCTTATCCACGCAGGTCACACTTTTTTCACCACATGGTTTTCCTTTACTTTTGCCTGCCGAGTTAAATGCAAATTCATACATTTTTATTAATCTGTTGCTTATAAAAATATCTATTGAATCTATTGTGAAAATTGGGCACCGAAAACGTGAAAGAGTATTCTCTCACCAATGTGGCAAAAATGCATATTACATTCTGTATACAATATAACAACGTTGCTAGAACGCATTCAGAAATAATGACCAATGGAGATATATAGTAATTTTACTTTTCACACTTTAAATATTCAAAACATTAATCAGGGTGCCGGAATAATTTAGCCCCTCCAAAACATTACGTATAAATTATAACATAAATCGGATATATAATAAATTTTAATATTCAATTTAAAAATTTTTAATTAGACTTTCAACAACTATTTTATTATCTGGTAGAGGGTTTATCAAATAGGATAATTCCAATTTCCATCTACTTATTTTTAGGGCATTATTTATTTTTTCAAATAATTTTTTATCATTAAATTCCTCATTTCTTAATTCCATTTTTTGAATGATCAATGATTTATCTAACCCAATATTTTTAAAAGAAAGAAGAAAGTAAAGGTCATATATATCTCTCATTTTGTCACGTTCAATTATTGAAGTAACCTTTTCCGCTATAATTTCATATATGTTCATTACTGAAATTGTAAATGCTGGTATGTCCATATACGGAGGCATCAAATATTTTATGTCGGGTGGTTTTATTATATCATTTCTTATACTTATATCGATATCTATATTTTGCATCTGTTTGTGTCTATTGTATAATGGGCCTTTAATTCTAACCTCATAGTTTATGCATACAACGTTATTTTCAACCTTATGACCTCTATGTTCTATTTTTTGTATGTTATACTGCAGATTTACATGTTTTAATGCCCTGTCAACTTTATTCATAATTTTTTTATTTGAATCATCCTTACCGTTAAAAGAGAATTCAAGGTCTTCCGAGAATCTGTTTAAGTTATAAAAATATTTTAAAGACGTCCCGCCCTTGAATATAAGCTCATCATTAAACTCCCTGTAAATTTCATACAACAGGAGAGTTAAAAGATAATCCTTTTCAAGTTGCCTTAAATCCATAAACCTTGATGACTGTTTCAAAAGAGCGTATTCGTCTATCACTTCATTCCGCCCCTTTTATATTTTTATATGAATTTATCAATTCATTAATTTTGTTTTCTATAATTTTAGAATCCATTGTTTTTGCATATTTCCTTAGCTTTTTTATATTGATTTTTCTGGATTTCATTGCATTTATAAATGTCTCCTCAACATATGAAAATTCAGGACTGCTATAGTAAATTGAATCAATTATCGCTTTTTCCACAGTTGCAACATATGTGTTATTTATTCTGGTATATCCAAAAAATTTATTTTTTTTAATGGATCTAAATTCAATTTCGTAATTATCCATAATTATATTTCTGTGTCTTACGGGGGAAATAACAGAAAATTTTGATACAATCTGTTCGGTAATTGAATGATATTCAAATGCTGAAAATAAACTTATATAAGAAGGATATACTATGTTTGAAGCAATTTCATATAAATCGATTCCATTCCCCATTTTTATTAAATATTTTCCATTTTCAATTCTTGAAACATATTTGTTTTTGGACAATAATTTTGAGGTATATTTATTTGATTTGTTCATCAATTTTGCTGCATCGTTTAGTGTAAAAAAAGTTTTATTATATTGATATAATTTTAATATAACATCCTCAATTTTATTATATTCCATATCTATATTATTTTTACTGACTATAAATATTTTGTGTAACAATTTATCCATAAATTAGGTGATTTTGTTACATGATTATTCAAAAAAAAATTTTATGAGAAAATATTTGAAACTATTGATAATGACAATATTTGAACAGAATTTATCATTATTATCTAATTTATTGATTTTTGGACAAAATTGTTTTTGGTGTAGTTCACTAAAATTTTTAATCATTTAAGTTTGTGTTTGCCTGAGTTGTATTCACTGATTTCTGTGATTCCTGTCTTTTTCCATTGACGGATTTTATTCCTTATCCTTGCTGGTATCTTTAACAAAAATCTCCCAATAATGATGGATATCAACGAGAAGTAGATTACAGGAAGCAAATATATAAATGTGGAGGTAGATTAAGGAATATGAAGGCCTTACAAATTTACATCAAAATTTTTACCAATCCGTTTTTCCCAATGTACCAAGCACCTGCATCAAAATTAATTATTTTCTCGGCATTATAATTAAGTAAGCGTGCAATTTCACTTTGTATCTCCTGATCATGGTTTCTATTATTAAATTCTTCATGGCATATTTCAACCTTCTTGCTTATTTGTCTTACCCATGTATCGATTGGAATTAAATATTCTAACTCATCTTCTTTTATATATTCCTGAAGTTCGAAGAGTGATATGAGATCTCGAAGGTAAAATGTTGCGATTTTATCCCCAATCTGATATATTCTCCTTAATTTATTATAAAGATTACAGATATTATAACTTTTAATTTTATCTATAGAATAATTAACTATGTTGTGTTGTGGTTTATCTTTAAGAAATATTAGAACTTCTTTTGTCATTGTTATATCGCCTTTTTTTCCTATTTTTCCTTTTCCTATATTTTTATTAAGATTATTAAATATTAAACAAAGGTTGTCCCACGGATTAATATTATTATCATCTATTGAGTTCATAGCAGCTTTCTTTACTTTATCAGATACAGAATCATATCTACCTTGATAAAATATATGAGCAAATAAGAAGTTTAAGGAACATTTCCAATCGTTTGTAAGTTTTTTATGATATTCTTTAACGTCCTTATGGTCTTTCATTAAATATTCATCATAATATTTTTTACCATAAGGTAATATTTTATTAATTAACTCATATTTTACGTCTTCATTTTTATTCATTTTTTTACACACCATTTAAATTGCCTTTAAATTATACATAGGCAAGTTATATAATAATTTTATTTTACATTTCACTAAGTTTTTTTATTTTTGAATTTGCTTATAAATAGTATGGTTGAAATTGATCTAAAAAATCGGAAATATACTCTTAATTTCGTTTATTTTTTATAAAAAAATATTAAAATGTTACCATAAATCAATATTGATATTTTTTATTTATAAAAAACATATATTTTTACCTACGTGTTTCGTATATATAAATCTCATTCCTATCGATTTACAATAAAGTTGTAATTGCTTATATTGCTCTGTTATCACTGATACCTATTTAAAGTATCAGTTTTTACAGATATATATCAGTGATATATTTATATATTATCATTAATTACAGATATATGGAAAATTATTTGGAGCCATTTTATCAATTTATCAAAGAAAAACTCAAAATTGAACCAAACGCAAAAATAGAAAAAGATTACAGAATAACAATTGGTAATAGAGAATTGTTGATAGATATGGCAATATATTCAAAAGGCACTCTTACGCTTGTTGAAATTAAATCAATAGTAAACGAAGAATCCATTTACCGGTTGTATTCCCTTTCCCACTTAATAAATAGCAAACAACTGGAAGGAAATAAAATAAGATTGGTATGTGCTGGAAAATCCATGAAATATAGTACCAGAGAACTTTCCACTGAACTTGGAATAGAAATATTACTAATTCCGGGAAAGGTCTATAATTTTATGGCACAGACAAGAATTGAATCGGAGGGGTACAATTTTTCATCCACAAGACCTGTTTCCTCTCCATACAAGATTAGCTCTCAAAAAGCATGGAAAATCATCTGTTCAGTACTCATGGAAAAACCTTCTAGCATTCTTGCAATTTCAAAAAAAACAGGCATTTCATATGGCTGGACAAATTCGGTAATACATAAACTTATTTATTCCGGTATATTGTCACATGACTTTGTATTAAAAATAATGGACGTGAATAAATTGTTAAATGTAATTTCATGGGAAAGACCGCTTGAAGATTTACTTGTAGAAACTATAAACACTAATTTTAAAACTGCAGGTGAATGTATAAATGAAATAGCCTTGAATCTCAACAAACTTGGGATAGATTATGCTTTCACAGCTCATTCATCTTCAGTTTATTATGGTTCATCGATAATAAGAGAGGATACTGCATATGTTTATCTGCCCAATCCTGTAGATGCTAAATTTATTCGATCCTTTTCTGCGGAAAAAGGAAGTTGTCGTTTAAATATATATGCACCCGATAGAAACATTATGGGCTCTTCTGAAATTATTGAAGGTGTCAGGATTGTAGATGTTTGTCAGAATTTACTTGACCTTGCAGGACTTGGGATAGATGGAAGAGGCTCAGCTAAAGAATTGGAAAGAAAAATTGGTGAATGATATGAATAAAAAACTAGGTTTACCATTTGACTCGTTTGAAGAGCTTAAACATATTTTTAATTGGAGTTTTGCATTAGAAAATTATAAACAGGAGGACCTTGTTTTAATTGGAGGGTGGGCAGTGCATTCATTTAATCCATGGAAATTTTCCCTTGATATAGATTTTTTAGCTACAAATCGTTTCAAAGATGTATTAAAGAATTATCTCTATTCAAATAGAAATTACACCAAAGAACGGGACCCATCTGGTAACAACATTTTCTTAAAAGTTTTAGATTCTGGTAAAATTTATATAGACTTTATTTCCAAACGTGATCGCTTCCATGGAACAGATAAAACACTTGACTTGACTAAACTTAAATATAGAACTATTGTACAAAATATATCTTATTCATCTACTTCTGAGTTTCAAGTTGTTGCCCCGGAAATATCCCTGCTTTTGTTACTAAAATTAAAGGCCGCATGGGATAGATACAATGACCTAAAAGACGAATCTATTTTATACCATGATTATCTTGAAGAAAAATTTACCAAAGATTGTGGCGATATTATTGCATTACTTCAAAGCAATAAATTTCAATTTGCCGAATTTGATTGGTTATCATTAATTATTTCCAAATTTGATTTTTTAAAAAGTTTTTTAGAACAGGGTGTTGTGGAAAAGAATTCAACGTATGACCTTATTTCTGTTGAAAGAGCTAAGGAACTTATTAAAAAATTTATTTCCCAGATTTAATTTATGATGAACCAAAATTAAACTTGATAAAATATTTATATAATATACATTTAAGGAATTCACAGTAATTTTTGAATTTTAATCTTATATTTTTATAATAATATACAAAACAATACACGGTTTTCTTTGATCCATACTGAACAGGAGGAAAGATAAAATAAAAATAAGAGATTCAAACGTCCTGTTATTGGAAAATTTAGGAAAGTATCTATTTGCTGTTTACTATTTCTTTACAGATTCTAACAGTATTCTTTGAGGCATCCAGATATCTTATAGCTAATTGTTCTATATCATTTTCACCTATGTTGAAATTGAAAGTATAACCGCTGACCCGCCTCATCCTAAGGAGATCAGGTAAAAGCGATCTTGCTATTTTTTTTAATTGCTCTTTATATTCTTTAGGTAGGGTGCTATGTTCTAATATATTTATCTCAAAACTTTCCAAAATATTATGCACCTTTGGCGGTTGAACTCCAAAAGACAGCATCACGGCATTCAAAGATATTTCTACTGCCATTTCTTCACTGTACAGTGCCGTATTATAAATTTCACCTTTAGCATTGACTCTGCAGTTATAAGCCAATTTTCAGCGGTTTTTATAGCTCCCATTGAAATATCTATTGCCATAATAATAATTCACCTTCCTTACTGTTTACCCTTTTGTGTTTAATTTTGGCAAGTGACAACAAGAAGTCGGATGCAGTATTTTTCCTTTGATGAAGAATTATGCCATTATCCAGTATATCCAAATAAATTGGATTGAATCTATCAGCATCGGCATGAGTGATAATCAGTGGGCTCAAATATAGTGATAGGTGCCTTTTTATCAATTTGTCCTCGTATTCCATCAGATTTTTTATTTCATTATTTAAATAATCAAGGCATTCTAAGAATTTATAATCTGTTAGAATAGCCACATCTATATCGCTGTAGGTATTATAATTGCATTTTGCTATTGATCCAAAAAGTATAATTCCAAGAATATGAGGGTTAAGGCTAATGTTATCTTTAAAGGCAAATATATAATTTTTAATGTCCTGGTCCATGTTCATAATAGTATATGATTTTTTTACGAATTTATTAATTATTTCCGTAAATGAAACTTTCCTTCCCAAGGTCTTTTTCATTAATTCCTTAGTGTCTTTTAACACAGAATAAGCTTCTTGTGTCAATAGTGTTTGTTTAAACTTACTCATTATTATATGAATGTTGGATACATATATAAATATATTAAAAATGGATTGCTATGGTATTCATGATCCATTGCATGACTCATTTTATTTGCTATGATTGTTTATTTATACCCAAAATTATCAGAAGAATCAGGATTTATTAAGGGTATTTTTCGGCTTAACAAGAACCTCAAGTATTAATTCTGAATCAAACAGCAACACTTTTTCTTTTTTGGCAAGTTCCTTCATCGAATCTGTGAAACCTTCTCTTGAAAAAAGAGCATAATATTCGTTTCTGTTATATTTGTTCCAGGGCACCATTATCGCCTTCTCTCTTAGATGAATATAATCTTTAACGTCCATTTTTCTATTGCGCCATTCAACCTCTCCGAAAAGTATATCTCTGGTTTGTATATTTATTGCTACAATATCTATTCCCATATCTTTATACCACCAGGAACCTACGTTTTGGTAATTTCCGAACGCCATAACGGCCCTTCTGCATATATCCTCAAATTTCCGCTTATGTAATTATTAAGGTCATTATCTATAAATGTTAAAAGGTTTTTTGTGCTGATATTTTGGTCTTGAGCATAAATATATCTAAACCAGAAATCAATGAAATTATCATTTATTATATAGATACCATTTCTACTTCGTAAAACGTTCTCGGTTACGGGTATTTTTCTTTTGACCAGCATCATGTTTTCTAAAATTGCAAGGTATTTAGAAACAATGCTTTTGCTTATACCTGTATCATTAATTATTTTCGCAAATTTTGTATTACCCTTTGCGATAGATTTGAGTATCGCAAAATAGTATCTTGGTTCGCGAAGTTCTGTTCTAAGCAGGAACTCAACATCATTATGCATGAAAGCATCTTGCCTGGCAATTAGTTGCTTTATATTTTCAATAAGGGATGTTTTTTTATTATATTCCTTGATATATGCCGGTGTACCACCAAATACAGAATACACACCTACTGCCTTTTTAAAATCACCAATGTAAGATAAAAGAGTTTCAAATGAGAATGGGCCAAGCAGAATTTGGCCAGTACGCCTTCCATATAGAGGCGATTTTCCACCAAGAATGCCTTTCTCAACCATTCCTATGCTAGAACCGCTTAGGATAAGTGTTATATTCATACCGTTGAGTGTTGTATCCCAATGGCTTTGCAATATTGAAGCTATGGAAGCATCTTCTTCAAGTAGATAGGGAAATTCATCTATCGCCATTACAAATTTTTCTTTGGTTTTTCTAATATTTTGCTCTATATAATAAAAAAAGGAATCTCAATTCAATAATGGACTTTTTTCTAATACCTTATCATGGAAAAATTGTGCCATCAAAGATGAAAAATAAGCAAGTTGCATACTTTTTGGTTCTTCCCTGGCAAGCATATATATGCCATTTTTTCCCCTCATAAAATGCTTTATAAGTTCGCTTTTACCTATTCTTCTTCTACCATAGATCACTAAAAATGCTGAATTTCTGTCCTTATAATTGCCTTCAAGTGTTTCAATTTCATTAATTCGGTCAATAAATTTCATTACTCATCCTCTAATTTATTTATATAATTTAGTCTACTTTAAAGTAATATACTTTAAAGTATATAATTTGTTTTATGCAAATAATGATAGTAATTTATTGTTAAAATTGGGATATTAAATAAGATAATCTATATTATAACAAATAGCTTTGAAACAATTGCATTTCAGAATGATTTCATAAGGGGATTGATGAAATTGTGGGGGACGAAGATACAAAGGTCAGCAATAGGAGGAATAATGGATGTTTTAAAGAAAATCACAGTCAGAAGATGCCTCTGAAAGAAAGAATATTCAACTCTGTGGAACACAGGGAATATACGCCTATGGAAATTAAAATCTATACCTGCATGTGGAATGCCTAAACAATATTCCAGGCGTTAAGGCAAGCCCAACCAAAATTAATAAATTGCAAAGAATATACCCGATAAAATTTATGTACTTTTATATTATGTATTATAATATATGGCAGAAACAATGTATGTTTATGAAAACCATAAAATTACAGGGCCCAATGGTTATTCTGTTAACATCGTTAAATTTGAACATGGAAAGAACATAACCGTGGAGGGAAGCGATAATATAACTTTAGAAAAACAGGGGAAAAAATATATTATAACCCATAATTTTATAGATGAGGGTTATCTTGAAAATAATTCTGTTATGAAATATCGTGATAATAAGTTTAATATCGATAAAATTGGAATTAAAAATCTGAAAAATAAGAATATTAACTTTGATATATATCATGGGAACGAGCATATAGCCTATGTCAATACATTTAAGAATAGCCTTAACATAAATATTGATGATGAGAATTATGTTATTCCAGTAATAATTTATATTTCAGTGTTGTCAAGAAGGTTAAAAACAAAATTTGGAAAAATACACCTCACCGGTAAATGGCTACCAATTGCAGGTACAATGATATATAGTTTATCTGGCGTATTCTCTATGGTAGGTTTCGAGCTTAATTCGTTTTTAATTTTTGCATTATGTCTATCCCTTGCGGGGTTTTTTCCTGTTGCTTTATCCTTGCTCAACAAAGGGGGGTTATTTTAATATTAAACCATCAAAATTCTACAAAGGTAAATAATCTCAGCGCATCGTACAAGTATTAAATTTTTAGGGTAAGAATAGGCTGTAAACACTTCACTGACGATAAGTATTGCCATTATGATGTTTTTGTTTGTTCTCAATTGATTTTACTTTGCCCAAGAAACTCAATAATATATATAATCGCAAAATTATTAAAGATAAAAAATATCTATACATGTGTATAATTTAGATAATTCAATTATTAAAATTAAAGAAATTGGAAAAAATAAGGTTAAATTCATTATATTATATGGATCATATGCTGACAATGCCGCCCATAACGGTTCTGATATAGACTTATGCGTTTATTACGATGACGGCAGGCTCATTGAGAGACAAAAGTTCAGGTTACAAGTTTTATCGGAAGTCAATGATATATATGATGTTCATATATTTCAGGATTTACCGTTATATATTAGATTTGACACTTTAAAAGGTAAAACTTTATATTATGATGATAAGTTATTTCTGGATGATGTTGCAAAAAATACAATCGATGAGTTTAACGATTTTAAAAGAGGATATTATGATTATTTAAACATAGAGCGGATATCATGAGAAAGGATAAAATAAAAAATAAAATAATTGAAATAAACGATAGCTTGGAATTAATAAACAAAAACATGGTTAATAACTATGAAGATTTTTTAAATTTGGGCATAGTTAAAGATGGAATTTACAAAAGACTTGAATATTCAATTGAAAATTTATTAGATATACTGTATATTTTAAATTCCGATCTTCATTTAGGTACACCATTTGATGATTCAAATTTGATTGATAATTTAAATAAAAACAATTTAATAGATAAAAATACAGCAGGTATTATCAAGAAAATGAAAGGATTGAGAAACATTATCGTTCACAGATACAGTTATATTGATGATTCGATGGTTTATGAATTCCTAAAAAATGATATTAATGATTTTTATAATATTATTAATATCATAAACTCAATAGTTGATAAAAAAGATCAATGAAGTTTATTATATTTTTTTGAATAAATAGCTTAAACTTTAACATCCTTATCTTTATCTCTTTACCATGGATTTTGAATTGTTATTGCTGTTAAGTTCATATATGGTAATCTATTACCAAGTTTAATAATATTTTTGATACTGGCTACCAAATTTATTGTGAAATTTGTTAATCAAGTATCAAATTTAATTAAAGTTCAAATTATGCCGTGTCTTATGGTGTTTATACGATATTTGCACAATTATCAAGATTGTGTGATTTTCAGTCCATCAAGAATGGTTTGTAGTCCATTTTGGCAATTTTAAATTTTTATTGTTTCAGGTTTGTAATTTTGAAATTTATTTCTCAAACTATTTTTTAAAATATTTTCTATATTCTTCACTTGATTTTGCGTTAAGCTCATTTCATTCCCTCTCTTTCAGGTGAAATATAGTTTCAGAATATGCACCCTTGTTTTTTTCCGTTCTGTTGAGTACGGGCCTTTTAAACTGATCCATTATATACATTCCAGCTCTATCTGCAATTGAGGGATATAAATTGAATTTATCGTTTGCAACAAGAAATATATCATAATCCTCGGCAAGGTACTTTTTGCAGTTAATCAACACGCTTGAAATGTCAGTAACATATTTTTCCCGTGCTTCTTTTCCCTGGCCTAAGGACATATTGCCTATTTCTGCATCACTATTTTTCTGTAATCCAAACAAATCATAAGCGTAGGCATGCTGTTCATGATAATCAATCAACCCAACATATGGAGGACTGGTAAAAATTCCCTTAATTTTCTGCTTTTTTACTAATTCTTCAAAGTTTGGGTTGTTTTTCTTTATTTCATTGAGAATGTCTAAAATTCTAGAATCACCAGTTAGGCAAAGCTGAAATGTGTTTGTTCTAATCTTGCTAAACTGTTCCAACCTCTTAATTGTGTCTTTGCTATATCTATCCCACCAGCCAAATATAGAAAACAATGGCCTGCAGATTTTTCCATGTTTGGAACAGTAATATGGTGAAAATATCGGTTCAATTAGTGTAGCTAAATCCTCATGAGTTGTTGCCCTGCAGGAACGAATTGTTCTGCTTAAAATAATCATCAACACTTTTTGAATTATAGGTTTTTCACTATTGTTTATGAGTTTATAGGTAAATTCTATTTCTCTTCTAACAGGTTCTAAATACCATTTATCAAGAAAGGTATTACAATTTTCCTGTTTCAATTGAATGTTGAATCCATTAATTAATTTTTGAAAAATAGGTAAAAATTCCCCTTCCTTTTCCTTTCCATAATCTGATTCATTTATCTCCTTTTGCCTCAATTTATATTTATATTCTGGCGATGGAAAATATTTGTTGTTAAAGCTTACAAGTTCCTCAGAGAGTCTCTGTTCAAAAGATATTTCATTTGAATGCTGAACAAAATTTTTCAGGGCTTCAGTAACTTTACCAACTTCTGTTTTTAATTCAAAAAAGTCATACTTTTCGATTTTAACGTTGCCTATCATGGAATTAAAGGTAGAAACATCAATTCCAATAGCATTTATTCCCAGCTCATTTGCCTCCACTAATGTTGTAGCACTTCCACAAAATGGGTCCAATACAATGTCTCCCTTACTAAAATAAACTTCTTTTTTAAAATCATCAACATGGTCATCCAGAAAATATTCAACCATTTGAGGGATAAATTTTCCTTTATATGAATGTAACCTATGAACGTGCTTGGTGGTATCAGCTTCACTTAAATAATCAAATGATAAAGCCCAATTCAAATCATCACCGAGTTGTTCTTTCCATTCAAGTTCACGTTTACCCCTATCTGATTGATAATACTTCATCAGCTCTTCCTTTTCAACGAGTGTATTGCCATGGCGATTAATTTTCCGAATTCTTCCATACTGTATAAGGTAGGATATGTTTGAAGGCGTAACCTTTTTTCCCATATAGTTAGAAGCCCACTCAGCAGCCTGTTTAATAGTTAAAAATTTGAAATTGTCAGAGGAAAGAGTTTCAAGTGTGTTACCATGTTCCACAGACCATGCTATACTTATATCTCTTTCATCAAATAATCCCAGTATTTCTTTTAAAGTAGTGTCATCCGATGGAAAACTCCAAAACTTATTATCTGGGTGCCATCTGTAACCCTTTATTTTCTTTAATCTTGAAATATATTCTGAATTGTATGGAATTGAAACGATAATACGTCCATCTTTTCCTTTATTTATTATTACTCCCTTTTCCATTTGCTAAGTCAATTTCTAGAATATATTATAAGATTATGCATTCATTGTATGCTAGACAATGAACATTAGATTATTATGATAGAGTTATTGGTTTATTAATTATTTTACTAACCCCAGAAAAACTTCAATGTGTAGTACCTATAGTATAGGGATCATCAATATTTTTTTTATGTCCTTTAAAGGATTTATAATTAAAAATATTATTAAAATTGCAAGGCTCAGTATCTAAAGTGTTTATATAGAAAATTTTAAGTATAGAACAAAAATAAACCTTTATGTTATTTGATTCTGGAGAGTTTTTAGTTTTTACTGAACATGGTGTTACCACAAAAAATAAGAGTGAAATGGGAGTTTTAATTTTAACCAATAAAAGAATGGTTCTTGAAACAACCAGAAATGTGAAGTCTGGATTATTTAGTAAACAGAAAAAAGATATAATATTGTATAATGTTCCCTTAACTAATATACTAATTGCTGATAAGAAAAAAGATTTTGTTTTTAAAAAGCATGAATTTTCCATAAATGCTGATGGCCAGATTTTAGTATTTAGGGTTAATGAACCACATGTTTGGATTACTCAAATAGCAGCTGCTAAAAGTGGAAACCTATCTAATACTGGAATAAATAGTAGTAACAACACTACAAATTTAATCATAAAACCCCCTATGCCGGATGAAAATCAAACAAAGCCTGAAATTTCAACAACTCAAAATGAGATTATTAAAATACGATGTACTCAATGTAAATCTTTAGTTGACGAGAATGTAAAATTTTGTCCGAATTGCGGTGCTAAAATGTTTGAAAATTAAAATCTTTTCACTCATAATATTATAACTATTGATTATTTGAATAAAAGTCAACTTTTTAAATTTTCATGCTGATAAAATAGAATTAAACATAATAAAAGAATTATTTATCTTTCTACTTAATGAACTATAATGTGGGAAACTACCTATCTTTCTATTTCTACGTTCTTTACTGGTTTTTAATCAAAAAATAATTTCCGGATTGTTTCTTACAATGAAGTTTATTCCAACTCCTGATAAATTTAGATGCGAAATATTAATTTTCATTTTTATGCCGTAATAATAAAACCATATTTTTGGCTTTGGTACAATTTGTTTAATCAATCCATACATTCTTTCCATGTCAAGGAAGAATTCCGATGGATTGATTTTGTTCAATGAACTACTGAGTCCAGAAAAAACGGAGTCCGTGTTCCCAATTGACTGAAGAATGAATTTTAGAAGATATTCTACATACTTTCTTAAAGTTTCTATTGAATCCCCATCATTTTCCTATAAATTGTAAAAAGGTATTACCAATAACAAATCATATTTTGTTTGCATCATCATTTTCAATGACCATTCATTATTGTATTTATTTTTCTTAACCATGATGGTATTTTCTGAAGCATTAAATTTCCTGAAAATATAGAAGTATTGTTATATAAAAATCGTAATAATACTCATTTCTTCAGATCACTTCCGTAATATTATTTCTCTGTTATTTTTATATCTTTCAGCCTTCCATCCGGTAACCAGCCTATGCTAATTATAATATTATTAATTATCTCTTTAAAAGCTTATAAATATAACTAACGTATAAATCCCCATGGAAGTTTATGGTTTAAAAAAGAATACATGGTTTCAGATAATATCATCATATGCTGGATGGTTGATGGATGGTTATACAACAATAGCATATGCACTGGTTGCTTCTACAATATCCACAATATTTTTTCCCAGCAGTTTGAAAATTTATGGTCTTGTATTCACATTTCTTGGCCTGGCTGTAGAAGAAATAGCCCGACCCTTTGGTTCTCTTATAATGGGGAATTTCCTGGGTGATAAACTAGGAAGAAAAAAAATGCTTACAATTACAATTCTTGGCTTTTCTATATTTGCAGCCAGCAAAGGTCTCCTGCCAACATATGTACAGATTGGCATTGCAGCCCCTATTTTGCTTTATATAATTTTATTCATTGAGGGTTTATTTGCTGGTGCCGAATATGGAGGTGGAACAACACTATCCATGGAAAGTGTTCCATCATCTAAAAGAATGCCCGTGGGTGCATTTGTGCAGAGTGGTTTCGGTACGGGCTTTTTCATCGTATCATTTGTCTCTGCAAGCCTAGCCAATTACTATGGTGGTGCTCTGTTTGCCTCATTTGGATGGAGAATTCTTTTTTTCACCACAATAATACCAGGAATTCTTACACTGGTTATAAGGTATATTACCAGTGAGACCAGCATATTTACTGATATGAAGAAAAACAAGGAAATATTGAGGGAACCAGTTACTGGCCTTATAAGAAAGGGAGGAAAGCCACTTTTATTTGGCCTAATATTCACTAGCGGGTTGCTCTTCATAAACTCAATAACATTTTCATATTATCCTGCACTTATGGGAGAACTTCATTCCTCACTGACAATACCATTAATAGACACGTACAATGCCTATATTAATCTCATATCCCTTTTCGGTGTTTGGATTGGTGGAATTGTTGCCCTTTTCTTTGGCGGCAGAAGAAAAGCCATATTGGTATATTCAATCATATTCACGATAATTACATATCCCATCGCCTACTTTGCATTCCATGGTTCAGCATTCGTAACTTTTGCTGTATTTTCCATACAAGCATTTTTTGAGGCGATGATCTTTGCAACACTTCCTGCTTTTCTAGCTGAAAGCTTCAGTAAAAGATACAGAACCACAGGTGTTGGATTCACATATAATGGAGGAGCTATACTAGCTGGTTTTGCTATAAGCTTAGTTCTTTATACTTCCACATTTACACGGAGCCTTTTTGTATCCTGGACTTTATGGTTCTTCGTAGCAGAGGCAATCATGCTCTTTGGAATGGTACTCTCTGCAGAAACATTTAAACGGGGTAGGCCTGATAGAATTGAGGCATAATGCATTGGGGGAAGAAGGTGAGGATATATAATAAAAGGTGCTATTAGAACGGTAACAGTGGGATTTTCACTGTTTCCATTTGGATATACCGGTGATGAAGTTTATGAATCATTAGTAGAATCTCTTGGGTTTAAAAATTCAAATAATATGTCCGAAGAACCTATAAGGTTAAAGATTTTATAAATTTAAATCCCTATAATCGTAGGCATAAAAATTTTCTATTTTTTCTTTTCCAATTATTTTATAAGCTATAATTCCAAATAAGGCTTTTCTATGTAGGTTTAAATTATTGTATATATCCATTTTTTCCTTTATTATTTTTATTGCTTCTAAATAATCAAGAGTTTTATATTTAACTTCAAATATGGCTATATTTTTCTTATTAAAATCTTCAAAAGTTATATCAAATTCGTACGTATTTTTCCCATTAACTATATTATTTAACTTTCCCCATGAATAACCTATATTGGAAATTATAAATGGAAAATCCATCCTCTTTTGTATTATGATTTCACGGGAAAGTAGTTCAAATCTTTTTCCATAAAAGGTATGTTCCTGTTCTTTAATATTTTTTAAAACAGGACGAGTGTCTTCCAATTCAAGTGCACTTCTATTAGGATAAATAAAATTAAACCAGTATGAAAAATAATTATCTTTAATATAATATAAACTCTTATTTTTTACACTATTTTTTATTAAAGATTCTTCCTTTTTTATAATGCCTGATCTTTCGAGTATCATAAGAATTTTTGATAATTTATTCTGGGCAATTTTGGATTTGTCAGATATCTCATTAAATCTTGTAGAACCGGATGCAATGGAATACAATACAGAAAAATATGAGGAAAAATCCCTGAATTCTTCATATAAAATGTTTAATGGCTCATTATAAAGATATGAATTTTTATTCAGAATTTTATCTAAAATATTATCGTCAATATTGTCATATGTAAATTCTTCCAAATATCTCGGTACACCGCCAAGAATCATGTAAGCTTCAATTTTTTCTTTTAATTTACCATTAAAAAATTTAATTGAGTCATAGTATTTTAAAGGCTTTAATTCAATTTCCCCGGTTTTTCTTCCATAAAGTGCACTACCATAGCCTAAGGATATTTTATTTATAGAAGAAATTAATGAACCTGAAAGTATTAACAATATCTTAGAATTTTTTAATTTTTCCCATTTTCTTTGTAAAATAGTTGGCCAAGCCTTCAAAACAGTATATAAATATTGAAATTCATCTATAACAACGATAAATCTTTCATTTTGTGAGATATCAAATAAAAAATCAAAAAAATCGTCCCAATTATCAAAATTTGTGTATCTAAATTTTTCTGAAACCACTCTGGAAAATATGCTTAAAATATTTTCACTTATATCTGACATAAAAAAAAGTGAGTTTTTCTTATTTTTTATGAATTCTTGCAGCAAGGCGGTTTTTCCAACTCTTCTTCTGCCATAAAATATAATTAACTGTGCTTTATTTTCGTTGTTTAACTTTTCCAATGCGCTTAATTCTTCTTCCCTATCTATAAACATGCTTTTGGGTATCATACTTTAAAGAATGCTAATTTGCATATATATATTTTTATATTATTGGTGGATAAGAAAAGATTCTTGGATACTGTGTGATCGTTAAATAGGAACAATTTTCCCAATATTTAGTGTATTGTGAACACGATATCCTATATTTTAGCACATGGCAATGATTATTCTCGTTCTATGGTATTGTTTCCCCTATCTGCAATATTAAATCCCTGCATTTTCAATGGTTATAGGGAATGTTTTTTTAAACTTGCATTTCCAATGCATAAATTTATATAAAAACTTGCATTGATAATGTATGGATTCAAAAATTTTGATAAAAGATCAGAGGGAAGAACTATTCAACAAAATATCAAGACAAAACATAGTTAAAAGAGATATTTTATCGAATTTAAATGATTATAAAAATAACAATTTAATTAAGGTAACAACAGGAATTAGACGATCAGGAAAGTCTATACTCACCTATTTAATGTTGAATAAAGATTTTGCATATATGAATTTTGACAATTTTTATCTTGCAAATATGGAACATAATGAAATTTTTTATAAAATTCGAGAAGTATATGGAAATATAAATACTATATTTTTTGATGAAATTCAGAATATAAATAAATGGGAACTTCTTGTTGAGCGTTTTTTTGATGCGGGATATAATGTATTCTTAACAGGATCAAATGCCTCTTTAATGGATGACGAATTGGCAACAAGGCTGACCGGCAGAAATTTAAAAATAAATCTTTTCCCTTTTAGTTTTAATGAGTTTTTATCGTCTAAAAACATAAAAATGGAAACTGATACAACAATGAACAGATCTTTATTGTTCAATTATCTTGATAGATATATGATAAATGGTGGGTTCCCTGATATAGTGGTAAACAATGTAAATCCAAAATTATTTCTTGAAAATTTATATTCAGATATAATAGAAAGGGATATAATAATAAAACGTAAAATTAAAATGGAAAGTTCATTCAACGAAATTTCCCAGAGCCTTATAAGTAACAATTCTAATTTAATAAGTTATAATAAATTAAAAAATTATTTTAATATAAAAAGTGTCAATACAGTTAAAGATTATATAAAATATGTAAACGAATCCTATTTAACATTTATTATACACCCATTCTCTTTCAAACCAAGGGAGATAGAAAGTGGAAATAAAAAAGTATATTGTATAGATACAGGGCTTTTCAATAAAATTTCATATTCGAATTCCGTGAACTATGGTGTAATCCTGGAGAATCTTGTTGCCTTGTACTTATTGAGAATTAAAAAATATTATTTTTATGGGTTATATATTTATTTTTATAAATTTACCGACAATGAAGTTGATTTTTTAATAATGTACAGGAATAAAATAACAGCACTGATAAACGTATCATATGTATCGGATGAAAGGGATATAAATGCGAGAAAATTAAAAGCTCTTGATAGGGCATCATTAAATCTAAACTGTAAAAATATAATCTTAGTATCTTATGATATAAATAATGAAATAACATATAATGGAAATAAAATTAAAATTATGTGTGTTTATCATCACCC
Source organism: Thermoplasmata archaeon (assembly GCA_021846395.1). GTDB lineage: Archaea > Thermoplasmatota > Thermoplasmata > Thermoplasmatales > Thermoplasmataceae > Acidiplasma. Next base: position 108 of record JAJZXB010000004.1, on the reverse strand, counting down.
TATTATATACCATATAATTATATAATTCCTACCTTATATAAATCCTACAACTACTGTCCTACTACCTTTCTGACTACTTTTCTACTAAATGAGTAATATTTAATGTTT
>JAJZXB010000003.1 GCA_021846395.1 Thermoplasmata archaeon | reverse complement strand
AATATAACAAAAATAGTGTTATAAATAGAGAATTTCAGTTGATTTTGTTCTAATTCCATGGATATTTTGTATTAATTTTAAAATATGAAAATAAAGAGTGGTAATTTTCAGGTTATTGGAAAATATCAGATGTTATATCCTGTTACAAGAAGAGTGTTTCGCTGGAGTACACCTGATCCTGAATGGTATTGGAACATGGTTGGACATCTGATCTTTTCGAATGAAGGAATCATAATGATAGATCCTCCTAACGTGCCGGGGTTGATTGATGCGTTAAAAAGACTAGGCAATATCGAGGCGGTCATACTGACGACTGCAGATCATCTTCGAGCAGCCCCCTACTTCTCATGGGCATACGGGGTTGATATCTATCTGCCAAGACAGGTAGGGAATCACTTGGGGGATGATGTTAAGTATAGAGTGGGACGTCTGAAGAATCCAATTTTATTTAATGAAGGTGAAAGCCTCCCTTGTGGAATAAGGCCTTTCAGTGTTCAGGTTCCACGCACTAAGCCCTATCATAGCGTAGATGAGATGGTGCTTTTGACACAAGACGGTGAAATTTTCACAGGTGATCTGATAATGGGATCAAATGAAGGAAAGATTCTAACATTAGACGAGTTCTTTCATCATCCAAGTGATTCAATCCCCAATGAAACTGATATCATTCATAATTTCATAGAGGTTGAAAAAGTGATAAAAAAAACAAAAGCAAAGAGTCTTCTGGTTCCACATGGGTATGATATTATAGGGACTCTTCCTCAAGCCACATCAGAAAAGGCTAAGACTGTATTGAAGACTCCATAGAGAATTTTGCCCGGGATTATAAGATATTAGTTAGGTTTCGTTTAAAAATTAAATGGGCCCGACCGGATTCGGACCGGTGACCTTCTCCGTGTCAGGGAGACATCATACCACTAGACTACGAGCCCGTGAGAGGTAATTTTAAGATTGTATATAATTTTTTACATTTAATATTTTTCTGAATAAACTACAGAATAATGCAGGGGATTGCCATTTAAAATAGTAGCGCACATCGTTATTTGAATTAAATAAAGGCAGTAAGGAGCTGAGCCATATGAATTATACAAATCAATAAGAAATTATGGTTTTACGGCCTCACACGTTCATTCTGTACATTTTAGCTTTCAGATATTTATACGATAAGAATCCTGTTTTATTTAAATTTATTTTCAAAAAAATGTGAACTATTTACTACACCTTTTTAAAAATCATAATATATAAGAATATAATTTGAAATAAATGGTTAAAAGAGATTTATCACTTTACATTAAAAATCTGATGCCTGAAAATGGAAGGAACTCAGATCCTGATAAACCAGTATCCATGTGGAAGGAACTGGATCGATTGAGAGGATACTCTGAAAAGACCATGGTATGCATTTTTAAAACCACGGGATGTGCATGGTATAATTTCAGTGCCTGCTCAATGTGCGGATATTTCAATGATATATCTCCAGAAATAAAGGATGAAAATTTAATGAAACAGATTGATTTATTATATGACTCATTAAATGATGCAAGTGTATTGAAAATCTTTACCTCTGGCAGTTTTCTTGATCCTCAGGAGGTTTCTCCTAGGGTAAGAGATTACTTTTTTCAAAGGGTCAGTGGCAAAGTGGATAAAATTCTCGTTGAATCCAGAACAGAATATATTAGAAAGGACATTCTTGAAAGCATAAAGAAATATAAAATTCCATTGAGAATAGCAATAGGGCTTGAAAGTGCTGATGACTATATTATGAAATACTCTGTGAATAAGGGAAGTACTTTAAAGAAATTTATGGATGCAGCCACACTGATAAAAAATGAAGGCTTGGAATTGAGGACATATCTTTTATTCAAGCCACCATTTATTTCAGAAAAAACTGCTATTGAGGATATTTTAAAATCCATTGATATAGTGTCCCCATATTCAGATGATATTTCTATAAATCCAATGAACATTCAGAGAAATACTCTTGTGGAAAAATTATGGAAAAAGGGCCTCTATAGGCCGCCGAGAATGTATTCACTTGCAAAAATACTTTTAAATGTGGATCACAACAAAACTCAGGTATTATCGTATCCCACAGGAGGGGGAAAAGAAAGAGGTGTCCACGATGAAAAGTTCGACTCAAAACTTCTTGACCTTATTGTTACTTCATCATTGACTCAGAATTTTGATGACCTTCAAAAATATTTTAATTCCCTTGATTTAAGTGAATACAATTATAATATAGAACTTGAAGACAGACTGCTATTCCAGAGTGACTATTCTCTTCTGGTTAAAAGATTATCCTCTTCCTCTATCTTTTATTAACCTCTTCAAACCTTCAAGATTACCTGAAATTTCATTTATAATGTCACTTGTATATTTATTTAAAACAACGGTATTTAAAAAAATATCCGGGTTTTCTTCCTTTTTAATATTGTATATCTCAAGATATTTATTATATGAATTTGTTCTTATATTAGAACTGTTTGCTGTGGATATATATGAAAATATGTAGGGTTTTACCATTATTTCTGCGATCAATTTATCATGTTCATCTGCAGTCATTTCAATTATATTGTAGCCAGGAAAAAGTTGTTTTACAATATCAAAGGAACCACTGTAGGAAATATCATTTATGAAAATTATATCCTTTATTTTTCCATAACTCAGTGGTCCAAACAGTGGATGTATGCTTATTAATTTATTTTTATATTCTGTAACCTCTGATTTAACTGACGATAGATCTATAAACCCATTGAATGCAGTGTTTTCAGATATGATCTTTTTTTCTTCATTTAAAGGAACTGCCAGAAAAGCGTAATCGGATTTTGACAGGTATTTTTGTGTACTCTCCACATTGTCCCTATCTATTCCACTCGATCCTGGAAAAATTTTCATCAACAATGAGCCAAGGTTACCCTTGCTACCAATTATTGTAAACATACTATCTTATTGCTATCTTATATATATTTTCTCTATTTTTGATAAAATGTCTGGAAAGCATCATTACATCATTGTCGATTATTATGTCTGATCCATCATGTTTTTTTATGGAAATGCATATATCAGGATTGGTGAATTCTTGATTTATTAAATGAATTCCACTTGAAGATAGAATATTGGAAATATCAGTGTTGTTTTTTATAGAAACGGTTGACCACAATGGTATAATCATTGGAAGTATGAAAATTAGATCTTCCTTCGTTCCATTTATAACAATGTATTCCTTACCATTTTCAATTTTATCTGCATAAAATTGGGCACTAACCGGTTTTTCTATTTCATAGTTGATTGAATATTCAAAAAGAGCATTCAAAGTAAGTTGAGTGAATTTATCACAGCCAAGTTCCCTGATAAGCTCAATTTCCCTGTCCCTATCTCTTATATCCTTTCCATTTTTAGCTTTAATCATACCCATCCTGGATGCTATTTCCGCTCTTTTCTTTAAATTGTAAATAATATCTCTGGTATTATCAAGCATTTCCTTCCTAAGATTGTCAATCTCTGATATAAATTATATCACCCATGATAGAATATATCTATCATATAAATATTTTATTGGCAACTGGCTTAAATTTTTTGAAAAGTCAATATGATGATTGCATTTTAAAAATATTTAAATTATTATAAAGAATAATGAAATATTGAAATTGAAAGATATCGGTGAAAGGGGAATTATAGATTTGATTTCGAATGAAACTGTAAGGGATGACTGTGCAGTTGTTAAAATGGGCAATACATATCTGCTGGCTTCAACCGACTTGATAACCAGAAAAACACACATACCAGAGGGCACTGATCCGGAACTTGTAGGTAAATTTTTTGCATCAATAAACCTGAGTGATATTGCTGCTATGGCCGGAATACCTCTAGGCATTCTTGTCTCATTATCAATTTCACCTGAATATGACATTTCATTCTTAAAATCGTTTTATAAAGGAATGACCGCGCAGCTAAAAAAATACAATGCAGAAATAATTGGTGGTGATACAAAGGAAGGGAATGATTTTACAGTCTCTGGCACCATACTTGGAAGACAGAAATACAGGTTGATAAGAAAAAGATCGGATATTGGATATAATCAGTATCTTATGGTCACCAACTATATGGGAAAATCTGGAGCGGGCTATATATTCTACAAATATGGGAATGATAAACAGTATGGAATAAAAAAGATGATGGATATAGAACCCCGTATATATGAGGCACAGATAATAAGCAAACTGGGTGCAAGGTTCATGATGGATCTTTCAGATGGCATATATTCATCAATTCACCAGATGAAAAATGATTACGATATTGGATTCAAAATTTATCTAAACAGGATATTGATGGATAAGGATGTTGAAAAAGCATCATCCATTTCGGGTTTCAGTGTGGCAGATATTGCACTTGGATGGGGTGGTGATTATGAGCTTTTATTTACAATAGACAAAAATGTATATGAACAATTTATGAGCAGGATAAAAAAATACGGGATAAATGCATATATTATAGGGGAAACATATTCTGGCAAAAATATGATTTTTGACAAATCAATGAATGAAATTAGTAATACAGGATTTGAACACTTTAATAAAGAGCCATTATAAAAAAGCCATAAATGTAAATGTTTATATAGAAAATATTTATATAGAAGAACATATATACTTATGATGAGCGAAAATAATGAATATATAAATCCTGTTGAATTCGAAATTGCCGAAGCTAGAAAGAGAAATAACATGTCAAAGAAAGATGAGGAATTAGAAAAATACAAAGCACTGTATCAGGAAACTCTCAGAGACCTTGATGACTATAAAAATCTTTATTTGCGACAGAGATCAGAAATGGAAAACTATACAAAGTACAAAGAACGGGAGATCAACAATATAAGGAAAAATGCTAGCAGTGAACTGGTAAAAAATTTATTGCCCTTTCTTGACACACTCGATGCGGCAATGGTGCACGACGAGAAACTTGAACCCGTTAAAGCGCAAATAATAAAAATATTGAATTCATATGGATTGAGTGAAATAAATTCCAAGGGTAAAAAATTCGATCCCAACCTTGAAGAGGCCATTGGAGTTTCTGATGATGGTGAGGATGGAATTGTCCTGGAAGAAGTACAGAAAGGGTATATATTGAATGGTGAAGTTTTGAGAACTTCGAAGGTCATTGTATCTAAAAGGTGATTTAAAATGAGTAAAATAATAGGTATTGATTTAGGAACTAGCAATTCAGCAGCATCGGTTGTAATTTCAGGTAAGCCGGAGGTAATTCCCGCGGCCGAAGGTATATCTCTTGGAGGCAAGTCATTTCCAAGTTATGTTGCATTCACAAAGGATGGGCAACTTTTGGTTGGCGAACCTGCAAGGAGGCAGTCACTGTTGAACCCTGAAGGAACAGTATATGCAGCCAAAAGGAAAATGGGTACGGATTATAAATATAAAATATATGGAAAGGAATACACACCACAGCAGATTTCAGCATTTATTCTTCAAAAAATAAAAAAAGATGCAGAATCCTTCCTTGGTGAGCCTGTTAATGATGCAGTTATAACAGTACCTGCATATTTTGACGATAACCAGAGGCAGGCCACGAAGGATGCTGGCGCTATTGCAGGCCTAACTGTAAAAAGAATAATAAACGAACCCACTGCAGCATGCATGGCATATGGTGTTGACAAATTAAATGAGTCATTAAAAATTTTGATTTATGATTTTGGAGGAGGCACTTTGGATGTTACCGTAATGGATTTCGGCCAGGGAGTATTTCAGGTTTTATCTACTTCAGGAGATACACATCTCGGTGGTACCGATATGGATGAAGCTATAGTTAATTTCCTTGCAGATGATTTCAAATCCAAAGAAGGAATAGATTTAAGAAAAGACAAATCCGCATATATAAGATTGAGGGATGCAGCGGAGAAAGCAAAGATTGAATTATCAACAGTTCTTGAATCAGATATAAATTTACCATATATTACTGCAACACAAGATGGACCAAAACATTTAGAATACAAATTAACCAGAGCAAAACTTGAAGAATTAATAGGCCCAATCGTTGAAAAGTCAACCGAATCGTTAAATAAAGCAATAGATGGAGCAAAGTTAAGTAAGGGCGATATCAACAAGATCATTTTAATAGGTGGCCCAACAAGAATGCCCTATGTCCATAATTTTATTGAGAAGTTCTTTGGCAAAAAGGCAGAAGGGGGAGTTGATCCGATGCAGGCAGTTGCCATAGGAGCAGCAATACAGGGAGCTGTACTTACCGGCGATATAAAAGATATAGTTTTACTTGATGTTACGCCTTTAACACTTGGTATAGAAACACTGGGTGGCGTAATGACACCATTAATAGAGGCAAATGCAACAATACCAACAAAGAAATCCCAAGTATTCACAACAGCGGCAGATATGCAAACTGCTGTTACAATCCATATTGTACAGGGAGAAAGGGCTCTGGCAAAGGACAATGTTTCTCTGGGAATGTTCAATCTTGAAGGCATACCTCCGGCTCCAAGAGGGGTTCCACAGATAGAGGTTACATTTGATATTGATGCAAATGGTATACTGAATGTATCTGCCAAGGATAAGGGAACTGGAAAGGAACAGAGGATTACAATATCCGCATCAAATAAGCTTTCAAAGGATGAAATAGAAAAAATGAAGAAGGAAGCCGAGCAATTCGCTGAAAAGGACAAAGAAGAAAAAGAAAATATAGAAACGCTGAACAATGCCGAGAGCCTTGCCTATACAGCTGAAAAAACAATAAACGACGCTGGAGATAAAATAGACAACAGTACCAAGGACAGTATAAAGGAAATAATAAAGGACATGAAAGACGCTGTTTCTAAAAAAGATGTATCAAAGGTTAAGGAACTTTCTGAGAAACTCACAAAGGAAATTCAGGAGGTTGGCTCAAAAATGTATGCAAATGCAACTGCTGAAGCACAACAGAGCGATTCCGCTGGACAATCTCAGGAAGAAAACACAGATAACACGGAGAACACAGAGAATGCACAGGAAGACAGCAATTCCCAGAATGATGATGGTGAGGATACTGTAAATACCGATTATAAGGAAAATAAATGATGATACATGGCAGAAGATTATTATAAAGTTCTCGGAGTCGATAAAAACGCCTCACAGGACGAGATTAAGGCAAAATTCAGGGATCTTGCCAAAAAATATCATCCTGATGTAAATCAGGGAAATAAGGAGTCCGAGGAAAAATTCAAGGAAATTGCAGAGGCTTACGAGGTTCTATCCGATCCAAATAAAAAAAGGCAGTATGATGCCACAGGATCTGCCACATTCAATGGGCCAGGTGGTCAGAGTTCCAACTTTAGCTGGGATGACTTTACGCACTTTGATGATATAAATGATATATTCAGCAAAATATTTGGGGGCAATTTTGGCGGTTCAAGTGGTTATTATGGAGGGTATAGCAATCAACCAGATCTTGAAATATATTTAAGGGTGAATGTAACCCTACAGGATGTTTACTATGGGGGATCAAAGCCCATTAAATATAAGAGAAACGCCATGTGCGAGGCATGCAACGGCACTGGTGGAGTTGATGGTAAAATGGCAACATGCCCAACATGTCACGGTTCTGGCCAGGAAAGAATAGCTAGAGGACAGGGATTTTTCCAGATGGTTACCGTAACAACATGCAGAACATGTAATGGTAGAGGTAAAATACCCTTAAAACCATGCAACTCGTGCAAGGGTACTGGCACCGTTCCAAAGATGGAAAATATAACGATAAATATTCCCAAAGGTGCTGATACAAATGTTAAATTAAGAATCGCAAAAATGGGCAATTCATTTGGTGGTGTTACAGGCGATTTATTTGCCGTTTTATTTGTCCAGAACAACTCCGATATAAAAAGATCAGGCGATAATCTATATGTGAAAACCTTCATAGATTTCCCAACAGCCGCACTGGGTGGTGAAATTGATGTTAAGCTGTTCAGAGATGATTTTAAGGTCAATGTACCCGCGGGAACGCAGCCGGATGACATAGTTAGGATCAAAGGTGCAGGAATGCAAAGGTTAAACTCTCGTGGATCTGGCGATATACTGGTAATTGTTAAACTTCAGGTGCCAAAACATTTATCGGCCGGTGAGAAAGAACTTGTAGAGAAATTAAAGGGCGAACAGCCCAAAAAATCATGGTTTCATATATAATTTTTATAAATTTATAAAAGATCCAAATTTTTCAGTCTATTTTTAAATTGTTCTTCATATGTATCAAAAAGTGATAAAAGTTTAACCATATCTTCACCCTCAACCAGTTCTTTTGCTGATTCTTTAAATGGAAAGAGATCCTTTTTATTTAGAATTCCCCTCTCACCAAGGTCAATTATGGTCTCCCATGCATTCAATCTTATGTATTGATTTGTGGATTTCAACACGTCGAACAGGTATTTTTTCAAATTTTCATAGTCATTTTTTTCCAAAACCTTGCCCTCCACTAAAAGAGGAACCATATGCCATGCATCGCTTACAATACCTGGATTTTCATTTTTGAGACTGTTTATGAATATTTTTATATACGGTCTAAGATAAGAAGATTCAAGATAATGACCGATAATAAGATCTACTGCATTCCACCACGCGGTAAGATCACCCTGCTTAATATATGGAATTAAATATTCCTTTCTTTTTATGATATCTTCCTTTGTTATATACCCAGAATCTGCAAATCTTCTGGTCAGAACCCATGCATGAACCATTACCATCTCATCTTTTGTTGTCAGCAAATTTAGAAACTGATCCTTGTTTTTAGTAACATATTCTCTTTCAAGAATTCCTTTGCCTATAAGAAAATCAACCCTATGCCAGGCATCAAGTCTTGAAAACTGATCCGAAAGGAATAATGATTTCATGTAATATTCCTTATTATTTTTTATCGCTTCTGTTACCATATTTATATCATGAATATTTATTATAAAAATTTTACCTTAAGAAAAGTTACCTATATGGGATAAAAATAGGTTATATGCACTGTTTTTAATTAAACATATCAATATTTGAAAAAAATATCATAAATAAAATATTATATGTATTTATAAGTAGTTTATGTAGATAATACTTATTTATTGTTTAAAATTCATTAAATTAGAGAATATTAAACACATTTTGGTATATCGAAATAAAATAATTTATAACATATATTATATTATAATTATCAAAAAAATATAAAACGATACTGAATTTGTCATAAATTGATATTTTATGTGTATATTTACAATTTGAAATAATTAGATTTAAATATAAAAAAATAATGATTTATGAGGTGAAAAAATGCCAAAACCATATATAGCAATTAATGAAGTTGAGATGTTGAATAATCCGACTACCATGGAGATGTTTCAGAATGTTGGCCCAAAGGTTTGCCAGGTAACCGCCCGACATCCTGGATTTGTTGGATTTCAGAATCATATACAATTTGGTATCCTCCCTTTCGGAACAAGATATGGTGGGGGATCAATGGATATGACAAAAATGGACACAATGAATGTATATCAGTATACAATGTGGAAGAGCATAAAAGATCATGAGGATATGCACAGGGAAAACTTCTCCTCCATATTCAGGCTCTGTTCATCGTGTCTATCACAGGTTATTTACGGGCCATGGGAACCACTATATGAAATAATGGATTTTGACATACCGGTAAACACTGAAATGACAGATTTCACTGTAATGTTTGGAAAAAAGTTCGCTGCAGGAGACCCTTCTGGCGTTCCGCCAATATCAATGCCATACGGTAAAAGAACTATAGCTCTTTCAGAGCACACGGTAAAACCCGGGAGGGAAAGAGAATTTGAACAAAGCATATATGAAGTTATGAAAGAATTATCAAAGGCGCCAGGATATCTAGGGTATATGGTGATGAAAGAGGTGGGTGTATCTGCAGTTGGTTCATTCCAGTTAAAATCCAAAGGAATACACCAGATACTTGAATCAAATGGAGAAATTCCAGTTGAACAGGAAGGAGCTTTCAAACCAGATGAAGCAAAACCGGTACCAGCAGTATACAGCGTTCATATGGAGTGGGCTTCCCCTCAGGATGCAATGTTTGGAATAGGAAGGGTATTATTTTCGCATCCGGCAAGAGAAATACACGACAGAGTTCTGGACACTCTTATACGCGGCCCATACATAAGATTGCTTAATCCTATGATGGAAGGAACAACGTGGAGAGAGTATATAAACTCTGAATAACCCTCTTTAATATTTCTTATCTATAAACTCAGAAACATTTATGGCATTTGTAAAGATTGCCAGATATAGTGGCACATTGTTTATACCCTTCTCAAGTTTGAAATGTTGATTATCCATATTTATTTCAAATTTGTCAATGGTTAAATTTATTTTTTTTTCCACACCCTTAAAAATTTCGGGTATCCCCTCGTTTAAAGGCTTAAATTTATTCAGGTCACTTATTAAAAGTGGTTTTACCATCAATCCTGTTTTCCCATGCAGACTCAATGGAAATCTTATTAATCTGTGAATATCGGTACTTACAGGTTCATCTATCTCTGCAAGTGCTTCCTTTTTAAATTGATTCAACAAATATGTCAACATAGTTTTATTATACTCGTTGTTATTGAGCTTGTCAAAAGTATCAATTATTTTAAATTTATTACCCTTTGTATCTTTAAAAAATTCTATTAACTTTTTTCCGCCAAAAAATTTATCCAGGTGTTTAATATAATTGTTTGTATTTTTTCCAAGTAATTTATGTATATTTTCATCATTAATATCAGTGAAAAAATCAGATATATATTTATTTAATTTTTTTAATATCCCATAGTTAAAATGGGAATCGTCAAGGGTTTTTAAGTCCTCAATATTAATGCCCTCTATTTTTATATAGTCTCCAATTTCCCTTCTTGCGTCTGAATCAAGGGTATATATCTTATCGCTTTCCACATGGACATGGTATCCCCTCCCCCCTGAGAAATAAAGATGGATGTTGCTTTCATTAAACCCAAAATCGTTGATTAAAGTGCCAAGCAATCTCTTTGTATGTTTCTTTACTTCTTCTAAAATCTGTTCATATGTCATTTTATCAGCATTTTCTATATGGTCTGCATCAAGATCGAATATCAGTTCAGCACCAAGCCATTCTTTTTCAACCATTTTTGTTTTATCAGGAAAGTTATAGTATGCTGAAGAATAATAAAGATGCCTGGGGACTGTTCTTTTAATGAAATTTTCAATTTCAACATTATTATTGTACATTCTATGCCTTATCATGCTACCGGAAAATGGAATATAACCAATTTCTCTTTTAAATAATAAGTCTGGAATCTTCACTGCATTTTTTAAATAATATTCCCGGAAATAGTCACGTAACGTTAAATCCTCCACACAATGTAATAATTATTTTTCATATAACAATTTCTATTGAATAAATAAATTTATTACTGTATATTATATAATAAATAGATGATAGGAGTCGGGATTAATGGATATGGAACTATAGGGAGAAGGGTTGCGTATGGTGTTTCTGTTCAGGACGATATGTATGTTTCCGGTATAGTTAAAAATACACCAGATTATGTGGCCATTGAAGCATCCAAATATTTTAATATTTTTGTGCCGTCAGAGGAAAAGATAGAGCAATTTAAAAAAAGTGGAATTAAGGTTAAAGGCACAGTAGAAGACCTGTGTAAAGATTCAGACATAATTGTTGACGGAACTCCAGAAGGCATGGGGGAGAATAATTTGTCAATGTACAAAAAATACAATATACGGGCTATACTTGAAGGCGGTGAAAAGCACAGTTCCGTCGATGGGAGTTTTAATGCATATTCGAATTTCGATGAGATGAAAAATAAAAGGTATGTTAGGGTTGTTTCATGCAATACAACAGCTCTGGCAAGATCACTGTTCCCTGTTCTTGAAAATTATGGCATTTCTTCTGTAAATGCAACAATATTGAGAAGGGCCACGGATCCAAACGATTCAAAAAAAGGGCCAATAAATGCCATTGAACCCACAATGCAATACCCTTCACATCATGCACCGGATCTCAAAACCGTTATACCGAATATAAATATCAAAACAATTGCTGTAAAAATTCCAACCACATTGATGCATGTACACATAATAGATGCTAAAATTCCAGAAAATGTGAACATGGATGATATCCAAAAAATTTGGAATGAATATAACAGGCTTCTATTAATAAATAGTAATGAGGGTTTTAAATCAACGGCCCAAATTATGGATATGGCAAGAGAAAGGTCAAGGAACAGATCGGATCTTTATGAAATAGCCATATGGAAAGATAGCGTAAATATTAATAACGGGATATTACATTACTTACAGGCAGTACATCAGGAAAGTGATGTAATACCAGAAAACATTGATGCAATAAGATCTATGTTCAATATTGCAGATAAGGAAGAATCCATTAAAAAAACGGACGATTCCTTGAAAATAAAGGGAGGAGAATTTTAAAATGGCAAAAAAATCTGAAGATAAAATAGAGGATAAGCTGTTGGATGACAAGGAGAATGAAAAAAAGCCTATAACACTGGAAGATTTACCTGGAGTAGGCGAAGCTACCGCTGAAAAATTAAGAGAAAATGGATATGATGATATAATGACACTTGCGGTGGCATCACCCAAGGACTTGGCAGACCTCAGTGGTATTGCCGAGGGTGCAGCAATAAAGATTATAAATGCAGCAAGGAAATTTGCCGATGTGGGCAATTTTGAAACTGGAGAAGAGATACTTAAAAGAAGGCAGGAAATAGTCAAATTATCAACAGGTTCAAAGAATCTAGATAGCCTTCTTGGCGGTGGCATTGAGTCACAATCAATTACCGAATTTTTTGGTGAATTTGGCTCTGGAAAAACACAGATCATGTTGCAACTGGCTGTAAATGCTACAATGCCCGAAGAGCAAGGAGGCCTTGGCTCGGACGTATTGATAATTGACACGGAAAACACATTCAGGCCTGAAAGGATAATACAGATGGCAAGAGCCAAAAACCTTGATCCCGATGAAACACTGAGAAGAATACATGTAGCCCGAGCATATAATGCACACCATCAGATATTGCTGGCAGAAAAGGCAGCTGATGTTGCAAAGGAATTTCCAATAAAGTTGCTAATTGTTGATTCCCTGACATCACATTTCAGATCCGAATATGTTGGCAGAGGTTCCTTAGCAGAAAGGCAGCAATTATTGAATAAGCATATGCATGATTTGCTGAAATTTGGAACAATATTTAATGCTGTTATTGCCGTCACAAATCAGGTATCTGCAAACCCCGCAGTATTTTTTGGCGATCCAATGACCCCAATAGGAGGAAATATAGTCGGGCATACTGCCACATTTAGGATTTATTTGAGAAAGGCAAAAGCTGGAAAAAGAATAGCAAGGCTCATAGACTCACCATATTTGCCAGAAGGTGAATCCGTAATAATGCTGACTGAAGATGGAATAACGGACGGGGTATAAGTAACAGGTTTAGCCTGTTGCACTTGTGTTTTATGATATTCACATTTATGTGTTATAATATAGCTATATTAACTTAATTTGCAATTCTTTATAAAACCACTTCTTTAATTTTTTATGATTCAGATGGAATATTTTAATAAATAATATTGCGCCATTGTGGTCACACTATTTTATTCTTATTTGCAAATTCCGCTGCCAATTTTTAACGGATAATTTTTTAATTAAACTCGTTAAATCATCCACGTTCTTTAAGTTTAAATATTCAGATATAATTAGATAAATATGGAAGATATAGTTGAGGAGGTTTATTCAATACTGAATAATGAAATGGACAAAATAAAGAATAAGCCCTATGCAATTGCCTATTCAGGCGGTCTTGATTCATCACTTTTACTTGGGCTTTCTGGTTACAAGTTGATTCCATATACTATTGGCTTTTCAGATTCGAGGGATTTTTTAAATGTTGATGATGCTTCTTCAATTTTAAATATACAGGTTAAAAAAATAGTTCTTGATAATATTAGAATTGAAAATTATATTGATGAATTGCTAAAAATAGATAAAAGCATTACCAGAATGGAACTGGGATATGAACTTGTATTGTTTATTTTGATGGATTACATTTCAGAAAAATTTATCGTAACAGGCCAGGGTGCAGATGAAATATTTTATGGATACCATAAATTTCTTGAAAATCCCAGATTAAAAAACGATTCGTATATTAACCGATTGATAAATGTAACATTGCCACGTGAAAAGAAAATGGCAGAATATTATGATAAGGAATTGGTAACCCCCTATCTTTCACCGGACCTTATGAAAATAAGAAAGAGAATCACAAGGGATATGAATATAAGCGGAGATAGAAACAAAATAATCCTGAGGGAAGTTGCAAGCAGGATAGGAATGCCAGAGTCAGTGTACAATATAAACAAAAAGGCAGCGCAATACGGATCCGGAATAAATAGGTATTTATTGAATAATTTAAAATAAAAATATAGGCAGTAATTTATCCAAATAATTAGGAAATTAATATATATTATAGTTAAATATAGTATATAAATAATGGGATAAATAATGACTTACATTGGAATAATAGGCGGAAGCGGGCTTTATGATATTATGAGTGAAACCAGAACTCTCGAAATAAAAACTCCTTATGGTGAAACATCAGACAAAATAGAAATAGGAAAAATAAAGGGAGTGGAGGTTGCTTTTTTACCAAGACATGGAAAAAAACATACAGTACCACCACATAAGGTTAACTACAAAGCCAATATTTGGGCTTTTAAAAGCATAGGCGTTGAAAGAGTAATAGGCTTAAATGCTGTAGGCTCATTGAAGGAAGATTACCATCCAGGGGATATTGTAATACCAGACCAGTTTATTGATTTCACAAAAAGAAGAGAACTAACATTTTATGATGGCCCTGAAGTATATCATATTTCCATGGCCGACCCTTTCTGTTCGGATATAAGTTCAAAATCATATATTACCGGTAAGAAATTGGGTTATAACACCCATCAAAAAGGTTCATATATCTGTATTGAGGGCCCAAGATTTTCCACAAGATCCGAATCAAAAATGTTTAAACAGTTCGGAGATATTATTGGAATGACTCTAGTTCCAGAAATAAACCTGGCTTATGAATTGTCCATGTGCTATGGCATGATTGCAACAGTTACTGATTATGATGCATGGTCTGAAACCGCTGTTGAAGCCATTGATGTTATGGAAATTATGAAGAAAAGTGAAGAAAAGGTATCAAATATGTTAAATAATTTAATTCCAGAAATTAACGATCAAAGAAATTGCAATTGTTCTTTGAGGTTAGAAAATGCTAAAATATAGGTGATAAAAAATGAAAATAAAATTCCTCGGAGGAGCCGAGGAAGTCGGAAGACTTGCAATAAAAATAGAAGATAGAGCCAGTAAGATAATGATAGATTATGGCATTGAACCTGAAAAACCACCAGAATATCCATTGCCACCTGAAAAGGTAAATGACCTTTTCGTGACACACGCGCATCTTGACCATACAGGGGCATTGCCAGTATATTACCATAACTTTGGAGCAAATTTGCACGCAACTGCAATGACTGCAAACAGCATAATGCCAATTCTCAACGATTCCCTAAAAATCATGAGGCTTGAAAATTATACAAAGATGTTCAATGAAACAGATGTTGATAATTTGTTCAAATCACTGGTAACCGCAAAATATGGTGAACCCTTCGAGGTTGATGGATTGACAGCCACAGCACATTCCGCAGGCCACATTCCAGGCTCAAGCATGTGGTGGTTCCAGAATTCAAAATCATTTATGATAACCGGCGATCTCTATACAAAGGATACAAATCTTTTAACAGGTGCCAAACCTGTAAAAACAGATATACTTATAATGGAAAGTACCTATGCTGGCAGAGACCATGAGGATCGTGATGAGGTTATTAAAAGATTGAAGGACAGTATAAGAGAAACCATTGAAAATGGTGGAAAAGTAATATTGCCAACATTTGCTATAGGAAGAACACAGGAAATGGTAATGATTTTAAGAGATATGGATTATTCAATATACGTTGATGGAATGGGCAACAGCATTTCAAGGATATATATGGAAACGCCTGGATTCCTTAAGGATTCAAAATTATTCAGGAAATCCATTGGCCGTGTGATACAGGTAAGGAACAGCAGAATGAGAAGGGAAGCCATTGAGGAAGCTGATATTGTAATTACCACTTCAGGAATGCTTGATGGCGGCCCAGTTCTGGGATATATAGATGCATTTGCCCAGGATTCAAAATCCGCTATATTCTTAACAGGTTATCAGGTAGACGGTACAAATGGAAGGAGCTTGATCGAAAATGGAACAATTAAAATAGCCGGTGCCACGATTAAGCCTGCAATGAAGGTTGACTTTTTTGATTTATCAGCCCATGCGGGCCATTCAGATCTGATAAAATTCATTAAAGATGTAGATCCGGAAACAATTGTTCTCTGCCATGGTGATCAGAGGGAAAAACTGCAGGAATCAATTCCAGAATATAATTTTATTTTGCCATTTAACGGGCATGAATTTGAAATAAAATAAAATTATAAAAAAATATAATAAATATTTTATTATTGATGATTATGGGATACTATTTATTTATAAGGCACGGGGAGAGCGACATAAATGTCAGAGGAATACTTTCTGACAGCACAGAAAATAATAACTTAACCGAAAAAGGTATAAAACAGGTAAAAAGAACAGGTGAGCAATTAAAGAGCCTTAAATTTGATGGCATTGTCTCAAGTCCTGTCAGAAGGGCATATGAGACTGCAAAGATCATATCAAACCATGTGAATCTTGATATTATAAAGGATGATCGTTTAAGGGAAATAAATCTTGGCAAGGCAAATGGCCATAACATAAATGAATTTATTGAGGAACTCTATCCAAATTCACACATTACTGGGAAAATAAGAAAAGAGCTTGAAATGGAAGGATGGGACCACCTAATTTCAAGAGTAGAGTCATGCATGAATGATTATCAGGGAAAATACATTTTTGTATCGCACTCAGATCCCATACGTGCTGCAATTGCACATACACTGAATATGGGTGAGGGTGATACTTACGGAATCACATTAAAAAATGCATCAATTACCTGCATAGATGCAGCCAGAAACAAATTGCTATGTATAGGTGCCATAAATCTGGATGAAAAAATAAAATCATTATTTAAATAAGGCACAATATTGGCCTTTAAAATTCCACAATATTTTATTAAGCATTTCCTGCATACAACATATTTCTGTTGCCATACATTGCTGAAAAATAAAAATTATTCTTGGCAAAATATATTTCTTTATTTTATTAATTGTTAAAATCATACACTGTTTTTAGTTTTTATCTATTTCCTTATCCACGATACGGTTTCCATGCCAAGTTTTAATCATCACATAATAAATAATTCCGCCTATTGCCTGTATCGTTCCCCCAATGATCAGTGGAAAACCAAGATTCAAATCCATCAGGTATCCTGATGCGCCACTGGTTAACTGTGATCCACGGCCAGATACGCCCTGAAAACTAGTTGATGTCCCATAATCCTCCTTATTGATGCCCCTTACATTTATTGCGCCCCTCATTGGAAATCCAACACCAGCAATGGCCATTCTGAAAATGTATACAGAAGCCGTGAGGAAGAGAAGGGGTGAAAATGCAATAGATATAAACAGTACCCCCTGCAGAATATGAGCCATGGATGCCATTTTCAATGTGTTTACCTTTCCATTTATATACTTCCCGGAAACAAATGAGCCAATAGCAGTTGATAAATACGCTATCGTATATATGTATCCCACAACGCTGGGATCAATGTGGTATTTCAATTCAAACCATAGGGGCAATAATGGCATCACTATGCCAATGGCAGCAGCATTTACGGTATTTGGCAAAAGAATTCTCAGCAGATAAGAAAAACTTTCTTTTTTCATTATTCTGGTGGTTTTCTTTGGCCTTTTATACTCTTTCAGTCTAGAAAGAAAAATTAAGGACGCAAGAACGAGAAAAAATGAAACCACAAAAAACAATCGATAAAATAATACTGCACCCATTACATTTTCAATTAAAGCATAAAAACTTAGAAATATCCCCCCAAATATTGAAAAAAAGGAAGCGGTTGCAGTTAATAATGACAGTTTTGTAACTCTATCTGTTTCATTATGATAATTGCTTGCCACAAAAGCCATCATTCCGGGAGAGAACGCACCCCTCATACCGCCAGCACCTCCCGTGATTCCTGCTAAAATTGCTCCCGTGGCGATAAAATATATGTTTGTTGATAGAGATATTAATAATAAGCCAGCTACTGGAAATATTTCTCCTATAAACAATATTTTTGAATATCCAATGTTGTCCCCCAGTCTTCCAAGGATAAGTATCAAAAACACATTGAATAATATGATAGGAACATACAGGAGTCCAATAAAAATAACAGAAAAGTGAAGGTAGTGCAAGTATAGTGGAAGAGACAATGTTACAAAAATAAGAGCTGCACTTCTGGCTGCTCTTGATAATAAAAGATATCTAAATGATTTATCAACAATCTCCTTTGAATTAGAGAACATAATTCTCTATATACTTTACCAATATATTATTTATTTGTTTTATCTGTGCTTCTATTTTTGAGTTTCAAATATACGTATATTACTACAACAACAAATAATACAACCCCTATATAAGAAAGCTGGTTAAAGTATTGTAAAAGTATTGCCCAGTGGGAACCAAGAACTATGCCAAGATATATCAATATTATATTAAATATTACATCTCCGATTAAAGTAAAAAATGAAAATCTCTTCACATCCATTGTTGCAATGCCCGCAGGAATTGAAATAAAAGTTCTGAAAATCGGTATGAATCTTGTTGTAAATACTGACAGGTCACCATATTTTTCAAACCAAACCTTGGTTCTATCTATTGTATCTTTTTTAAGAAGAAAGTATTTACCATATTTGATAATAAATGGATCCCCTCCGTACTTACCAATGGCATATGCAATCAGTGCTCCAATAAGATCGCTCACTGAACCCACAACAAGAAGTATTGCAACTGACACAAATGGGTTAAAAGGACCAAAAAAGCCATTAAAAGCCAGATAGCCAGAAAAGGTCATAACAACCTCAGACGGTATTGGCAATAGCATACCTTCAAGCAACATCAAGATGAAAACACCTGGATATCCCATGCTTACAATTACATTTTCCACGATTTTAATAAGATCTACAGCGATTAATGTTATTATACTCAAGTTCTCTCCTTTGCACATTGAAAACAAATTAATAATACTTTTTATTGGCATTATGGCGAATGCCCTACCACGGAATTATCATGATGTTTTCGCTTGCAAATGCTTTAAAGAACGTAGTGGGAAGTGACGGCACTACACACATTATACACATTTCTTATTGAAATTTCATTCTGCAATCCATAAAGATCCGATTTGGCATTCATTAAGGCACAATATCTGGCAAGTGTCCAGATATGCTTTCTGACATAGGGATGATATGTCTGGTGCATTTCACTCACGATCTTGGAAAGTGTATGATGCTCGATGAACATGCCAGTCTCAGCTTAATGATCAATCGAAGAGGAATAAAATCAAAATTTAGGGCAGTCTTCGGATCGATTAAGGATTAGGATCAGGCATTCTAACATAGCTGAAGAATGGATTTTGCAGTTATAACAAATCAGCGGAGATTATCAGCATCAGGAGAATACTTGAGTAATAACGGTATCTTAATAAATATTGCAATTGAGCTTGTTGAGAATGGTAAGGAGGATATAGTATCCGGAAAACTGAGAACAGAACAATATTCAGATGAAATGTGTGATGCAGCATATTATGATGGGGAAAATATAAAATTCACATCTAAAAAACATATTTTACACATCAATCATATGCACATCGTTAATTGTTTTGTTTTTATTTATATAGATAACAGTATTTAATTATATAACATAATTGCCATAAATTTGTACAGCATGCTTAATACTTGGTTCACATATACATTTATTTATATAAAAGCCTTTCAATAATGGCAATATTCCACTCCAGTCTATAAAATCTGTGTTCTATTAAAAACAAGTAGAATTACACTCGCCCTTGTATATGTCATTGAATACAAATTTCATGGCAATGGCACAGCCAAAAGAGTGCGTTATAAAATATGAAAAAAGGTCATTAACCGCCATGTCTGGGATATTTACAAATGATTTAAAGCACGAAAGCCACTGAGCTTGCGATGTGGATGAAGTGCAAATATTCATATTATTGAATTGCATATTTTCGATATATGAAGATATCACAGCCGATAAAGCCTATAGGTCCTTTTAAAGATAGGTATTCATCTATGAGTGTGGTAATATTGGAAACTGTAAATAAACATATTGGGGAACAGAACCATGTCTGAGAAATCAGATAAAATTAGCAAATCTATACGTGATACAAGGGAAAGGAGGAAGTCACAGACATGCATATCCTATGAACTGAAAATAGATATATCCCATCTGGGCAAAACAAAGGTAAATAACATTAACCGTATCTTTCTTGAGGCAAAGTGGTTTTATAATTATATCTTATCAGAAGATGATATTTATAACCAGGATTACAGGATTAATAAAGTTAAGATAAAGGTAAAGGGCCATTATGAAGATAGAGATATATTGTTATTATCATCACAGATGAAACAGGAAATTATTGATAAAACTAAGGATAGCATAAAGGGTCTTTCAAATTCAAAGAAGAATGGCAATAAGATCGGAAAACTTCATTTCAAAAAGAGAATATACTCAATACCATTGAAGCAATATAAAAATACATACAATATTTCAGGCAAATATGTTAGAATTCAGAGGATAGGCAAGTTAAAGGTTTCCGGTATTGAACAGATACCAAAAGATGCTGATATAGCTAATGCAACACTTGAATCTAGAAATGGGGATTATTTTATCTATATATCAACATTTACTGGAATAAAAGATATAATATATTCTGATAATGGTATTGGTATTGATTTCGGTATTAAAAGTTCATTAACACTATCAAATGGAATAATCATTAATGAAGATATACCACTAACAGGGAAGGCTATAAAACTTCATAAAGAACTATCACGTAGAAAACAGCATGGGAAGAACTGGTATAAAACACTGAATAAATTAAATAAAGAGTATAATAATATAACACAGAAGAAGAAGGATGCTAGAAATAAGATAGTTAATATTATAACAAATAGTTTTGAGACAATTGCATTCCAGAATGATCCCATAAAAGGATGGATGAGATTGTGGGGAAGAAAGATTCAAGGATCAGCAATAGGAGGAATAATGGATGATTTAAAGAGAAAATCACGTACTCCTAAGGTTGTTCCAAGATATACACCCACATCACAGGTATGCTCTAAATGCAATCACAGGCAGAAGATGCCTCTGAAGGAAAGAACATTCAACTGTGAATCATGCAATATCTCTATTGATCGGGATCTAAATGCATCAATAAATATATTAGAATATATGGTACCTGCGGAACGTAGGAAATTTACGCCTATGGACATGAAAGCCTATACCTGCATGATGGAATACCTAAACAGTATTCCATGCGTTAAGGCAAGCTTTGTGGTTGATATAGGAAGCTTCATCGTTTTAACGTGAAGTAGTTCACAAGATAAGGCTTCATTATAAACCAGAAACAATGGATAAATTCTCAAAGGTGATAGTATGCATGTTTGAAAATCAATGAAAATTATTTATAATGAATTAAATTATGATATATGTGAAAAAAATACTTGTAACCCATAAGCTTCCTGGAAATTATCTGAACGAAATAAAAAATTACGAGGTTAAAATAAGGCCTGAAAATGAAAATTCCGAAAAATGGCTTCTGAATAACATAAAGGATGCTAATGGAATATTGATAACGCTTACTGATAAAATTGATAGGGAAATCCTGAACTATGCGGAAAACCTTGAAGTTATAAGTACATACAGTGTGGGGTATGATCATATAGATGTAAAATATGCACTTTCCAAAGGAATCAGGGTAACAAACACTCCGGAAGTTCTTACAGACTCCACCGCAGATATGATATTTGGACTTATGATTGCCATTGCAAGAAGAGTAGTTGAAGGTGATAAATTAATACGCAATAATAAATGGGAAGCAGGATGGTACCCGCAATTCATGCTTGGTACTGATGTTTCTGGGGCAACACTTGGAATTATAGGCATGGGCCGAATTGGCAGAGCAATGCTTCAAAGAGCCCACGGTTTTAATATGAAATGTATATACTATAGTAAACACAGGCACGATGTTGATGCAGAGTATGTAAGCCTTGATGAACTGTTGCAAAAATCTGATTATGTTGCATTATGTATGGATTACAATAAGGAAACCCATCATTTTATGGATTACGATAAATTTTTAAAAATGAAAAAATCTGCATTTATTATAAATGGCACAAGGGGTAAGGTTATCAATGAAAATGACCTGATAAAGGCGCTTGATAATAAAATAATAAAGGGTGCAGCCCTTGATGTATTTGAAAGCGAACCGCTAAACAGTGAAAATCCTTTGACGAAAATGGATAATGTTATAGTTACTCCACATCTTGGAAGTGCCACAGTCGAAACACGGGACAAAATGGCATATGTTGCAGTAAAAAATTTAATCAACATACTTTCCGGCGTTGAACCGATTTATGAAATAAAAAACATTTCATAGATATCTATTATTTATTAAAATATTTATTGTTGTGAGGATACTGCCATTATCTGACAGCCATTCTTTGTGGTTTTTACAATATTTGTAGGTTATAACCTGAACTCCCTGCATTTAGGTACATGATATAGATTCCAGGGCATCAAGGATTTCTTTCTGCTTTTTTGTCCTCTCCCTTTCTACAAGTTTTCCATCAATATCAATCATCTGGAGTTTCTCCAGTTCAAGGAATGCCTTATCAATGGAGTATTTCCTGCTCAACCCTGATTCTGACATCATCTTCCTTATTCTGAGCCTGAGTATCAGTGAGATAAATAGCACAAATATGAGTCCTTTAGTTGTTGCAGGTGTCCCTGTCCTCAATGGAAATATATCAAGATCAGTCTTTAATATCTCAAATGCCTTCTCCACATGGTCTTTGTCCCTGTATAAATTAAGGCATTCCACTGGGGTGTATTCACCCTTATAAACAAGGAGGAATCTCCCCATCCTGTTCTCTTTCTGTGATATTGCATTGTTCCTTGCATGCACAACATATTTCCCATCCTTAACTGTTGCTGAGATGAACTTCCCATATCCACCAGCTATGGTTTTTATCTGCTGGGACTGTGCAGATTTTCCAGTTTTGGGCACGGCCCTTCCAGCAGCATCAATGATCTCCCTGAGTTTCCTGTGGAATGCTATTCTCTCTTTGCTTTCCAGTTCAATGTCATGGTACAGGTACCCCTTCAACTCCATGCCTGCTATGGAGAATTCTACATCCATTGCAAATATTGCTTTTCCATAGTACATGAATGTGTTGTTGGCTGAATCAAGTTTTCTTAAATTGGAGGAGAATACATGCTTTATCTCCTTCCTGGAATATGTTGCTGCAATTATGTACCCATACCTGCTTAATAGTTTGAGGTTGTCCAGGGAGAAGAATCCACGGTCAAGTATAATTACCATGTTTGATGCAAGGTTCTCAACCCTCTTCAATGACAGTTCAAGCGTTGATACATCAACAATGCTTCCTGGATATATTTCAAAGAAGAATGGGGTAGAACTCTTCCTCTCCATTATCAGTGACATATTTATTTCAGGAAGGTCTATATTGTCCTTTGCATGCCCATATTCAAACATGCTGTTTGATGAATACGATGCAATGGATGTAATATCATAGAATAACGATGACTCAGGTTTTATTTTCCCTGCAAGTAATGAAAAGAAACGGTCAGGTATATTGCTGTTGCCAATATATTCCATCAGCCTGGATATCCTCTGTGATGTTATTGTGCATGGCAGTTCCCTTGCAAGGTAAGTGCCTTCATACCATGTGTGGACAAGGTCCATTGGAAGAGATCTGACTGCCCTTGCAATTGCAAGTGCCAATAACATGTTCTTGTCCTCATTGCTGAGGAGTGATTCAAGCATCTTATCAATGCCCATTTTCCTTACAATCCTCAATACGGGGATGAATGGTCCATAGGTGAATATATTCCTTGGCATACGTGCCCTTACCTTCCCTATTCCACTGCCATTGCTGACACCAAGGTACCTGCTGTGGTACCTTATCTTTTTTGTTTCCTTATCATAGTATGGTGTCATCTCGTAGAAATACTCTTTACCGTTTATAACCTTCTTTCTTGTGTAGGTATTCAATATATACCTAAATAGGTACATACTATATACATATTGCTTTTCTTAAAACCATTGAATAATAAGAGTTCAGGAAATATAAAAGTAGATCATGTACCTAAAAACTGGGAGGTAAGGTTATAATATTGAAGCCAATCTTTTGAATAGCGTATCTTCACAACTGTAATTTTTGAAATCTTCAATAAATTGATCAGGGTTATTTCTGTATTCTATAAATCTTGATATGTATCCCTTCAATTTTTTTTCAGAATAACTGTTCGGTTCTTTATATATTATTCCCTTTGCAATTTTGTGCGTATTGACATTCCCTTTTAGACTTATATATCCCAGTGCAATGTGAACTTTATTCATATCTATATTATTTTTAGTTGAATACAGTGTTTTGTAGGAAAGCAATTGAACCCTATGGTGTGGTGCATTAGTTGTTTTTTTATCTGTTTTATAATCAAGTACGATATATTCATCTTCGTTGCCGAATACTGCATCCAGTTTTCCAAAAAACATCAATGAGTCATCTGCATTTTTGAATTCTGGAAACATTTCATTTATTTTTGCAACTGCAGATACTTCTGAACCTATTTGTTCAGCATTGAATGTATTCTTTATTTGGTTATTGACCTCTTCGATATTGGAAGCAAGAACCTTCTGTTCCTCATCAAGATTTTCCCTGTTCAACTCATTTTTATATAACATTTCTGCCATTTCGTGGGCATTAAGTCCATAATAAAGGGCAGGAGTTTTTTCATTTAATTTCAGTATGTAATTTTTCATGAGCCAGAATGGATTATCAACAAGATTTATCAAGGAAAACGACAATACATTTTTTGTTCTGAAAAAATTATAGATGCGGTCTTTAAGCCATGTATTATCCTGATTTAAAATATCCCTTGCATCATCATAATTGCCTGCCACAAACTGGAAATATGCCTCATTATATCTTGACTTTTTCGGAACGGGCAATGAAAAATTTTCAACAATTTCCTTTTCTGAATATTCAGGGATATAATAAAAATCAGCCTCTTTCTGTTTTGTTGCTATATATAGATTATTTTTGGCCCTGGTAAAAGCAACAAAATCTATTCTTATATCTTCATTGTTCAGTTCATTCTCCACATCTATATTTTTTACTTTATTTATTATCGAAGTGGTTATTATATCTATGTAGGAATCCGTTTTTCTTGTTTTTTTAGGTACATATATCACTGTATCAAATTCCTTGCCCTTTGCCTTATGAACGGTAGTCAGTATTATTTGCCTCTCCTTTCCTGGTTCATAATTTTCTGAGTATGAGAGGTCAAGATAATCAAAGAACTCCTTTCTTGTAAAACTACTATTCAAATCAAAAAAATCCCTCAAAGATGATTTTATTGTAGCGGCGGTGAGAAAGTACTCTTCATTTATGGATGTTGCAACGGGCAAAATCTGTTTATCAAAAATACTGTAAATTGTCTCCGTGGTAAACTTTTCATTTTTTAATTTGAAAAAAGGATTATTTTTGCTATACTGGTCTATTATGGTCCCGTTATCCCTCAGAAATTCTGAAATTTCAAAGGCATTTTTAAGTGAAATTCCTGAAAATGGTGAAAATATTGCCGGTATTATATTGTCTGTATCATCATAAAATAGTCCCTTTAAAAAGTTTATTATGTCCTTTTTTGCCTCATTTGTAGTATGTATATTTGAATCGCTGCTGTATTCTATATTGTAATTATCCAGTAAATTTGAAATTTTATCGATCTGGTCATTTGTTCTGGCTAGAATTCCAACCGATTTATCATTGTTGCTTATACTGTTTAAAATTGATATTATTGACGATTCAGGCTCCTCAGAAACCAGAATTTTAACCTTATCCCCATCTTTTCCCTGGCCACGGAAATTTTTCAATTCATCTGATTCACCATCATATTTTGTATAGAATTTCCTTGAATAATCAAGTATTTTTTCTGTACTCCTGTAATTTTTATCAAGCACTTCTCTATTAAAGCTTTTATCGTTAAGCAATTCCTTAAAAACAGATAAAGCCCCTCCCTGAAATCCGAAAATTGATTGCTTTTTATCACCTACAAAATATTTATTTTCTCCAGATGACATTGCTATTCTTGCTTCAATCTGGTTAACATCCTGCAACTCATCAACGAAAATATAATCATATTTTATTCTATTCCCCTTTTTATAATATTCAAACAATAAATCATTGAAATCATAATTTTTTTTATTTTTTTCATAATAATCGAAAGCTTCATAAAAATAATCAAATAAATACAGTTCTTCCTCAACGTCCAGATTTCTTATATTTCTGGAACTGTGCATCCTTTGAATGCTTTCCATAATTGCATCTTTATTTTTTAAAATATCGCCAGGCATTATTCCAAAACTTTTTATGTACCTTATTGCATTTTCAATTTTCGGTATGATTTCATTGATGACATATTCTCTGGAATAATGAAATGCCTTTAATTCCGTTAACTTTCTGTACACGAGATATCTTATCATATTGTATGAGATAATATCCGTCTCGTAATCATCCTGCTGTTCATACGCAAAGCCATGGAAGGTCATGATTTTTATATCATAGGCAGTTATATTCGTTATGTTGCTGGCTTTTAGTGCCCTATCTATCTTAACCTGCATTTCCCTAACAGCATTATTTGTAAATGTTATACATAATATATCTTCTGGCTTTACCCCTTTATTTAATAAATTTACTATTTCATTTGAAATTTGAGTTGTTTTACCAGTACCCGGATTTGCAACCACAAGACTATTCATAAATCATGATATTTTTATTATTAATAATATATTTCATTCAAAATGTGGAAGATATACATCGCATAATTTTAAAGTTTAAGTTATATAACGTTAAAGAAATAGAAGGAATATGCATTTCTTTGAAATTCTCTACGCCCACAGAAGGGATAATTATTCTACCTATTTCCTTACTTTTATATCACAAGTATTCTGGAATTCCCCATCATATAATATTAAATAGTGGTATTGCAATCATTATTTATGGAAAAATTGAAAGATGATTTTCTGGACTCATTAAGTGAGGAAGATGGAAAGATTCTTTTAAAAATTGCATTGAATGCAATTAAAAATAAATTTCATTTAAGTTTTGAAAATATAAAAATACCTGAAAAATTCAATAAAAAATCGGGTGCTTTTGTCACAATAAATGAGGGCAACCAGCTAAGGGGGTGTATAGGTTATCCATTTGCAGTGTATCCATTATATAAATCAGTGGAAAATTCCGCAATGAATGCGGCATTTGAGGATCCCAGATTCAGGCCGTTGAGTGAAAATGAAATTAATTCAATTGATATTGAAATAACAGTACTGGGAGAGCTTCAGAAAATTGATTACCATGATATAAATAAAATAGAAATTGGAAAACATGGTTTATATGTAAAAAAAGACCACTATACCGGTATTTTATTGCCCCAGGTAGCTACGGAATATAACTTCTCAAAAATTGAATTTCTTCAGGAAACATGCTTAAAAGCAGGCATGGAAAAAAGTTGTTATAAGCAATCTGAAATTTATGCATTTGAAGGAAAAATATTTAAATAAATTTATATGAATCTAATTTTGTTTCCGAAAACATGCTCTGATAAATTTTTAAGTTCCGAGTTTCCATAGAAAATTGATTTCATAACCATTGCATCTCTATAAAATTTTTCAACTCCAAAATCACTGAAATATCCATAGCCTCCATGAACATTAAGTGCATATCTTGTAGTTTCAACAATAATATTCATTGAAAAATTTAGAGCGTAGAAACTGTCAATATTGCTATTCAATATGTTTTCCAGTATATTTTTCTGTGAAATCATTTTTGATAAATTAAATGCGACCGGTTCATAGGAACTCAAAGTGTAATCAAAAGCTTTCCTTATCGTTGAATACTCCATTGCCTTATCCAGGGCCCCTGAAATTAGCCCAAGATTTATTGAAGAAATTGCATTATATGAGTTTTCCAGAACATCATTCAGAGTGGACGTGGTATTAAGGTACTGGAGGTCACTGTCAACTTTAATATCCCCAAACTTTAACCCCCTGAATCCCATAAAATCCTTTTCTTCAATGGTGCCACCATCGACCACTGCAGGATTTTTTCCAAAAACAATTATTTTATTTGAATTTGCATTTAGTATATCGTGCACGATTCCATTGAATTTTTCGCCATCTATTCTATTATTATTTAAAAAATCAACTGTGACATTCAATTTTCCTGAAGAAGCATCGGAAAGAGTCGACTCCAGTTCTGTATTTTTAGCAAGCGGATAATAAAGTGAATTTAGAATAAATATTCTCATTGCTACTGAAGGCGAGTATTTAGACAATTCTTGAAGTATTATATTGTATGATTTTTCATCTAGTTCAGATCCACCAAATTTTGAGGGTATTCTAGCACCAAGAAATCCCTGAGACGCGATATTTTGAATAGTATTTTCTGTAATTCCTTCTGATTCAATTTTTTTCTCATCAAGATTTTTTTCAGAAAATGTCCTTACCGTATCTCTTAAAAGCTCAAATTCATCCTCCATTTAATCACCCTTCAATATTTGTTTTGATATAACAAGTTTTTCTACCTCACTTGTCCCCTCCCATATTTCCATGATTTTAGCATTTCTGAATATTCTCTGTATGCTTTCATCGGGGGATTTTCCAGTTATTTCCATTGCTTTTTCCGACGAGTAAACAGCTGTTTCACCGGAATATGCCTTTGCCATGCTTGTTAACTCCGGTTTAGGATCATATTTGAATAAATATGATGCTGCATTGTATGTTAGCTGTTTTGCAGCCTCAATTCTTGTTGAAACATCAGCCACATCAAACATTGTTTGTTCATCCGCAAGATTCATGGTTTTGACATAACTTTTAATTTTGTCAAATGCCCCCTCAGATATTCCAAGGGCCTGGCCTGCCACATAAATCCTGCTTATGTTGAAAAAGGTCATTATATAGTAAAAGCCTTTGCCTTCTTCGCCAATTAAATCCCCCTCACTCAGTTCAACATCATTGAATTCTATTTCTGCGGTATTTGTTGCCCTTACACCAAGCTTATTTTCAAGTTTTGTTGCTTTAAATCCCTTTAATTTTGTATTAACCAAAAAAGTACTGAGCCCTTGGTGCCTTTTTTCTTCTTCGGAAGTCCTTGCCAGAACAACAAGATAATCCGCTATAGCTCCGTTAGAAATAAACATTTTTGACCCATTCAATATATATTTATTTCCTGATTTTTTTGCAAATGTCTTCAATCCAGCAACATCACTTCCACCCGATGGCTCTGTTATGCCAAGGCCAAGCATGACCTTTCCCTGATAAACATCATTTAAAATTTTTTTCTGCCCATCATTTCCAAATAACAGCAAAACTTCACCACCAAAATATGGCAATGTTGCCGATATACCCAGGCCAGCATCAACCCTGCACATTTCCTCTATTGCTATTAAGATTTTAGCAGGATTTTCCATATCAATCATTCCCAGGGATAATGCCTTTTTGGCAATATCAAATGGAAATTCTTCATTCCTGTCATATTTTTTGGAGACATCCTCAGTGAACTCTTTCAGTGCAAATTCCCTTATTTTTTTCCTGTAATCATTCAATTCATCAAACATTTTAAACACGTTCCAGCAGCATAGAATAGCCCTGCCCGCCGCCAACACATAGCGTTGCTATTCCTAAATCCTTCTTTTTGTCATTCAATGTTCTTCCAAGGGTGCCCGCAATTCTTGTTCCAGTGGCACCAAGTGGGTGGCCTATTGATATTCCTCCACCATGAACATTCACCCGGTTTAAATCCAGATTGAACGCCTTAACTGCATTCAGAACAACAACAGCAAAAGCCTCATTTATTTCCCAGTAATCAATATCATCAGGGCTCAATTTATTTCTCTTCAATACCTTTTCAGTTGCGGGAACAGGCCCTTCTCCCATAATCGTGGGATCAACTCCTGCGGATGCAAAATCAACTACCCTTGCTACTGGCTTTAATCCATATTCCTTTACCTTCTTTCCTGACATCAACATTACCAGAGATGCTCCGTCATTCAATGAAGATGAATTTCCAGCTGTAATTATTCCATTTTCGTTGAAAACCGGCTTTAAATCCTGCATCTGTTGCAGAGAAACATCATTTCTTATTCCCAAATCCCTATCAATGGTTTTGCCATTTACTGTTACCGGTAGAATTTCATCCTTCATAAAACCATCATCATATGCCTTTCCTGCCCTTATATGGGAATTATAGGAATATTCATCCATTTCTTCCCTGCCAATATGCTTTAATGAAGCGAGTTTTTCAGCTGTTAGCCCCATATTGTATGAAACATTCATGTTGTATTTTGAGTATCTGGGATTTACCATTAACTCCATGTTAGGCTTTACAAATGAATTATCCACGCCCAGGGGAACATGTGTCATGTGTTCCATCCCGCCTGCAAGAACGATATCAGATTTTTCAAGCATAATTTCCATTGCCCCTATACCTGTGGCATTTAGGGACGATGAACATGCCCTATCCATAGACATTGCCGTAACAGTATATGGCAAGTTCGATAAAAGCACAGGGTGCCTTCCACCATATGTCCAATTTTCTCCTGCCTGAAAAGCACAGCCAGTTATGACATCACCTATTTCTTCTGGCTTTATTTCTGTATCCTTTAATGATTTGTTGATAAGTTCAGATAAAAGCTTATCCATTCTAACATCATTGTAAGCATCCTTTTCAGGATCTTTGGGTCTTGCCCTTGAAAAAGGGACTCTTTTATAATATACCAAATACGCATCTTCCATTTTTATCACTCCAGTTTATCTCTTAACGCTTTTTTATTTATTTTCCCTGTTCCAGTTTTTTCAAATTCTTCAACAAATAAGTAGCTATCTGGCAACCAGAATTTTGCAATTCTGCCAGTATTCACATATTCATTCATTTTCTTTTTAATGTTAGCTTCATCAACATCTCCTTTGATAAAAGCAACTGGCCTTTCACCCCATTTTTCATCCTTTTTCTGTACGACTGCAACTTCTCCAACGCCAGGCACGGTACTTATCAAATCCTCAAGAATTAAAGAGGGTATAAATTCACCACCTGATTTAATTGCATCATTTTCCCTGTCCACGATTTTTATATAATTGTAGTTATCCATAACCGCCAGATCACCGGTATGAAGCCAGTTGTTCCTCCATAATTTTTCTGTCTTCTCCTTATCTTTTATATAACCTTCGGCCAACCATGGGGCCCTAACGATAATTTCCCCTATTTCTTTTCCATCCTTTTTTACATCATTCATATCAGAAGATACTACCCTGAGGTTAACCATTGATATAGGAATTCCTGTTTTTCTTCTGTACAGTCTTTTTGTATTTTCGTCACTTTTGTCAATATAATTATTGTATGTTGATAGAGTAAGTATAGGCCCTGTTTCCGACATACCATAACCCACAACCACCTCCATTCCTAACGATTCCGCTCTATCGGCAAGCCCAGAATTCAATGCAGCTCCTCCTATAATAGACTTCAGCTTTAGTTTTCCAAGAACTTCAGGCCCATTTTTTTCTGACATTAGCATATATAATATTGACGGCACCATTGCGGATCTGTTAACATGCTCTCTATCCATTTCTTCAAGTACTGTTGGCCAATCATATTTTCCAGGAACCACATATTTCATTCCCTTCATTATTGCAAAATATGGGACGCCCCATGCATGTACATGGAACATAGGCACCAGTGGCATGATAACATCAGTTTTCTTCATGTTTATTGGATTATCTGATAAAGCAGATATGTCTCCAAGAGAATGCAGAACAAGCTGCTTATGGGTGTAATAAACACCTTTTGGCAATCCCGTGGTTCCTGATGTATAGAATAATGTTGCCATGGCATTTTCCGAAGGCTCCTTTATTTCAGAATCATTATCAGATAGTAATTCATCAGCATAATAAATATTGTCCATACTGTATTTTTCCTTTCCACCCTCATTGTAGACAATAAAACCCTTTATAAAATTGAACATGTTTTTATACTGCATTAACATTGGCATGAAGACCGAATTTACCACAATATAGGAATCCTCTGAATTCTGGATTGTATAAAAAAGTATTTCAGGTGGGTAACGAATATTCACCATATGCATTGTTGCACCAATCATTGGTATTGAGTAATAACAGTACATGTAATTTATTGAGTCGTAATCAATAATTGCAATTCTATCTCCGGGTTTAACGCCTATTTTTATAAGATTTCTTGCGAAATTCTTCACATTCCGGTAAAATTCGTTGTACGTTATTTTACTGTCATGGTAAACAATTTCCTGTTCTCCATTTGATCTTACTGCGCTTTCGAGTAGGTTATTAATGGTCAATTGATATTCTGGCATAATGTATTATCAATATTTGATTTATAAATCTTCTTAAAATAACATTATCCTTTTTATTATCAATAATAAGTGCTTATAAACACATGCCAGAGACTAATTATAAAAGATTTAACCTAAAAATAATAAAGATAATTTCCATATGAAAAGAAATTTAAATAGATACAATATAATGATTTATGATAAAAACTGTGGCAGTAATAGGAGCCGGAACCATGGGTCATGGGATAGCAGAGGTTTTTGCCCTAAATGGATTCAATGTGAATCTTGAAGATTTTTATCCAGAGGTTATCGAAAGGGCAAAGGAAGGCCTGAATACAAGCCTTGATAAACTAATGTTGTCTAAAAAAATAGATGAAAAAACAAAGGAAAATACCCTTGAGCGCATAAGCTTTTATAACAACATAAAGGATGCCGTTGAAAAGGCAGACATATCAATTGAGGTTGTTCCTGAAATATTTGACATTAAAGTAAAAGTATTGAAGGAAATTTCAAAAAATACCAATAAAATTATAGCATCAAACACTTCTAATATGAGAATAACAGAAATGGCTGAATTCATCAATAATCCAGAGAGATTGCTTGGTATGCATTTTTTTAACCCACCAATATTGATGAAATTAGTTGAAGTAATAAAGGGAAATAAAACATCAATGGAATATATAAATGAAGTCTATGATCTTTCAAAGAAGATTGGAAAAATACCTATTAAAATATTGAAGGATGAGGCAGGATTTGTTGTAAACAGGATTTCTGCACCCGAAATGCTATTGTTATGCAACGTTTTTCAGAATAATACAGCAAAGCCAGAAGAGATAGATAGATTTTTCAAATCCCAGGGATTGCCAATGGGGCCATATCAATTATTCGATTATGTTGGCCTGGATACAGTTGTTGATTCCTTGAAATATTACGGAAGGGAATTATCAGAGGATTATGGAAAATGTCACGGATTTGATAAATATATAGAGTCGAAAAAACTCGGAATGAAAACAGGTGAGGGCATATACAAATGGGAAAATGGAAAAGCAATCATTCCCGATTCCGGTGAAAGTGATAAAATAAGTTTAATGGATGTATTCTCTCTGGAAATCAATGAAGCAACAAAACTTATTGAACATGGCGTTGCAGTACCCTCCGACATAGAAACTGGAGTAAAGCTTGGGCTTAACAGACCGTTTGGCCCCATAACTGTAGCCCAGGGCCTATCAAACGATGATGTTTTAGGCACATTAAATGCCCTTTATAAAAAATATAACATATCCGTATTCTCTCCATCTGAAACAATAAAAAATGGAAAGTTAAAAGAGGCAATAAGCCCAAAAGCTGAATCCAAAGAGGAAGAAAAAAAATCCCATATAGTGTATGAGATTAGAAATAAGGTCGGCATATTAAAATTGAACAATACAAAGAATAATTTGATGAGTATAGAGGTTATAAATGACCTTGAGGACACATTGAACAAAATAGAAAATGATGATGGCGTTCACGTTATAGTCATCACCGGTGAGGGTGAAAACTTTTCAGCTGGAGCCGATTTATCCCAGTTTATTAGCAATGCATATGCATTCATGAAAATATCCAGAAGGGGAGAATCCGTATTTGAACATATAGGCAGAATGAACAAAATATTCATAGCTGAAATGAAAGGATATGTTTTGGGCGGAGGATTTGAACTTTCACTGGCATGCGATATTAGAGTAGCATCACCAAATGTTATAATAGGATTTCCTGAAACATCACTTGGCCTTATTCCGGGATATGGCGGATCACAGAGGTTGCCAAATCTAATAGGTTTATCACGGGCCATGGATATGATACTGTCCTCTGAACGTATAAATGCACAAAAAGCATACGAATATGGAATTGTTACAAGAATTTTTGAAGAAAACATAGATGATGAAACATTCAAACTGGCTGATAGATTATCAAGAAAAATCTCCCCCGCGTCAGTATATGTGGCAAAAAAGCTCATGTACAGTACATCCACAATGAATTTTGATGAGGAATCGCTGTCCATGGGCATGCTATATGCCGGAAATGACCTGAAAGAGGGCATTAAGGCCTTTCTTGAGAAAAGGGAGCCTGATTACAAGGGTAATTGAATGACTAAACATCTCCTAAGCTTTTGGTCAGGTGATGTTTTTTTGCTATTCCCTTTACATCGGAGTTTTTCAGTACTATTATGTCATTTACTGGCCGCCCATGCCAAACCACTGGCAGTATTATAAATTTTTCATATTTGGCCCTATTCAACAATAATTAAAATGAATGCAAATGCCCAAACTGACAATTAAATATTTTATGTTTAGAAAAATTAGAAATTGTTTTTTTGCAGGTACAGGAGTGAATTAGAAACAATATTTGCACATAGGTCTATTTCATTCACACTGACCACCTCGCTGGAAGTATGGGATAATTTTGTGTCTCCGGGGCCATAGGTAATTACAGGTATTTTCCAGTCATTGCCCAGCGTATTCATATCTCCAGATCCACTTTTAAAAATTAATTTTGGCTTCAAATTGTAACTTGATATGGATTCCTTGAATGATTTAACCAGATTGCTTTTTATATTTGATATGTATGGTAATGCACTGTTCTTAATTTCATATGAATAATTATCCCTAAGATTTGTTTTAAGGTCATTTTCCATGTATTTTATTACGTCCTGCTGCTCGACCGATTTTGGATACCTTATATCAATTGACATGCTTGCATTTTCGGGTGTCATGTTGTCATATTCACCGCCATTGAATTTCGTTATTCCAGCGGTGATGGAGTTGAAATCCTTATTGTCACCCCATCTTGTTTTTATGCTTTCCCACAAACTTATCAGGGAATCTATCGCATTTTCTTCCATCCATGATGAACTGGCATGATGTGCATTGCTTTTTTTGTATATTTCAAACAGTGTTCTTCCCTTATATCCGGTTGTGATATTTTCAGCTCCACCAGGCTCACCAAAAATTGCAAAATCGGTTTTTTCATAATGATTTTTTATATAATTTATTCCTTTGCTATCGCTTTCTTCTCCTGATGCAGATGCCATGATTATTTTCCCCCTGAACCCAGAGTCTCTGGCTTTTTTTGCACCAAGCAATAATGATAAAAGCGAGGACTTTGCATCCACCGCACCACGGCCATATATTAAATCACCATCATATTTTACAGGCATAAATCCTGGAACCGTATCCTCGTGGCCACATATAAGAATTGAAGGCTCACCACTTCCAGATACTGAAACCACATTATATTTTTCATCAATAATGGGATTTTCAAAATCCATTTCAACCATATATTCCCTGATCAACCTAGCGATTTCCAATTCCTTGCCACTTGGGGAATACGTTTCGAGCATTTTTATTAACAGGTCCCTTGTATTCATTTTTTTGCCTCTTGAATGAGGTAATCGACAATCAGTTCAGGTATGTTCACGCCGGTTACCGGAACTGTATTCTTAAACTCTGTATTTCCATTTATTTCGTTTACAAATAGCCCCTCCTTTGACTCCAGAATATCAACTCCATATATGCCAGGGCCAATTGATTTCGTTGCATTCAGTGTTATTTCTTCTATTTCCGGCGTTATTTTCAACGGTTCTGCATTTCCACCCAGGGCAGTATTGGTTCTCCAGTCCATTGATGTTTTGTATCTGTATATTCCGGCAACAACTTGATCATTTACAACAAATACCCTTAAATCACGCCCAAAATCATTGATATATTCCTGGGTATAGTTTATCTGGTATAATGGATACATATATTCTTTATATTCTGTAATATCCATAGCAGCGTAATAATCATTAAGCAGTGATATCATTCGCCCCCAGCTTCCTGTAACAGGTTTGGTTACGGCCCTGTTGTTGAAATCATCGCTGAAGGATTTTAAAAAAACATCCTTTGAAAACGATACATAGCTTTTTGGTATTTTCACATGATTCTTTGATAAGAGCAAAGAGGTAAACATTTTATTGCCCGTTATTATGGTTGAGTTAAAGTCATTTATTATCCTATTTCCAGTAAACTCAACATAAGCCGTTGAATGGAGATTTCTGTAGTAACCGGTGGATCTCTGCAGCGAGATATCACCAAAATCATAATTGTTCCCTTCAAGATTTAAATTCATGTTTTTAACATCAAGATGTATTGCCTCTATGTTTTTATCCTCCATGGATTTCAATATGGCTCTCTCTTCCCAGCGTATTATATCATAAAGCATAGAAATTCTCATTTGTTCACCTCATTATAATATGTTTTTATTGTTTCAGATATGATTGATGAAGCCTTCTCCAGATCGTCATCACCCATAAGATATGGCGGAAGCAATCTGATGATATTTAATCCTGAATACAGTGAAAGAACTCCATGATTTATCATATCCATCAGAATTGGCAGGAATTTTACCCTCAATTCTATGGCATTCATCAATCCCAGTCCCCTGATTTCCCTTACAATTTTTATATTGTCTAAACCGTCATGCAACGATTTTCTTAAAAGTTCTCCCTTTCTCTGAACTTCCTGAATAAGTTCTGGTGTGAGTTGGTCTATAACAGAAGAGCCTGCAGCACACGCGATAGGATTCCCACCTGTTGTGGATGATTGCTCTCCTTTTTCAAGGTTATCCATATACTCGGATTTACCAGCAGTAACGGATAAGGGTATGCCTCCGCCTATGCCCTTTCCAATAGTAATTATGTCTGGTTTTATGTCAAAATTCTGGTGTGCCCACATTTTACCCGTCCTTCCAAGACCTGATTGAATTTCATCAGCAACGA
The DNA here is from genome assembly GCA_021846395.1 of Thermoplasmata archaeon. Classification (GTDB taxonomy): domain Archaea; phylum Thermoplasmatota; class Thermoplasmata; order Thermoplasmatales; family Thermoplasmataceae; genus Acidiplasma. Next base: position 108,434 of record JAJZXB010000003.1, on the reverse strand, counting down.
GTATGATGTTTTTTTCCTCTGTAATTTCTCTTAAATGCCTGACATATTCTCTATCTGGTATATTTATCCCACCTTCGCCCTGGACAGGCTCAAAAAAAACAGCAGCTATATCCTCATCCTTTCTGATTTTTTCAAGGTCTTCCTCATTGTTGTATCCAATAAACTCAACATTTTTTATTAAAATATCATCGAAGTATTTTCTGTATTTATTCGAATGAGTAATGGAAAGTGCTCCAAGGGTTTTACCATGGTATGAATTGTTCATTGCCACCAGTTTATGTTTTTTTGAAGATTTTTTTACAACCTTTATTGCGGCTTCAATGGCCTCTGCGCCAGTATTTCCAAGATAGAATTTATTAAATCCCTCTGGAACTATCCCGGAAAGTTTTTTTACAAATTTATCTCTTGCTTCAGTATATTCTGATGCATGGGCAATTGGCAATATATCCATCTGATTGCATACAGCATCCCTTATTTTTCTGTTGGAATATCCAAGAATAGCCACTCCGTATCCGCTCATCATATCAATGTACGTTTTTCCATTAACGTCATATAGATACGAACCTTCTCCTCTTTTAATGTTTACAGGCAGACGTTGATATGTATTTGCAATATATTCATCTTCATAATTCATTTTGTCACCATATTTTCAATAATTTTTACTTACCTCAGCTTTTTTGTAAATAGTGGTGCCACTCATAATATCATTAAATGGATTGGATATAATTACCTTCTGAACTCCCATATCTATGGCCTCTGTAGCAGCCAGCAGTTTTTTATCCATTCCGTGGCCCACTTTATTTATTACATTTCTTATATATTCACTATCCGCTTCATTTACAATTTTATCTTCCATATACAGGCCATTGACATTTGTCATAAGTATAAGCATTCTGGCATGCAAATAACCCGAAATGTATGCTGCAGCTCTATCTGCATCCACATTCAAGTAACTTTCTTCAGAATATGCTATTGGGGATACAACAGGTATATACCCTTTATTTAAAAGCGCATTTACAGGTTCCACATCTATGTTATTTATCTTCCCTGTATAACCACCATCGATGACCATTTTCCTATTTTTTTCATTCAATATAACAAGTTTGTCTTTTCTCCTTGCGCTTATGAAAGATTCTCCATTTAATGCAACAGCTTTAATACCCGCCTGTTTCAGTGAATGAACTATTTTCTGGTTTATGAGGGACATGACCATTGTGAATATCTCCAGCGTGTTTTTATCTGTATATCTGCTTTTAATCCCTCCTGGAGAGGTGACAAATTTCTGTTCATATCCAAAATTATCTGCATACTTATTGAGATAATTGCCGCCCCCATGCACTATTATTATATCATCATCAATTTCTTTCAATATTTCAGGAAGGGCATTTTCATTGATTATTTTTTCAAGTATACTTCCGCCTATTTTTATTACTATCATTTTTTACACCGGGAATAATGAGGGCATGGTTAAACCCTCATTTTCTTTAAATCCATACATTATATTCATTGACTGAATGGCATTGCCGGATGCACCTTTGATCATATTATCTATAGCCCCAAAGGATACAACCCTATTTATATACCTGTCTATTGCAAATCCCAGATCAACAAAATTTGATCCAATAACTGTTTTGGGATCAGGATATTTGAAATTGCTTTTTTTATCCATAATCAGCCTCACGAATTTTTCCTTATCATAAAACTGCCTCATAAGCTGCCATGCATTTATCTCATCGGTTTTTGCATAAATGTTAGAAGTGGTTAAAATTCCCCTTACCATATTCACTGAATGTGCTGATAATGCTATTTTAACATCCTTTCCGGAGGCAAATTTAAGTTCCTGTTCTATTTCAGGAGTATGCCTGTGCTGTACTGGTTTGTATGCACGTATGGAATTGTATCTTTCCGAAAAAACCTTTGATTCGTCCATTTCTGACCCTGATCCAGAAGAACCCACCTTTGCATCAACATTTATTATGTTATTGTCGAGATCCAGATTCAGAAATGGTGCAATGCTGTAAATTGACGATGATGCAATGCACCCAGGAACTGCAATGTATTTTGTATTTTTCAATTCTTCTCTATGCAACTCTGGCATTCCATAAACAAATTTATTCAGCAAATCCGGATAATTATGTTCATAGCCATACCATCTTACATACTTGGACCCATCCTTTAATCTGAAATCTGCGCTCATGTCTATTACATTCACTCCAGTTTCAACAAGGTCAGGAACATATTTGATTGAGGTTCCATGTGGTAATGCCAGAAAAACAACATCCAGATCATCCAAAACATCAAAAATACTCTCCCCTGTGAATTTCATGTCAGTAAAACCATAGAGATCGGGATGTATTCTTGCCAGCTTTTCTCCTTTGTGCCTCTTTGAAGACGCAACTTTTATTTCAACATCTTTATGGGTAACCAGTAACCTGAGCAGTTCCCCACCAACATAACCGGATGCTCCGACTATACCCGCTTTTATCAATTTATTCTCCCCAGTCCTCACCCACATTTTCAGCGGGTTTTATTTCCACACTGCTCTCAGCTATGGAAACTATTTCAAAATTCATTCCACATGAAGGGCATTCTATTAATTCCCCGGCCATCGAATCATCTGGTACTTCTATTTTTTCTCCACATATCCTGCATTTTGTGTTCATATTTATCACCTGTTTCATTTATTAATAATGTGATATTAATAAATTTTTGTATATCACAGTATCATTTTTAACATTATAAGTCCATTCTAACTCATATGTTAATACTACATAATTAATTCATCATATTTAAAATATACGAATTATGTATTTAAAATTAAATATTCGTAATGATAAATAAAAATAATGCAATATTTTTAAAATAAATTGCTTATTTTGCAAATCCTATCAATTTTATATTCTTACAATGGGCATAAATAAAAATTATTTTTTTTTATTGAGTTTATCAAAGTATTTTTTAAATTCCCTTATATTGCTATCTCTTCTATAAATACCAAGATCGCAATATACAGAAAATTCTGATCTCTCATGAAATATTTTTTTCATAATTTAAAATGTTATATTTATTGATAAATTTATTCTTTTTCCTGATCTTTTCCTATATCTTTCAATAACTGATTTAATTTTTCATCCTCTTCTGAAACATTTTCCGGTTCATTTTTCTCTGATTGTTTCATTAAGTCCTCAAGAACTTTGTCCCGACCTTCCGGGTTTATTTCTGAGCTCTGATCTACTGCATTCTTAATCTGGTCAAGCTGATCGCCAAGAGACTCCTGTATTCTTTCCTGGGATTGAACTATAGAATCTATGCTTTGTGATATTTCCATTATTTGTTGTGGGGTTAACTGTCCACCTACAAGATCCTGTGAACTTTGCTTTAATGATGACCATATATCTCTTTGGGTCTTTGAATACTGAAGGTTTAAATCAACGCTTTCAAGCAACAATCTATAATCTTTCAAGCCCGTTATTGATGACTCAAGAGATTGTATAAAGGAAGCAAATAGTTTTGCTTTTCTAATATTATTATCTTTTAGAGCTATCTTTGCATCTTCTATACTTTTTGCTTTGAATTTTTCATATTGCCTTACTGTTCTATCGATGTTTGATTTATTCATACTGATTCTTGATCTTTTTTCAAGGATCTTTTCCTCCTCACTTTTGCCGAATTTGAAGACTGCCATAAATAATAAATATAATCCTTTAAATAAAGTTTTCTATATTTTAAACTTATATTTTATTAGCTGTCCGTATACATTTTATATCTATTAAGCATGTTTTCGTCTACTGATGGTTTAATTTGATAAATAACAGACATTAAATCCTCGCCGTTTACTGGAATTTTATTTCCGGTTTTTACAACTTCCATGAACACGTTTTGAATTGCCTTTTTACATATAAATTCTATATCTGCACCAGAATACCTTTCTGTAATCTTTGCAAGATGTTCGTAATCAATATTTCCCACAGGTTTAATTTTAGCTAATTTTAATTCAAACAGCTTTTTCCTGGCTTCGTAATCTGGTGGGGGCACATAAATTTTAACATCAAATCTTCCCGGTCGCAATATTGCTTCATCTATGGCCCATGGATTATTTGTAGCGGCTATAAGGAATATGTTTTTATCCTTTTCCGAGGTCAATCCTCCAACCTCGGTTAACAACTGTGATACGCCTCTTTTTGCTGCATCTGATTCGTTTCCGCTCCTTTTTGGAACAAGTGTGTCAATCTCATCAAAGAATATAATTGAAGGTGATAGCAAATAGGCTGCCTTAAAAAGCAAGGAAATATTTTTTTCAAACTGCCCAAACCACTGACTGTATAGAGATGATGGGTTAACATTAATAAAATTTGCCTTTACTTCATTTGCTATAGCCTTAACGATAAAAGTTTTTCCTGTTCCAGGGGGGCCAAATAAAAGCATGCCGCCGCCAAATTCTATGTCATACTCCTCTGACAGTTCCTTATATCTCATTGGATATATGATTTTTGACATTATTTCACTCTTTACGTCCTCAAGACCCGCAACATCATTGAATGTAATGTTAGGTATTTCTGGTGTTTCAACATTTAATGACTGCAATATTTTTTTGCCATTATTTATTTTATCCTCATTAACATCTAAATTTTTCAATGAATTACAGGCCTTTAATACATTTTCCGCCTGCACTAATCTTTTTTTCTTTTCATCTCCCTTTGAATTTTTAGCAATTTCCAATAAATATTTATATGCGTTTTTATATGATTCTATAGCCTCATCTTTTTTTCCCTGTGTTTCATAATCCATTGCTTCTTCCAATAATTTTGTAACTCTGGATAAATTTGTGATACCATTATAATCCTTCATATAAACACCATAAATCATTTATCTATAACTATGCCCTTATTGAACAGTTTAATCTTTCTAAAACCGCAGGAAATTGTATTAAATTCAAATTTAATTTCATATTCTTCCGGAAAAATAGCAAAGTTAACGATTTTATTCCACTCCTTATTTGGAAAAAATAAGTAATCTTTCTCTCCATCACCTTCAATATAAATCATATCAACATGCATTCCACTTATGTATGCAAGGTTTGGCATGGCCACCTCTATTTGTTTATCCCTATCAACTGCAGAATTTATTTCATTTATTCTGCCATTAATGAGGCACCCACTTTTAATTTTATACATTTGCAGAATTTTCTTGGTTACGTTTATATAATTATCTGAAGACTCTTTATTTTTTACCTCTGCATTATATTTATGCAACACACCAATAACTATCAAACTCATATTATTTTTAACAATATTTCAGAATTATATAAATTTATTTATTGTGCCTAATTTATGAATAAAAATCAACAGCTTCATATCATATTAATGGAACATTTTTATAATTTTATATAATTTTTTATATATACTGTTAGTGGGGTGTAAAAAACGGTAAAAATTCCATTTTTTTAGAATGTTTAGACAGAGCTTAATATTTTTCAGATTTTCTTGGAAGAGATAAAGAAAAAAAGTGCAGTGAGATAAAAAGCCGAATTTCAAAGACCCAAAGGTAAAACATATACATAGTAAAGCTTTAAAATAGAAGATAGGACAACATTTCGATCATCCAGAATTAGAATACCTAAATAAATGAACACATTTATATGTGGTTCCAGCAACAATATAATGGGCGGATATCATAATGCTACATTGAATGGACTACTCAGTAATATTTAAAAATAATTAACAAAAATTTAAATATAACAACTTCCTATCTTTTTATGGTAGCTGTTGAAGGTTATATAATATTGATTCTTGCGTTTATAGATGGATTGTTCTTTGGTTTGGCAATTAAAAAGGGTATTGCATCATTTGTATTGTTAATTGGTGCAATCATGATTGCAACATATGCAGGTTTTGCATTTTTGCCTAAATTATCATTTTCTGCGATACTGACACATGTTAAGTCATTTATTTTTGCAAATATAGATAAATTACCATCCATCCTACCAATAGGCAAAATTGGTTCCCTATCGCTCATACTTGTGATATTCATAATAGGTTTGGGAATTGGAATATGGAAGGGATAAGGATAATATAAAATTTTAATAATCAATTATCTTACAACTTTTTTATTAAATTTTTTAATCTGAAGCATTGTTCCCTTTCTTCCAATTACAAGAGTATTATCATATTTTTCAATTTTTTCAGGCCCTAAATTTATGGCACCCCAGAGCATTCCGTCCAAACTTACCGTTCCCTTTTCATTTGCTTTAATAACTGTTTTTGCTATTCCTATTTTATTAATAATTGACTCGGGTCCAGTGTATCTTTTTCGTGTCTGTGATGTGATTATCTTTGAAATGAAATAAATAACGATGGAAATTATGAGCAAAATCACTATAAAACCTATAATGAGCATGATCAGAGGCCCCTTGCCTGTTACAGTGGAAGTATAATATAATAATTGGGTATTCATATTTACCATTCTATGTTTTACTGATACATGGTTGTCGGGGCATTGTTAGAATCCAGAACTTCACTTATCAATTTCTCTGCATCCTCATCTCTGAGACCTATAGTTTTTGTCAGGTATTTTTTAATATCTTCTCTTGATTTGCCTTCCTGTGCCATGTTTTTAATCATTAAGAAGGTTCTCTCTACTATCTGTTGGTTAAACTGGTCCTCCAAATGCAGGGCCTGTACCATCATGTAAAAAGATGTTAATATTGTATTCAGCACTGAGTTTAAATCATCCCTTGTGAGCGAGTGGATTTCCATATCGGCACCTGCAATTACTTCCTCGTTGATGCCGTCCAGCATAAATTTCACAATTTCAATTCTTTTGTTCAATATGAGCAAAACTCTATAAATTGTAAGCCTCTCTTCATTGTCTATAGTTGCGGTTTCAATACCGGTTCTTATCAGTATATTCATAATATTGTCATCATTGAATCCAATAAACATTGAAAATGGGATTTTGTCATTCTGAAGAATTGTATAATTACCTGTCTGTGCTATTTTCCATTTTAAATTAATTAATTTTTGTGCATTTTCATCGGTATTTTTGAACCATTCCAGAATTTCCTTTCTCGTTGCCATAATAAATAATGTGTTTATTATATTTTAATTTTTATTCGTAAAAATTTATAACGCCTTGTATCTTTTCAATGAAACTTCATAAATATCTCCATTTGAACCAAGTATATTCAGAAGTTCATCCAGCTTGTTCTGATCTACGCCCTTATTTGAAGCTGCTATTATTATATCATCATATTTGCATCCAGGACCATCATCGTTATTTTTGATATAATCCAGTACAAATCCTTCGAGATCTGGTATCAGTTTGCTTTGTTCATTTTTTTGTACATTTTCATTTCCGGCAATAGGAACTGGTGATTCATAATTTATGGAAGATATTGCATTATTGTATGACTCAAAATCATAATCATGGTATTTATCCACGGATCTTATGGCATCCTCTGCTTCTTCATCTGTATAACCAAGTTTTGACAGCATTTCCATGCTAGCATTTTCATCCTTTTTTGCCTCCCTTATGGCATATAACTTTCTTCTGGAAATATAAAGCGTTCTGATACCCCAGAAAAATCTCTCTTTTTCAGATATTTTATTTATCATTTCGGGATTTATGGAAAAATAAAAAATTCCATCATCGGTTTTAAATGAACTTATCTTACCCATAATAGCAACAGTATCATTCACGCCGAATTTATTTGCCACTTCTGCCATTTCGCTGCTGAATCCCGTCTTGAATGCGGTAATATAAAAGGATCCAATGTAATCTGCAACGGTTAACTTTATGAGTTTTTCATCATCATTTTTATATGTTATTTTTCCAGCAATCAATATTCTTTTTATTTTAGTGCCTAGGGGCGTGATTATATATGGCCTTTTTTCCTCTCCTTCCAGCACATTGGAATCCTTCAGTTCTCTGGAAAAAATCCAGTATGATCTCTCTCTTTTCTGTACAATTTTTGGCATTTTCAAACCCCCTCAACCATATCGTTTTTTAAGCCCGTTTCATCTAGTTCTGATATGCTATTTACCCTTAAGGATAATCCATCCTCATTTATTACAAAATCTACATTCATTTTAAATGCATGTCCATATAATTTTTCATTCATTTTATCATAAATCTCATTTGCATATTTTGGTATTTCATCCTCCTCAATTCCTATCAATGGGAGAATTGCGTTTTTTCCGGCAATTGCTTGCATTATCCCCGTTCCATCATCAACAGTGAAGTATGTGAATATATCCAGAACCGTTTTTTCATTGGGATGGTCCGCACATACACCGGTGCTCAAAGGCTTATTGCAAATTTCGCACCTTTTTATTATCCCGCTTTTTAAGCCAAATGTTATGACAAAGACATCTATGTTGATACTTCCTGCAGGGTTTTTAATATCAAATATCTTGAAATTTCTCTCAAAGTTAATATCCTGTGGGCTCTCTTCAATATCTGTTTTGTCCCCAACAGACAGTTCCATCTGTTTATTGAATTCTGCAACTCTTGCCCCCTTAATTGAATATATTTTTCCGTTTTCCAGAGGCCTTCCAAATGAGGAAATTCTGACCCTTGAAGTATCATCTTCAATAAAACCAGAATATATCAAGAATTTTCTGCCTTCTTTATTATACTCCCTTGATGTAATGGCTGAAATCATTCCAGATACAGATACAAAAGGAGTTTTTGTTGATATATCCTGCAATTTTACCTCCTTGTACGTATTTTTAACGTCCAGATTTTCACCCGGTTTGAGAATAATTTCTGTCTTTGAATCCATATACACTCTTAATCGCCCATTGTATTCTTTTACCCTTGCATATTTAATTTCTACTACATCACCAGCTTTTATAACTCCTGGAAATTCCCATGCCGTATATGCCATAACGGAAGTTTCATCACCAATCAGCCCATAATAATATACACTTTCACCTCTTGATGTATTTATTTCCCGTTTATCAATTGATAATATTTTGACCTTTAAATCAACTGCATTGACTTTATTATCTATCTCATCCAATTTCATATATCTCTTTATCAAATATGTTTATTTAATGTTTTTCGCTTGTTAAATAAAATTTTGAGATAATCTTTCATTAGAATTTTTGATATTTGTTACAAAAATAAAAATTTTAATTTATTCTAAATATGTTTATTATTTTACAAATAATTTAAAGTACGAAAGCCACTGAGCTTGCGATGTGGATGAAGCACAAATATTCATATTATTGAATTGCATATTTTCGATATATGAAGATATCACAGCCGATAAAGCCTACAGGTCATTTTAAAGATAGGTATTCATCTATTGATGCAATACAACTGGAAACTGTAAATAAATACATAGAGGAACAGAACCATGTCTGAGAAATCAGATAAAATTAGCAAATCTATACGTGAGACAAGGGAAAGGAGGAAATCACAGACATGCAGAACCTATACCTACATGATGGAATACCTGAACAGTATTCCAAACGTGGAGGCAAGTTTTGTGGTTGATATAGGGAGCTTCATCGTTTTAACGTGAGGTAGTTCACCAGTGCATTATGAGATTTCTAGCGGCCTTGACCTCATCTATTCTCCCAACTGAAGTGTTTATCGGATAACTTTTTATTGCATCTGAATCCATGAATGCCGCTTTTTTCATAACATCTATATAAAAATCCATCTCCTTCTTTGTGGATGATTCAGTTGGTTCAATCATCACCGCTTCTTTTACTATCAGCGGAAAATATGTTGTTGGTGAATGTATGCCATAATCCAGTATGAACTTTGATATATCAAGTGCCCTTTTTCCTGTATTTTCTGTGGATAATACAAATTCATGTTTTTTCAGTTTTTTATATGGAATAGTATAATATTTTCTCAGCTGGTCTGCCATATAATTTGAATTCAGTACTGCCTTTTGGGTATTTTTTTTTAGGTCATTGCCATTTTTTAAAATATATGAATATGCCCTTAGCAGTATTGCAAATGAACCATAATATGATGAAACCTTTCCGATGGTATTTTTTACGTTGTAATCAAGAAAATATCCACCCTCATTCTTGGAAATTACCGGTACGGGAAGAAAATCCTTTAGAAACGACTTTACTGCAACCGGCCCCGATCCAGGTCCACCACCACCATGTGGCGTTGCAAATGTTTTGTGGAGATTAAAATGGACTATATCAAAACCCATGATGCCCGGAGTTGTTATCCCCAGAATGGCATTGAAATTGGCCCCATCATAGTAAAGTAAGGCACCGTTTTTGTGGATGATTTCAGCAATTTTCAATATATTGTCATCAAAAATTCCAAGTGTATTCGGGTTTGTAATCATGAAAGCTGCAGTGTTTTCTGAAACAGCTGCATCAAGAGCATTGAGATCGATAAGCCCATTTTCATCTGAAGGGACTTCAATGACCTTGAATCCAGCCATGGAAGCAGACGCGGGATTTGTTCCATGAGCAGAGTCAGGAATTATTATCTCGTTTCTTTGGTTCAGTTCATTTCTCATTTCAAAATATTTTCTGACAATCAGTATGCCTGTAAATTCGCCATGGGCTCCTGCAGATGGCTGAAGGGTTACACAATCCATGCCTGAAATGGATTTAAGGTATTCCTGCAGATTATACATTATTTCAAGTGATCCTTGCATATTCATTCCGTAATCCATAGGGTGTACATCTGTAAATGTTTCCATTGAAGCTATATAATCGTTGTATTTTGGGTTGTATTTCATTGTACATGAACCCAGAGGATACATTCCTACGTCAACAGAATAATTCATTTCGGATAATTTTGTATAATGCCTCGAAACATCAAAACTTCTTAAATTGGGTAACTTTAAAGATTTTCTTTTCATATTTTCAGGCAAATCACAGTTTTCCTCCTCAAGAAGGTAATCCGAACCAGTATTGTAATCAATTAAAAAATCCTCATCATAATGGGCCTGCCTATACATTTTAAAAACCTCTTAGGGATTCTGCAAGATAGTCCATATCTTCATTGCTTGTTTTTTCAGTAACTGAAAAAAATGATGCATCAGTTATACCGTTCATATACGTTATGTCAGACAATTTTATTCCGCCAGCAATTCCTTTCTTTTTCAGGATATCAATTTTATCAAAATGAAATAAATTATCGGAAAAATTAATACCATCAAAAACTGTGTTTATACCAATTGATTTCATTTTCTCCTTTAATTTCTTGCTTTTGTTTACTGTAATTGATGCAATATTTCTCAGACCACTTCCACCCAGAATCGATAAATAAGCAGTAGCAGCAACAGCAAGCAGTGCCTGATTTGAACATATATTGCTCATGGCCTTTGCCCTTCTTATGTGCTGCTCTCTTGCCTGAAGAGTCATAACAAATGCCTTATTTCCATTTTTATCATTGCTTAAGCCTATTAATCTTCCGGGAGATTTATGGACATAATCCTTTTTAAAGGAAAATAAGCCAAGAAGTGGCCCACCCATATTCATATGTATTCCCAGCTGCTGCCCCTCAGCTATGGCTATATCGGAGTCATATTCACCAGGGGGTTTTAAAATTCCAAGAGATATTGGATCATAATAGGTTATTATCAGTGCGTTCTTTTTAATTTCCCTCACTCTTATTGCATTTTCATCTATAAGACCAAATGCATTTGGATTTTCAACAATTATTGATGATGTGCTGTCATTTATTTTTGAACTCAAATCATCGAGATCAAGCAATCCATTTTTGTTAAAACCATATTCAACAAATTTTACATTTAGCCCATAAACATAGTTTTTGATTATTTCATATTTTGCCCTGTAAATATTTTCAGGTATGAGAATCTCACTTTTTCCATTTACACGGTATGCCATTCTAACCGCTTCACCAAGGGAAGTAAAGCCGTCGTACATTGAAGAATTGGTCACATCCATTTCTGTCAAATCAGATATTACACTTTGATATTCAAAAAGTGCATTTAAAATGCCCTGCGATATTTCCGGTTGATACGGAGTATATGAGGTCAAAAACTCATTTCTTGAAATTATCTCATCCACAAGGTGTGGAATATACCTATCATAAATACCGTTTCCAAGGAATTTAACCATGTTAACATTCTGTCCAGATATTTTTTTAATTTTTTCAATGAGTTTCTGCTCACTTAATGGCTTTCCTATATCCATATTAACCCTTAATTCTTCTGGTATATCTGAAAAAAGATCATCAAATGTGCCCATTGCAAGGCTTTTAAGCATTAACTCATCATCATTCATTTTTTAACGATTAATATTTGTTATTTAAATGTTTTATAAGTAACTATGGTGGCAAATCTCTGTTAGAATTATTAAGTCATTATCCTCTCTGAACACTGCGAAATTTGTATTGGGCCAGATATTTATATGTGTCATACATGGTACACAAACCACTTGTTGCAAAAAAGCCGAACAAAGTGTGAGAACAGTTACTACAAGCTTGTTGATGAGAGAGAAAAGGGCTACAACAACACGTTTCCGCCATAGATAAATATGGCGACGAATGATAAAACAATTTATTAAAGTAATATTAAAATTCATATTTCCATATTTCATTCTTTTGAGTTTCCCTTAAAATAGTACCAATATCATTTAGTCCACCTGTTAATGTATTTGTAGTATTACTGTAATTGTCATATCACGCAATTACTTCCAAAATAATTCCATTTATTATTATGAATGTTTAGAAATTATCTGCCATGATCCACATTAGAAGAATTGCTTTTCTACCATCGATCTTAATTCTCTTTATACCATGACTGCCCCCGCATATGGATGGAATATGAAATATTATAAAACAATAAAGTTTAATTTGATTGAATGTTTACACATAATAAATGGAAACATCAAATATAGCAAGAATGGAACTGGCAATCGATCATTCAACTAAAGTCTCTTTTTGTACTGCTATTTATGATTTCACTCCAGATTTTAAAAAAAATATGAATAATATAATTAAAATTGCAGACGATGTTGGGTTAAATTATGAAATTATTATATCCTGCAGGAAACCCATGGAATATAAAAATATGAAAATTAAACTTATACAGTCAAATTTTAACTCCTACGGCCAGGGCAAACAGATAGCAAGTTCTATGAGTAGCGGAAAATATATAATAATTTTTAATCCAAATATTGAATACAATATAGATATTGCAGATATCATATACAAATTCATAATGGAAAATGAAAAAAAATGTCTTGTTTCAAATTTCACGATAATAAATAGAGATATGCTGAACCAATCAGATGGATGGAGAAATCTAAAGGAGTACGAGGATATTGATCTATTTGTGCGTATTGCAAAAAACAATGGATTCATCGTTTATCCCTCAGAATATTATGACATTCTAAATTACAGGAAATATGATAATATAAATAATTTCGACAAATTACTTGAAGGAATCAGGGATAAAAGAGATGCCATAATATCCTGCAATTTTAAATTAAACGATGCATTAAGACTTATACAAGGTTCGTATCCCGCAATTTTGCTGGCAAAACTTTTGGCCAGGTTTTCAAGAATTAGGCCTTATAAATACCATAAAAACAATTATATAATTATCATTGAAACCATAATAGAATCGCTGGTACTGGAAGATTACAAATTTTATAACAGTGATAAAACAATGTCAAAATTTAAGCTTTCCCGTAATGAAATAAACTACCTCAAGGAGAAAAGTGAATTATGGTATAAAGTGAATAATAGTTTAAGGGAGTTAATTGAAATAAAGGATGATTAATCACGCTATAAGTTTAAATCCACAATGGGGGCAAAATCCCATATCTTCTGTAATATCTCCACTGCAATTGGGGCATTTTAATTTTGTAGATGGGAAATTCTCATTCAGGTCTTCATTAACATATTCCTCTGGATTTTGAAGGTTATTGTGAGGCTTTGTCTTATTACCAAAAATTGCCATTCCAATATTTGCTCTCGGTGCTTTGGCCCTCGCCATGTCAAGTTCATGTTTTTTCTTATCTTCCTGTATTTTCTGGCTATTCTGGGCATATTCCCTCTTGGATAAAGATGCTAGCCTTGTTATATTATTTACCCAGTTCTTCGGATCATTTATGATGAAATCTGTTCTTAAAATTTTTTTATCATCATTGTAATATTCAAAGCTCAGAATTTTCCTTGTGAAAAGTGAAAATTTCGGTATTGCATATGTTGCATTCTCAACATTATATAGGAAAATATTGAGATCTGTAATTGCAGGTGATGCCCTAATAAATGATCTTTTTCCCTTTCTTTCAAAAATAATTCTTTTATCAGTTAGAAAGAGATTCCCTTCTATGTACATATTATTTTCCAGTTTTTTTACGCGTGAACTTAAATATTCATGTTCGTCATTATCATAAATTGGCATTATTTTATATATATTATCTAAGATTATAAATTTTCTTATAAGAAAGTGTCTTATGAAAATTAATTTTCGTAATGATAAAAAAACAAAAAATAATAATAAGTATAATATCAACATTTAGATGATTATTAAATATAAAAATGGTACATTTACCGATGAAGATAATTTTGATTACGTCATAATATCCGATATTGACCTTGATAAAAATATGGCAATCCAGTACTTTAAAAAAATTGAAATAGAAAAACTTGACCTGTTGATAATAAAATGTCGTCCAGACAGCATAAAAATATTTTCAGATTTTATTTTAAAACTTTCGCTATCAATTAAAAATAAGTACCTTATTGGCTGTGTGAATATTTATTCCAGGAAAGCATATGACTTTATCAAGTCAAACAATGATAGTTTAAGCGGTGATAGATCAAATATTCTGAATATAAATATTAAACTTATTAACAATGATTTCAAGGTTGGATATGCAAAAATTGATATTAAAAATAAAAACCGTATTGGGTTAAAAAATTATGTAGCTTTAATTTTGAAAAATGGAACAATTTTAAAATATGCGCTTATTGGTGTTTCTGGAATTGCTGTTAATGAGTTGATATTGTATTACCTATACCCACATCTTGGAAAAGTTCTGAGTATTATACCGGCTATTGAAATATCTATTATATACAATTTCATATTGAATAATAGGTTTACATTTAAGGGTAAAGGCATGTTTCTGAAAAGGCTTGGAAAATACAATTTCTTCAACCTTGTAGGATACGGTGTAAATCTTTTAATATATTATTTTGCTATATTTGAAAATGTGAACATATATGTGTCTGATTTGATGGGAATACTGGTAGCATTTGTAATAACTTACAGTACAGCATCCCTTCTGGTGTGGTAAATGAACAAAATTGAAAGAATTGCATTGAATGAAGGTGCTACAATATCATTGATTTTAATTCTTGTAGTTTACGCTTTTTTTGGATATCTGAACATATATGCAATAGCTGCGGAATTTATCCTGTTTATAATGTCGTTTATTTTTTTATTTATTTCAAATTTAAATTATAAAATTAATGAGGCAAATATATACAAATTCACGTACATTTCCTTAACATTAGCATTTGCGTTAACTGTACTGATAGTTCTGTTTGCTTTTCATGGAATATTGAGATATTCCGTAATTATTTTGGATATAATTGCATTTTTCTATCTATTTTATAAATATAAAAAGGACAAAAATGTGTTTGATTATATAAAGGGTGACAATGGACACCTTAAATTGGTATATTTGATTGCTGTTATATCAATTTTTATTATCATTATTTTGCTCCATTTTCTAATTTATAAAAATAGCCAGGATGAATATTTTATAGATACATATTCCGCCCTGCAATTTTTAAAGGGGCAAAATCCCTATTTACCTGAGACAACGAAAAATGTATTTGTTTATTTTAAAAATATAAATTACGATTTTTTTGCCACTCCAACAATGTACGGAACTTTTGTTACATCCTTTGGCTATCCTGCCCTTGCATTTCTCATATACGTTCCATACATATTAATTGGCAAATTTGACCAGATAATAATAATATTGTTCTCTCTAATACCATTCATTATTATTTACAAAAAATTCAATGATATTAAAATTGCCATTTATGCAATGTTTTCGGTATTGTTAAATGTTTTTTTTATAGATAGTGCCATTGTTGCAACAATGGGGATATTATGGGGAACACTTTTAATGGCATCATATTATTTCAAAAACAACTTTAAATTATCTGGTATATTTTATGGGCTCTCTCTATCGGCCAAACAGTTCCCCGCATTGGTATTTCCATTTATGTTTTATATGATATACAGGGAACAGGGATTAAAAAAGGCAGTACTATGGACACTGTGTGCCGCCGGTATATTTTTTATAATCAATGGATATTTTATAATACTATCGCCAATGTCATATATTAAGAATATACTGTCACCCGAAACACTGAAATTGTTTGGAATAGGCATGGGTATATCGCAGGTTTCATTTTTGAACTTTGTCTATGTTCCAACTGTTGTATTTACTGGAATCTTCCTGAGTATTTTTCTCATATCATTCATACTGTACATAAAACATTATGACATCTTAAAGTATGAACTCTTTGCATTTCCATTACTCATGCTTGTTTTTAATTACAGGGTATTGCCTGGATATTTCATTTACTGGCCATTAATATCAGTACTATCAATCAACGATATCAATTATTCAAAAAATATTCATATTAACTATAAAAAATTAAAGCACGGGATGTATTATATCTTAACCGTTGTGTTGATGCTCATACTTGTACTGTCATTTGTAAATGTTCATCATACAGATCCGGTTATATTTAACGATGTAAAGGTAAATAGCAATAATGGGAAAATTGAAAATATAACCGTTAATGTTGCCTATTCCGGAAATAAGAACCTCTATTTTCGTGGTATAGTGAATGAAAGCATTAGCAATGGCATTCTGTTTAATGTAACTCATATTTCTTCAAGTAATGGCATTCAGGAGTATGTTCTCACGCCAATCAGCAATGAGACTCTCTCTAACCATCTGTCCATTGAATTGATAGCGTATAATGGCACGGTTTTGGGTTCACAGTTTTACAAGGTTCAAAATAATAATGTCAGTATTTACCATGGGATCTTATATAATCCTCCGCAAAATAAGATATTACTAGGTCAGAGCCAGATCTGAACATTGCTATCAGGGATTCTTCTATTACATCCCTGTTTAGAAGTCCAGAGTTTACTGAGTTTTTTATCATTGAATATTCGCCACTGACACTGTATGTTGCTATGGGCATATTGTATAATCCTCTTGCCTTGCTGATTATATCAAGATAAAACAATGCAGGTTTTACCATTACTATATCTGCACCCTCCTTTATATCCATGTCAATTTCTCTTAAAGCTTCTCTGCCATTTCTATAATCCATCTGATATGACTTTCTATCGCCGAATTGAGGGGTGGACTCCGCAGCATCCCTGAATGGACTGTACAAATTTGAAGCAAACTTTGAAGAATATGCCATTATTATGGTATTTATATAATCATTTTCGTCAAGAATGCCCCTGATGGCTTTAACCTGTCCATCCATCATTCCACTTGGCGCAATTATATCAACCCCCGCTTCTGCATAACTCAAAGCCTCTTTTCTGTATATCTCCAGTGTTTTATCGTTGTTTACATAACCGTTTTCCGTTATGCCACAGTGTCCAGTTGCAGTATATTCACATAAACACAAATCAGCAATAACATTGAGTTTTGTGTTATCCCTGGCAATTTTTATAGCCCTTTGAATGATGCCATTTTTATCATATGACGATGAACCAACATCATCCTTGTTTGACGGAATTCCAAAAAGTATTATGTTTTTAACTCCAATATCATTTAGATCTTTTATGTAATCCTCATATTCACTCAATGAATATCTATAAATTCCGGGCATCGAGGATATTTCCTTTTTATTTTTTTCATTTTCATCCACAAAAACAGGCATTATAAGTTTGTCGTTGGATATGTGTGTTTCTTTAAATATATCTCTTATATTTTCATTTTCTCTATACCTTCTTAATCTTTCCACTGGAAACATACATATAAATTGAATATATATTATTAAATATTTTTGATGTACACCTTAAAAAAAAGCAATAAATTTTAAGGAGGCTTTTATAAATTTAGTCTTCTACCTTTTTTGCCTCCTCGGAAACGTTTTTGGGAAAAGGTTTTGAATTATTTCTTAACTGCATCAGAGTATTGTTTTCAAACATTGATGTGATTTCCTCCACAGATTTGCCCCTTGTTTCGGGCATAATGAGAAAGAATATTGCAACCGCTATCAATGATAATACACCAAATGTTGCCATTGTATATCCAAGGCCAAGTGATGAATGATGCATTACTGGGAATATTTCAATTATTGCAAAGTTAGATATCCAGTCCACAAAAGCTATCAGTGAAGCATATCTACCTCTGAAATTTGTTGGGAAATATTCTCCCTGGATTATCCAGCCGGTGCCTCCAACGCCAAATGCAAAGAACACTATAAACCCTGCGAAGCCAATTAAGAGGCCAATGGATATGTGCATCAGATATAATATTGCGCCAAGAAAATCAAAAAGTGCCATACCAGCGTAACCTAAAAGAGCAAGAGACCTTCTTCCAAATGAATCAATTAACTTGAATCCTATAAATGTTGCAGCAACATTGATGACCGCAAGAATGGATGAGGCTTCAACACCGAAAATTATGCCACCAACAGTTGAGCCTGATGAGGATACCAGATGGAGGCTACCTATTATTGTTGGGCCATAATAGAATGGAACATTTATTCCCGTTATCTGCTGAAACATCATAAATAATCCAACAATTAAAAATGCCCTTTTTATACCGCTTGTCATTGTTCTGTTTGATTCTTGTGATTTTAAAAATTCGTAAGTTTTTTTGATTTCTTCTGTTGTAGTATCTACCCCAAATCTCTTTATTGCCAGTATTGCCTTATCAAACCTCTCATGCAAAATTAGCCATCTTGGCGATTCTGGCATGTATATCCTGAAAGCCAGGCCTATAAGTGCAGGTATTGCAGCAACTCCCAGTAAAATTCTCCAATCAATGGTGAATGCAAATCCAGGAGCAAGTGCGAATGTAAGCATGCCCATAATATATGCAATTAATATACCCACTGTAAGCACCCACTGCTGCATGATTGCGAGTTTCCCTCTTTTTTCCTTTGGTGCATATTCAGCTATATACGAAGTGGCAATTGCTGAATCCGCCCCCACAGCTATTCCAATCAATGTTCTGGAGAATAAAAGCATTGCAAGATCGATTGTTAAACCTGATAGAATAGCACCAGCGGCATATATTATTGCATCCGCTATTAAAAGGTATTTTCTTCCAAATTTATCTGTCAGAAATGCGGCTATCAAGGCACCGGCAGCTGCACCAAGTGATGCTCCCGCAACGAGATACCCTTCTATTAATCCCCCTATTGCAGGGTATACGGATTTCAGCGCAGGCAAAGCACTGCCTATATTGGTTGTATCATATCCAAAAAGGAATCCACCAAGTGTGGCAAGGATCGTCACAGACCAGTAAAAGACGGTGGTGTTTTTGGAATCAAGACTCTCTAAAAGCTTATCATGAATCTCCATTTAAAGCAATTTTACCATAATATATATATTTTTTGGACAAAATTTCAGCATAATTAATAATTGTATTTAAACTTTGTTTTTATCTAAATATTTTTTATAAAAATCAGGGTAAACTTTATATTCAATTGGATCGAAATCTCCTGCCTCCATAAAACCCTTCAACCTTAAAAGACATGAATCACATTTTCCACACGCTTTTTTCTCTCCATTGTAGCATGACCATGTCAGTTCATATGGAACTTCAAGTTTCCTCCCAAGTTTTACAATATCTGCCTTTGTTAAATATTGAAGGGGAACTGTTATGCGAAATTCATTTTTAATGCCCTGTTCCGTGCCAAGATTAATTGATTTTTCCATTGAGTTGAAAAAATCAGGCCTGCAATCAGGATATCCAGAATAATCTATCGCATTGGCACCTATGAATATTGTGGATGCGTTTACTGTTTCGGCATATGCCGCTGCTATGCCGATAAAAATGGTATTCCTGGCAGGGACATATGTTTTCGGTATTTCCGATTTTATTTCGCCAACATCTCTTTCCGGAACAGGTATATTTGATGTTAATGATGATCCCCCTATCTGCGTTAAGTCAAATTTAATGATTTTTAAATCAAGATGATAATATCCGCAAATCTTTTTTGATGATTCTATCTCCCTTATGTGCCTCTGGCCATAATCTATGCTCAGAGGGAATACGTTATATCCCTTTTTTACAGCATATGCCATTACAGTGGGGGAATCGAGGCCACCAGATATTAAGCAAACTGCATTTTTTACATCAACCATTTAAATCCAGATACTCTTATAATATAATAATATTGATAAATAAAATTTTTGAATATCGCTATAGTTTTAATAAATAATATATAGATTGTAGCAATATTCAGTAAATGACTTTAATCGTGATAATTATAAAATTCCTTACGATAATATTAGGGTCAATATTTGCTGGTTTCATTGGCTCATTAACCGGTCTTGGTGGTGGAACTGTGCTTGTTCCAATACTCACATTATTTTATGGCATTCCCTTTATTTTTGCAGCCGGCGCCAGTTTAATTTCAACAATTGCCACATCAGCTGGTTCCGCTAGTGCGTATACCAAAAAGAAAATTGCTAATATCAGGATTGGAATTGGGCTTGAAATTGCAACCACAACCGGTGCAATTGCCGGATCGTTGACTCTGATAACAATAGATAAAAATCATTTGATATTTCTTGTTTATATAATATTCGGCATTGTTTTGTTGTTTTCGTTGATACCCACCATCAGAAAAATTGGTTCCGAAGTGCCGCCAGAAACAAAACCTGACTGGACTACAAGGGTTTTTCAGTTAACAGGCCAGTATTATGATGAAAGAATGAAGCAAACCGTAAAATATAAGGGCATAAGATGGTGGCTTGGTGAAATAATTATGTTCTTTGCAGGTTTTGTTTCCGGCCTTCTAGGAATAGGTTCAGGAGCTTTAAAGGTGCTTGGAATGGATTGGGCAATGAATTTACCCATGAAGGTTACAACCACATCAAGTAATTTTATGATAGGCATAACAGCGGCAACAGGAAGCTCAATTTACTGGTATGAAGGATATATAAATTTATTTATTGCAGCCGCTACCGCAATAGGAGTTTTAATAGGGGCATTCTTTGGTGCCAAAGTTTTGGTAAGAATATCAAACCAGAATATAAGATGGGTATTCTTTGCAATACTTTCGTTTTTGGGATTTGACATGGTTTTCAAAGGCTTTCATCTAGCTAATTTTATCATAACATTTTCACTTGCAGATCAGTTTTACATTTCAATAATTATCTCCATAATAATGATAGGTCTTCTATATATAAATACAAAAAGAAAAACTTTTCAGAAGGTGAACAAAAATGAAAAATCACGATGATGAGATAATAATCAGTTATTTTCTAAAGGGGGGCGTGATGATAAGCGTTTCTTTTTTAGTTTTAGGAGTCATACTTATGTTTGTGCAAAATGGAGGAGATGGTTTTACCCTTTCACAAATGTCATCCTATAGATATGCATTAAACCACGGAATAGATTCAAAAGCAGTTCCATTAACAGGACTTTTTACAGGTCTAGAATCTCTTGACGGGCTATATTTCATAACATTCGGCCTATGGACTCTTATATTCACACCCATAACTGTTGTATTTATTGGCTGGATATCATTTCTAAGCGATAAGAATTATCGGTATGTAATAATGGCCACAATAGTGTTATTTAATTTGCTTTTTGCAATGCTTATAATTCCAAGATTTATTGCATAAAATAACAAAATTATAATATCAATTTATGATATTACACAAAGAATGGCTATAAACGATAATTTTTTTGGTTTTACCAGAAAATTCGAAGTAAAGGACGCTGATAAAATTATGCTTATAATAAAAAATGCCTTATCTGAATATTATACTAAATCCTTAATAGTTGACCTTTACAATGCGTGGCCTGAAGCTTTTATTGTATATGACAATCTGAATACTATTACGGGATTTATTATTGGCTCTAAATATTCCGGAACCGAGGGCAGAATATTATTATTTGCTGTTGATGATAAATACAGAAATCAGGGTATTGGCTATAGAATGTTAGCTGATATAATAAAGGTCATGATAGGTGCAGGATTGTCCACAATCAGGCTCGAGGTTAGGGTTGATAATATTCCTGCAATAAAATTTTATAAGAAAAATGGTTTTTCAATTATATCAACATTAAAAAATTATTATTCCGATTTGTCTGATGCATATTTAATGTGGAAAATACTGTAGATGTAATCTAAAATACATCCACTTTCCCTTCAACAAACATATTTGTCAGGTCAGATATGTGCTGAAGTTTGTCATCAGCAATTGCCCTGATATTATTTTTATGTTTTGAGGGATCCACATTATCTTCATATATAACCTGTATGCCGGCAACATGAGGTTCATCAACAGGTCTCCCAATCTGTGAAACTATTCTTACCAGAACCTCCTTTATGTCGCCTTTTTCCTCTTCCACAACCTTACTGGCAATCACATTTGACAGTACATTGTAAAGCTTGCCAACATGAGTTACTGGATTTTTCCCTGCGGCAGCTTCCATGCTCATTGGCCTATATGGTGTAATTAATCCAGTCACCCTATTTCCACGACCAACCGAACCATCATCTCCATTTTCCATTGATAAGCCTGTAACTGTTAAATAATAGACTTTATCTTCCGTAATATCCCCTGTATTGACAAAAACCTGCAGGTCCTTATCTGTATATTTTACGGCATTATCCTTAATTTTTTCAATCAGTTCCTCCTTTATTGAATAATATTCTGAAGGGTCCTTAACATGCTTGTCCACATATGCTGCTGCAACTGTGAGGTTTATGGTCTTATTTTTTCTAAATCCCATTACCTTTATATCGTAACCTATCTGTGGAAGTGTTTTCTTTAACTCACCGTTTATATATTTTTCAGTGAGCTTGACTACTTTTTCAGTGTCAGTAAAAGGTGCAAACCCAACACCAAAGGATGTATCATTTGCCTTGAATTTTCTTGTGTCATACAGGCCTCTTAAATCTATGGATCCATTTCCTATTCTGGAATCTATCATTACATCAGAATCTATGTCAAGATCGCCAAAGTGATCTCTCAAATAATCCTTTGCAGATTTAATAGCTATTGATTTAACGGGTATCCTGTCATTTCCAACAGATGCAGTTGCTCTGCCACTTAAAAGTATATATGTTGGTTCAAGAACATTTCCCCCTCCAAATTTTGGATCTGCCTGGCCTCCGACAACCTCAACCTGATCAGTATTGTGATGCAGTATTCTGCCATATTGGTTAATATAATATTTGCTAAGGGATCTGCTTACGGCCTCAGCGATACCATCAGATACACTATCCGGATGGCCAATGCCCTTTCTTTCGACAATTTCAACTTCCCTATCAGCTGTTGCATTTTGTTTTATAGCTTCAACCTGTATGTTTCTCTCCACTTTTAACTGTGATTCCATAGAGGTTTTATTAATAAATGTTCTTAAATGTTTTGTATTTATAGTTATAAAATTACTATAAACTAAAAAATATTACTGTGTGTAATAAAAAAGAAAATCAATAAATTTTTATCATAACTTATAATAAAGTAATATGAGAGCCTTGATAAGTGTTTATGATAAAACAGATCTGCTTGATTTTCTTAAATTTATGGGCAAATCCATTACAGAGATATATGCAACTGATGGAACACTGAGATATTTGAAGGAAAATCATGTTGATGCAAAACCCTCATCTGATTTAACAGGTTTTGGAGACCTTTTAAATGGTAGAGTTAAAACTCTTCACCCGTCAATTTTTGCGGGATTGTTATCAAAAAGAGATACGGAAAGTGAAGATCAGTTAAAAAAATACAATTACCCTGATTTTGATATTTTGATCTCAAATTTATATCCTTTTGAGCTGGCTGCAAAATCAAATAACCTTGAAAAAATGATAGAAAATATCGACATTGGTGGTGTATCTCTTATAAGGGCCGCTGCCAAGAATTATAAAAATGTAATAACATTATCCGATCCAGAAGATTACCAGTATGTAATAAATGAAATAGAAACAAGCAAGGAAATATCAGCTAAATCAAGGGAATATCTCGGGCTGAGGGCATTTTCAAGGGCTGCTATGTACGATATTATGATATACAATAAACTGTATACGAAATTAAATAATGAGGAACCTGATGATATCTTTTTGCACGGATACGATAAAATAAAATTACGCTATGGAGAAAACCCTGAACAGGCAGGATATATGTACAAAACAACAAACAATGTTGGAATACCAAATAGCATTCAATTGAATGGAAAGGAATTATCGTACAACAATATACTGGACGCAAGCGCTGCCCTTGAAACGGTTCAGGATTTTGACGATATTACCTCTGTTATAGTTAAACATAGAACACCTTCTGGGGTGGCATCGGCAGAAACCTTGAAGGATGCTTTTATCAAGTCGTATAATGCAGATCCCGAATCTGCCTACGGATTTGTTATTGCGGTGAACAGAGAGCTTGATATGGAAACTGCAAGGGAAATGCAGCACAAATTTATAGAAGTACTCATAGCACCGGATTATGCTCCGGATGCTCTCTCGCTTTTAAAGAAGAAGAAAAATTTAAGAATTCTAAGGTCAAGTTTGGCAAAGGACAAAGATTATTCAATAACTTCTGTATCCGGAGGGATGTTGTTGCAGAGCAAACTCGACCCGTCATTGAGTTCAGTGGATAAAAAAACAGAATTGCCAGATGATCAAAAAATCATGGACGACCTTCAGTTTGCATGGAAGGTTGTTGCGCATACAAAAAGCAATGCAATGGTTCTGGCCCGGGATAGAACCACAACGGGCATAGGGGCCGGACAGACGTCCAGAATTGAAGCATTGAAAATTGCAATAGACCGTGCCGGAACAAACGCCAGAGGTTCTGTACTTGCATCTGATGCCTTTTTACCATTTGATGACTCCGTAATAGAATGCAATAAATATGGGATAAAAGCAATAATTGAACCTGGCGGATCTATCCGTGATGAAGACGTAATAAAGAGGGCAAATGAATATGGAATACCTCTTTATTTTACAGATAAAAGAGTATTTCTGCACTAATTTTATAAATTTTATTTTATTAAGTGTATTATCAACAAAGCAGCAAGAAACCCAAGTATGACTCCTGTATTGATATATGGCAATCCTGGAGCCGGTTTGTTCTTATTTGTGAAGAAAAGAAGGTAAAGGGCTATTACAGCACCGCCAATTGTAAAGGTAGCAAACAGTAAAATGTGATTTATATAAAAAATTGAGGATGAAACTATTAACATTTCTGGTATTGCCATATCGCCAAATCCAAGCATCAGCACATCACTTTCCCCACGATTGTCAAAGGTAAGATCCTTCATTTTCATCCCCTTGTTATTTGGCAATGCAAACATCAATGGAAATGAATTATCAACCGCTGCTTTTGCAAGAGTTACCATATGTTTCGTTTTATAAACCGAAATATAATCATATACCGCAAATACAATCAAAAGTACTATTGCAATATATGGCTTTAATAGAATGCCAATAATTGCAGCAGCTCCGCTGATCATTATTATGCCGGCAGTGTCGGTAATATACCACTCATTTTTGAATATCACCATATATGAAATGAATCCTGTAACAATTGCTATTATTGAGTAATATTCGAATATATTCACCGACACTATGCCAGATATTATGCTTGACACAATAAAGACCATATAAATTACCATTATTGTAAATATACTTTTAATCAAACGTGCATGCTTTTTTACGAAAAAAAGGATTATCACCGTGAATACAACAAGGAATAATATATAATAAAAAACGAAGAATATATTGATGGAATTGCTTTCACTTTTAATCCCTGGAGCAGAATACAGATTCAGTGCCAGATACAGGGAGAATATTGATGAAATAACGAACAGAAAAATAGCCAGTAATTCACTCTTTAGTTTTTGCAACTTTATCCTTCCTGTTATATTCACATTTCATATTCGGGCAGAACTTCCACTTTCTTTTGCCATTAATGAGAACCTGCAATGGTGCACCACAGTGCTCGCAGACTCCCTCCGTTTTCAGTAAAAGGCCTTTCTGGGGGAGGGGATATGTGACCGTGCATTTTGGATAATTTCCACATCCAAGAAACCTTTTTCCATACCTTGACTGCCGAATAATAAGATCTCCCCCATCACCTGGGCATTTTCCATATGAGTTTTTATTGAATGAACAGTTTGGATCCACACATCTGTTCTCAGGTGATTGACCCCTTCTTATTACTTTTATCAAAGGCAAATCACATACTTCACATGATTTATCAGTCAACTGTATCAGTGCGTTTCCGCTCAGATTGAAGTTAATTTTGCAGTTTTCATTTGAGCATTTAATTTTCTGGAAATTTCTATATTTAACAACTGAGATGTCACCACTGTCAATCGGGCATTTTCCTACAACCTCTCCCTTATTTGCATATTCATTTATTGTACTTTTAATGCCATCTTTATTTACCTGAAATTCACTGAGGGCATTATGGAGCATTATTTTTGATTCGTTAACAACATCCTCTCTTTTTTTCTTTCCCTCCACTATCTGATCCATTTCACCTTCAAGTTTTGATGTCATATCTGGCTTTGCTATATCCGAATCTATAGAACTCACGGACTTTATAAAACCTACCCCAAGAGGAGTTGGTCTTATGGGATTGCCAGTTGCGAAGTTTCGGTCATTCAATTTCTGAATAATATCATGCCTGGTACTTTTGGTACCAAGATTTAGTGATTCCATTGTTTTTAATAATGTTGAAATATCATATCTTTTAGGAGGTTCAGTAAACTTTTCCTCCATATTCCACTCCTTTGCTTTAATATTTTCACCTTCTATCAGATCGGGCAGTTTTATTTCCTTTAATTTTCTGTATTTATAAATGTCAAACCAGCCATTGTCAAGTATTTTTTGTCCGTGAGAAATAAAGTCATAACCATTGATATTAATAATGGCTTCAGAAGATTCAATTCTGGCATTTTTATACAATGTGGATAGAAACCTTCTAACTATTAGCTCATACATTGTTTTATATGATCCAGTTAATGCCTTTTTCGGTATATTTACAGGGTATATTGGTGGATGGTCGGTTGTCTCAATTTTGCCACGTGAAGGATATATCTTATCCTGGGATAGTACCATTTCAACCTCTTTCTTGAATTCTGATTTCAAAAATTTTTCTGCAATACTTTTCAGCGGTATTGATTTTTGGTATATTGTATTGTCAGTTCTTGGATAACTGATAAGTCCACTCATGTAAAGTTTTTCAGCAATATTCATTGCACTTGCGGGACTTATGCCAAGTCTTGACGCTTCTCTTAGAAGGTCAGTGGTGTTGAAAGGAACAGGCTTGAATACATCCTTTTCTTCCTTTTTAAATGATTTAACAATACCGTCTTTATTGTTGATGGAAGAGAATATTTTATCAGCTTCTTCCTTGCTTTTTATTTTATCTATATATTTTCCAATAAAGTCACTTTTTTTATGGAAAGTAACGAATATTTCGTAATATTTTTCAGGCACAAAGTTATTGATTTCTTCTTCCCTGTTAACAATAAGGGCAAGTGTAGGTGTCTGCACTCTACCCACGGAGATGAAATCCTTCCACATTCTGTTGCTTGTCACGGAGAAAAATCTTGTAAGTACAGCGCCCCATAGCAAATCAATCTCTTCCCTGGCTTTTGCAGAATCTGCAAGTCCATAATCTACGCTTATTAAATTTTTAAATGCATCCTTAACTTCCCCTGAGGTCAGGGCACTGAATTTTGCCCGTTTTAACTCAGAATATTTACTGATAAATTTCAAAGCCTCAACACCTATCAGCTCCCCCTCACGGTCATAATCTGTGGCAATAATAACCCTGTTTATATCCCGAAAGGATTCAAGAGCTGATACTGCTCTTTTATTTTTAACATTATATATAATTTCAGAATCAATTAAATTATTCAGGTCAGATTTTACCCAGTCATTGAATTTTTCCGGGAAATCAGATTCAAGTATATGTCCGCTTAATGATACAAGTATATTTTTCCCATTTTCATCATCAAATTCTATGTAACTTATGTTTTTACTTTTCTTTTGTTTTGATGATTTATTGGATAAAATATATGATATTCTGCGGCCTGCATCCATTTTTTCAGCAATAATGAGAGTTACATCCAAATTAATCTCTTATAAGATAAAAACCTATTACATAAATATTGTTAAATTCCTATTAATTATCTCTTGTATTTTTTATAGTATTCCAATGATCAATGCTAATATAACGGTAATTGGTAATGAGGAGGAATGAACTGCCCGGCTTTAATTTATACTGCATACCCTTATACCGCATATGTTATAAATTATAAATGATTGATATTACTGTGAATGTTTATTAATGTCAGCTATGCAAATGACACATTTTTAGAGTTCATATTTCAATTATTATAAAGATACTTTTTATGAATAAATATATATTCAGATTTACATTTATATTAAACATGATAAAAATTGGTATGACACAGTTGAAACCGGTATATGACAGGGAAACTAGCCTGAAAAATATAGAGAAATATTCAAAAATAGCTTCCCAAAATGGTGCAGACCTTATTATATTCCCGGAATATTACATGTCATATGCAAATAATAAGCAGGAACTTCTAAAAATTTCTGAGGAAATAGATGGAAAATATGTGCAGTCTCTTGAAAAAATTGCAAAATCAAACAGCATCCATATTATAACAGGAGTAAATGAAAGAGATCAGGGGAAAATCTATGATACATCAGTATATATTAATTCACAGAAAGGATTCACCGCAAAGTACAGAAAAACACATCTGTACGATGCATTTGGATATAAGGAGTCAGATATATATGAGCATGGCAATGGCCCGTTTGATGTATTTACAGTAAATGATATTAAAATAGGCATGATGATATGCTATGATATAAGATTTCCAGAGGTCGTGCGCAATTATTCTCTTCAGGGGGCGGATCTGGTTGTAATTATATCTGCATGGTTCGCTGGTCCAATAAAGGAAGAACAGTGGTTGAATCTTGTTTCAGTCAGGGCGCTGGAAAATACTGTATTTTTTGCAACATCAAATCTTGTTGGGGATCAATTTACAGGTATTACGAGTATGGCTGATCCCATCGGTATAATAAAAAACAGATGCGCTGAAAATGAGGATTTAATATACTCCGTCATAGATAAAGATAGGTTGATGGATGTGCGTAAAACCATGCCCGTACTTGAACAGAGAAGACCGGAACTATATAAAATCAGGTGATGGCTTTTTCATGATCTATGTACTTATGAGGCGGGAAATTTCAAGGTACCTAATTACAGAAACTTCATGTGACCATTTATTTTCAAAGATAAAAAAGCTTGATGACCCGGATATAACACTTGATTTTATTCTTGTTTATTATGTCAGCAATGCATTTATGAAAGGATATATAAAAAATAAAAATGCTTGCACCAAAAACATCAGGGAAAAAAATATGCCAATGGTATTTAAAAATTTAATTGAAGAAAATATTAAATAATTTTCAGTTAAGAACCGTTCTGTTTTTTTTAATGATTATTTTCGTATCGTAGCCGCATGATTTGCATTTACCATTAATATCAATATTTATCAATTTTGAATTGAACCCTGATCTTTTTATTAAAAGTGCTTTGCATCCCGGGCAGTACGTATTCTCATAATTCGCTTCCGGCACATTCCCAAGATATACATATTTCATGCCCATATCCATTGCAAGTTTATAATGCCTGATAAGGGTCTCCAGTGGCGTATAAGGTATAGACATTTTATAATCAGGATGGTATCTCAAAAAGCTTATTGGTGTATCATCTCCAAGTATATCAATTACATTTCTGATTAAATGCTCTGCATCACCGAGGTCATCTCCAACTTCAGGTATTACCAGATCTGTAATTTCTGTGTGTATTTTATATTTTCTAGCATTTTTCATTGTATTGTATATATTTTTGGCATAGGGTATTGAAATGTATTTTTTGTAAAAATTATCATTTCCATTACCTTTAAAATCGATGGTCATTGAATCAAGAAATTCTGAAGCCATTTTCATAGATTCATCTGTTTCGTATCCATTTGTTACGAATACATTAATTAAATTGTGTTTTTTTGCAATTATGCCAATATCATGTGCATATTCCATAAAAATGGTTGGTTCATTGTAGGTATATGCTATGCCATCAACACCGTACTCAAGAGCAAGATTCACCACATCTTCAGGCGTGCAATGCAATCCCTCTGCCTTTCTTCTCTGGCTCATATCATAATTCTGGCAGTATGCACAGGCAAAATTACAGCCGGTTGTACCGAATGACAGCATATTCGTGCCTGGGTACATATGCAAAATGGGTTTTTTCTCTATGGGATCTATATTAAAACTATATGGCATATTATAAACACTGAGGTCTATGGCGTTGTTTATGTTTGACCGCACACCACAGAATCCACTTTGCCCTCTGGAAAGCAAACAATACCTGAAACATGCTGTACAGCGTATTTTATCACCCTCAACATGATATAAGGATGTTTTCATCATATATTCATATATAAACTGGTATAAATATTTATTCTATAACTGCTGCAAAGGCACCATAACCCACAACTCTTTTTTTATCACCAAAGGTGTCTCCAGAATTTTTATGATTTAACAATATCATCTTTCCACCCAATTTTTTGGTAATTATCATCAATATTGCTATGGCACCATAGCCACAGGCGGTAATATTGTGCTGGCTAATATCATCATAAAATTTGTTCAGGTTCATTTTTAAAATATCATTGATAATTATATCGTCCTTTTCATTATTCTTATCATACGATAGATAATGATTAAGGTCAGAACTCACTATAATTTTCGGTATTTTATTCATTGTAATTACAGTTTCTGCTATATTTCTCGCTATTTCTATATTTTGTTTTCCAAGAATAATAGGTGAAAATTCAAAATCATTATTGAACAGATACTGTAAGAATGGTATTTGAACTTCAATAGAGTGCTCAACCGTATGAGCTTCCTTATCATCCTTTATAATACTTGATTTATTCATGATTATCGATGCAATATATTCGCTGACTTTTGCCTGTCCAAGTGGTGTTTCCCAATTACCATTGGGGTATATTGCGGGATAAAATGGATAGCCATAATGATTTGGCCCAATTATCAGGAATCTTCTATCAATGGCAGACTTCAATAAATTGTATGAATATGAAGCTACAGCCCCAGAATAAGCATAACCCGCATGTGGAACTATCACTCCGATGAGTTTCTTATAATTTATATCCTCAAAGTCCTGATCCATATAATTTTTAAGGGTATCTCTCAGTTGTATTGCATCATCAGGATAAAAAGCCCCATTAACGTAGGATTCTCTAAAATTCTCCATATATAAGTATCACTATTATTTATTTAATGTTTATATATTGAAACAATTTGATTTAAAATTTTTTGCTTTTTAAACTATTCATTGAGTTTTAATATTTTACATAATTTTTTTTAAGGAGATTTTTTATTGAATCCCTTAATAAAAGATCCAGTGTGGTTGGAGGTATATGCAGAATTATTGAAAGCTCTTCAAGTCCCAGTCTTTTGGGGATATCAAAATATCCAAGTTCATATGCTTCATGCAATATGTATTCCGATTTTGGGTCTTGCCTTTTGATCTTATTTATTTTTGTTTTTACATTTTTTATATTGAATTTTTGATTTAAAATATCTGAAATATAATTTAAGTTTGAAAAACTTTCTACTTCCATACTCCATTCAATTTCTCCATCGTTGTTTATTCTTTCTATCAGGGATTTTTTATTTGTATAATCCATATTTTTGAAGGTGAAAAGGAGTGGGCATTGATCTGTTGTTACCTTGATTACAATGGATTTATTATTTTCAGTAATTAGCGATATGTTATTTAATTTTCCCCTTTCCTTGAGATATGGCAAAACCTTTTTTAACAACTGTTCCTCCTCTGAGTATATAAATAGGGTTTCCTGTAAATAGTTTGCTACATATTCTTTTTTCAATAATTTTATCTGTAATTTTAGGTCCTTTACAAGATTTACGGCAAAACAATTCTCATAATCAAACTTGCAAGTGATATCCATATATTTAAAATGGTATAAATATTATTAAAATTTTCTTTTTGTTTTATTCGAGGATAATAATATATAAGATATTAATGTATACAATCATTATGAATAAAAATGCTCTGGAAGGATTAAAGGTTCTTGATTTAACTCAGGCAATGGCTGGTCCTTTTGCATCTATGCTTCTAGGAGATCTGGGTGCTGAAATCATAAAAATAGAGCCATTAAAAGGAGACCAAACCAGAAAGTGGGTACCTCCATATCTAAACGGAATGTCTTCATATTTTTTAAGCACAAACAGGAATAAAAAGAGCATCGGAATAGACTTAAAATCCGAAGAGGGAAAAAATATATTTATGAAATTATGTGAAACTGCAGATATAATTATGGAAAACTTCAGGCCGGGAACAATGGAAAAGCTTGGCTTATCATATGAAAACATTAAAAAAACCAGGCCGGATATTATATATTGCAGCATCTCTGGATTTGGTTCCACAGGTCCATTGAAAGATCTTCCAGGTTATGATTTAACCGTTCTGGCATACAGTGGTTTATTATCATTGAATTCCGAGAATGACAGGGCACCAATAAAATTTGGAGTGCCCATAGCGGATATTACATCAGGATTATTTTCAGACATTGCAATACTATCCGCTCTTGTAGAGCGAAAAAATAGTGGCAAAGGCCAGTATATAGATATGTCAATGCTTGATTCAAATTTTCTTGAACTGACGCATCAGGCATTTTATTATTTTGGCACAAATAATAATCCAGAACATCTTGGCAGTGCACATCAAAGCATTGCACCATATCAGGTTTATAAATCCTTTGATGGATACATTGCAATAGCGGCAGGTTCAGAAAAACTCTGGAACGATTTATTGAAAGCAATTAATAGAGAGGATTTAAAGCTGGATGATAGATTTATTGACAATAAGGAGCGGGTGAATCATAGAAATGAGCTTGAAAAGGAATTGAATTTTAGCCTTTCTCTATTTTACACTGAAGACCTGATAAAAAAACTCAATGAATATGGAATACCCTGTGCACCCATAAACAGTATTAATGAAGCCGTTGGAAACTCCCAGTTAAAATACAGGGAAATGGTCACAAAAATAAAGGGAAAATATGGTGAAATCCCTATGTTGGGCACACCATTTAAAATGTCAGAAACTCCTGGCGAAATAAAATACGCGCCTCCTGAACTTGGAGAAAACACAGATGAAATTTTAAAATCCATTGGATTCAGTCATGAAGACATAAATAACCTCAAGGAAAAAATGGTAATAAATAATGGTGTAAAAACAGATGACCAATTATAAACACAGTTTATGGTATTGTAAATGTATCTCCAGGCTTTAATATCTTTACATTTGTATATTTTTCCGCAAGTTTTTTGAATTCTTCCGGATTAGAATCTATTGGGGGGAATGTTCCGTAATGCATTGGTATCGTGTATTTTGGTCTCAGTAATTCCGTTGCTATCGACGCTTCCTCAGGACCCATTGTGAAAAATCCACCAGTTGGCAATAATGCTACATCAGGTTTATACAATTCACCAATGTACTTCATATCCCCAAATAATGCAGTATCACCGGCATGATATATTGTTTTATTATCTCCTCTTATAACAAAACCACTTTCATTTCCACTGTGTACTGCAGCGGTTAGACCAATTGAAATATCCCCTAGATTGTTTAAACTTCCCTTGTTCATTCCAATGAAATCATCCTCTGCCAGGCCATTTTTTTCTGCATCAAGTGTCAGTTCGTACATGCCAACTATTTTTGCTTTATTTCTTCTGGCTATTTTATATGCATCACCTATATGGTCAAAATGTGAATGTGTTACAAGAACATATTTAACATTATTAATATCCTTTTCTTCCATGGCTGCCTTTGGATTTCCTGTAAGAAATGGATCTATAACAATTTTTAAATTACTGAATTCAACTATCCATCCTGCATGCCCCAACCATTTTAATTTTACCATTTTTATCAATGATATTATGGTTTTATGATATAAAATTTTTAAGGTAAATAAGTTTAATTTTTTATGAAATCTGGTTATTGGGTGGATTTATGTTTTCTTGGCAATAAAATAATGGAATAACATAAAAACTACAAGGGAAAGGGGGATATCAGGGGGTATTGTGATGCATCAGAGAATTTGACAGTTTGGAAGATGGAAACTTCAAGTGTTGCAGTTATATTATAACTTAGCAGGCAACAGATATTTCCAAAAAGACATTATTTTTATTTTTTTATCTTCCAAAATAAATTCATCATCATAATTGTATGTGAAAATGATTCCTTCAGATAAATTAAATGCTTTTAGTGCACTCATTAAACCATTTATTTCTCTTTTTTTATTATCCTCGTTTAAACTGTATGCAACCTGAAATGCATTTGTTACTTTACCCTTATCCCTTATTATAAAATCGCATACAAATTTATCTTTAAAATAAAAAATATCCCTATACCTTTTTCTTAAAGTTATAAAAACAAGATTTTCAAGCAATTTTCCCTGATCTTCGGCAAACGATAATGAATTTGAATGCAGCATTCCATTATCTACACAATAAATCTTTTTATTATTTATTATCTGTTTTTTCAGGGAGTAATCAAATTTGGGGATGGAAAATAAGATGTATGCCTCCTCAAGGTAAGTTATAAATGATATTACCGTATTTACAGAGCCAAGGTTGAATAAATTTTTCAATTTATTATAGGAAAACTCATTTCCGGAATTATTTAATAAATAAAGTGCAAGTTCCATTATGACTTTAATGTTTCTTATATTATATTTAGCTATTATATCTCTTTGAATTATATCATTGAATAGTTCATTGAGAATTCTGTAATCTCTGTATTTTAAATATTCCGGAAAACCACCTGATAAAAGATAATCATTGAAATTTTCAACAGAAGCTTTCTCATTTTTCAATTTCAGCATTTCATTAAACGAAAATGGAAACAATTCAATATTCAAGTGCCTACCTGTTAGATGTGTATCAGGTCTCAACAACGACATATCAGAACCAGTTAAAATAATATTTTTGTTTCTATCAAGGAGAGTCTTTATGAATATTTCCCAGTTTTTTATATTCTGTATTTCATCAAAGAAGTATATGTTTGAATCACCATAAAGTTCAAAGAAAGTTTCATTTAGTCTATCAAAATCATTTATATCAAAATCCATTAATCTTGTATCATCGAAATTTAAATAATAAAATTTTGGAATATTTTTTGTTAATTGGACTAATAATGTGCTTTTACTGCATCTTCTTATTCCCGTTAATATTATTGCGAAAGGCATATGAAAATTACTATTTTTAATTTCCTCCCTTTCAATTCCATAATCTAAATTTATTAAACCCTCCCTTTGTGACTTTATAATATTTTTTAAAGTTTCTTTAAGAAGCGTATATTATAACATCAATCTGTATTTTAAAACTTTTCATTACTAATGAAAAATAGTGTTCATTAATAAAATATAATTTAATGCATCACAATAGAATAATTTTAAATTGATAACAATATAGAAAATAGTAGCATATATTTATCAATAACAACAGTTAATTATTCTCTTTTACCCTCATTAATTCCCAATTGTGATGGCAACGTTGGTTTTTCCTCGTATTATTTTTCATAATCAACAATGTTTTCTCCACCTTCTCATACAATTCATCATAGCTCATAGGTTATGAAGACCATTTATTCTTACTTTCTTCCACCATATTCACTGAAACTTAATTCCATATAGAGGGTATGGAAACTGCTGAATAAGTTAAGACTTCATAATCAATATTTTTCAAACCTGGATGGCATGGTGAAAATTGCTTCAAAACCGTTCATATTGTGGATGAATGAAAATTCTACACCCAAAACACTTTGCCATGTAAAAGGTTAAAACATACGGTATTGTTTATTTCGTAATGTATAATTGAAAAAGGCGTATTTACCTGTATTAGCCGAAATTTATCAAGTTAAAATTCTTTAAAAAATCAAGGTTTTTAGAAATTGTTATTTACAACAAAAGAGAATTGTAGATTGCCTGTTCAGTATATTCGGTAATAAATAATATAAATGGTAAATGGCAAGGAAATTGTATTTAATTGGCATTGGCCCCGGAAGTTTGGATAATATTACCATAAGGGCAAGGAAAAATTGAAGGAAAGTGATATAATTATAGATACCTTGACATTATGATGCCCCTCAGCGACATGCTTGCAGCTTTTTCTCATGAGGATATACCTGAAGAAGACCCACTTTTAAGACGTTACTGTGAATATTTTACTAAAGAACTGTACCCATACCATGACGAACTTGTGGCAAAGCTCGCCGAGAGAAGAAATAGAAAGAATCATAAGATTCAACAATTTTCCTTATATTCTTAAAAACTTCAAGAGCATGCCTATACTGGACATCATATGTTCGGTGTTCTCCATTTTCACCCAAAGCAAGTAATATTTTAGCCATTATTTAAGGATTTTCAATATATTAAGAGTATTTAATGTTATTCAGACATTCAAAAATACAAAAAATTAAACGAATAGTTATAAATGATAAACTGTTTTTTTATGAAATACATTCACAATTAATTCAAAAACACCTATAATTTTAATGAAGTTCTTGAAAATTAGAACAAGATAATTAAAAATTGAATCTCTAAATTTGAATATAAAAAGCGGCACGTATTTTGCCCCTTCTTTAATTCCATTTTAAAGTGGGGCTGACCGGATTTGAACCGGTGACCTCCCGGTTATCAGCCGGGTGCTCCAACCATGCTAAGCTACAACCCCCTATCACCTAATTAATCGAAATTTAATAAATATTTCTATAATTTCGCCTCTATTTTTTTCAATTCACCTATGTCTCTGCATACTTCACATACATTTTCAGGGGTCGGTGCACCACATGTTTTACATTTATTCAATTTTATATCATCATTTTTGTAATAATCCTTCAGAGGTTTTCTTGTTTCATCAAAAAATTTTATTATTGCATATTTTGACCCTGGAGTTTCATTTTCAAGTTTATCAACTATGTCCCTGAAGGTATTTCTCTGTGCCATGTTATAGTAAGGGCACCAGCTTGAATCATAATCTATATTATTTAATATGGCATATAAAACAACCTCCTTTTCAGGTATTTTTCTCAAAGGCAATATTCTTGGGACTAAGCCTTCTCTGATATAATCATGTGGTGCCATTCGTATATACCTCGATATATCTCCCTTAACAACATTCATCAAGATTGATTGAGCATAATCATCCTGATTTATTCCTAAAACAACGTAATCTGCACTGTCATACAGTGAGATTTTATTCATTAACTGCCTTCTCATTGGACCGCAGTGTGAACAGGATATGGTTTTTTTGTCTATTTTCATTATTCTATCCATGGTATAACCATAGTTTTCCTTAAACGATATTGTTTCATGCTCTATATTGAGTGCTTTGCATAATTTTTCTGCCTTTTCAATACCTGTGCTTCTGTATCCTTCGATCCCCTCATCAACTGTAAAAGCCTTTATTTTGACATTTCTTCTTTCGGATAAAATTTTATTCAGTAAGTATAATGTTACTGAACTATCCTTGCCGCCTGAGATTCCAACTGATATTGTTATCTCTCTTCCTCTTAGTGCCATCTGTTCACGTATTTCCCTTTTAACCCGTTTCTCAACAAATTCTATAAAGTGTTTTTTGCAGAGAAAAGAACCACTGTATTTTGCCTCGTACACTGCCTTATTATTGCATATGGAACATTTCATGCCTTTATAATAATATCAAATAACTATTAAAATATGACATGTACAAAAATCTAATAATATATACAACAGACAATTATAAAGATGATTATATTAAGGGGATGAAATGGATAAAACTGAAATGGATTCCAATTCAAAAATTAAATAATAATATGTAATGTCATTATATGGAAGCTTTAATAACAGCTGCGGGTCTTGGCACTCGGGCAAATCTGCCATCAAATATGAGAAAGGAGATGCTGCCTGTATATTCGTTAAGGAATAATAAAATTGTTTTGAGACCCATAATAGATGCGATTATTGAAAATTTGGATGATAACAATATAAAAAAATTTTATGTAATTCTTGATAAAAATGATACAAATACAAGAAATTACCTATCATCATTGAAGTACAATATAGAATTTATATATCAAAATAAGCCAGAAGGTTATGGAAAGGCCGTTTTGCTTGCCAGAGATTATATAAAAAATGATTTCATATTAAATGCTGGAGATGGCCTTATATTGGATCAAATGAGCCTTAAAAACATAATAAAAAAATACTATAGTGGTGAAAAAAATATAATAACATTGATGAAGGTCAATAACCCCTCACATTATGGCGTCGCTATGATTAAAAATAATATTGTAACAGGTCTTGAAGAAAAACCGAAAAGTCCCAAATCAAATTATGCCCTGTCTGCTTTTTATGTATTTACAAGGGATATTTTTGATTTTATTAAGGGTGAAGAATTAACACCGGCCATAAACAGTATGGTAAAGGAAAATATAAAGGTCTATTACCAGAAAATCAAAAGATATGACTGGATAAGCATAGGGAAGAGTGAAAATTACTATAAAATTTTAAAAAGGACATATGATTACTGTAAAAAATTATCTCCATAATGTTTTTGGCATTATAGTATTTTTATATTTAATTATAGATTTTTTATTTTCATTCAGATCCTTTAGAATTACTGGAATCTCATCTTCTATTTTTCTAACTCTCCTATAGCCAATATTTTTTAAATTATCATTAACTGGATTGTAATAATGCTCTTCCATTTCAACCCTCGGATCCTTTAAGTGGTCTATTTTTATATTTTTATCAAACATTGTTTTTGAGGACTCCTTTATTTTATTTGCTATGTAATTCAGGGAATAATATTCATCAAATTGATTGTAAACTCTGTATTCTTTTTCAGGAGGATGATTTAGGATAATGTTCAAGCAGGTTACGCTGTCTTCAAGTGACAGGAATGCCCTTTTCTGCTCACCCTTTCCATATACCGTAAGAGGCATATCTATAACTGATTGTGCTGCAAATCTGTTGAGAACAGTTCCATACACTTCGTCAATATCAAATCTTGAAAAAATTCTATTGTCATTTATCTCCTTTGTTCTCGTTCCATAGACAACGCCCTGCATAACATCGCTTATGTTTAAATTCCATATTTTATTTGAGAGCATCAAGCTGTAGGTGTCATCAACTTTTGATAGGTGATACCATGATTGCCCCATTCTTGGAAATGGTAAATAATCTGACCTGCCATTGTAATTAACATCGAAAAATCCTTCCGGTATATCGATATTTGGTGTTCCATACTCCCCCATTGACCCA
The DNA here is from genome assembly GCA_021846395.1 of Thermoplasmata archaeon. GTDB lineage: Archaea > Thermoplasmatota > Thermoplasmata > Thermoplasmatales > Thermoplasmataceae > Acidiplasma. Next base: position 68,817 of record JAJZXB010000003.1, on the reverse strand, counting down.
AGCTTAACAATATGGGCATCTCTTTTAATATCCTTTACAGCATATATTATATTCATTGTGCTTTTTATATTTTTTACCAGCGTTTCATTTGCATTTTTTAATGATATCATTGAATAAGGTGCCGATCTCTGTTCAGCCAGATGAACTATTGCATCCGGCATTGATTTTTTAACTATATCATATATGAATTTGGGGTCACTAACATCACCATAAAAAAATTTAATTTTATTATTCAAAAGTTCCATTCTTTTTTTCATGGAGTTTATTTTAATAGCCGACCCTGATTTAACACCTCTCACCCTTTTTCTTGTATAGAAATTATCTGCACCATAAACATCATGACCTTCACCCATGAGCCTCATAGCAAGAGGAAATCCTATGTATCCATCAATGCCAAGAATTAATACTTTCATTCGTGCTTATTGATTATAAATTAATAACGTTTTTTATTAGATATATTTAATATTAAAAATGCAATGGTGATGTATGTCCATTGTAACAGAATTTATTAAGGTTTTCATGCCCCTTCTGGTGGTTATAGATCCGTTCGGATGCATGGCAATATTTGTATCAATGACATCTTCGTTTAATAGAGATACCAGAAAGTCGATATCAAAGGATGCGGTTTTATATGCAGGCATCATAATCATACTTTTTGCACTTGCAGGTGAAATAATAATTAAATTTTTTGGCATATCCATAGAGGCACTGGAAATAGCAGGCGGTATTATTCTTCTATTAATGGGTATTGAAATGGTAAGGCAGGGTGTAAAACCAGATACGTCAACAGAAGAATCAAAAAATATGGGCATTGTACCATTCGCAACCCCGCTTCTAGCAGGCCCAGGAGCCATATCACTGGTTATTATACTGATGAGGGGACCATTATATACAAAGATTCTGACAATAATCTCAATTTTTCTGGTTCTATTGATGGTCTATATATTCTTTATCTACTCATCAAAAATCCTTGGGGTTCTCGGGGATAGGGCCATGACTGCTATTACACGTATTTTTGGTCTTTTGCTTGCCGGTTTTGCAATACAGTATTTCCTGGATGCACTGGTGGCTTTGAGCGTTATTAAATAACTCAATAGCCGGCATTACCTGGAATTTCCAAAAGAGCCACATCCCGCACATAATCTCAATTCCATCATATCCGTTTTATCAAGACTTGCATATTCAATATTTATAAAATTTCCCATGAGTTAAAAAAACATTACTGTCAAAATTAATATAATTCAATAATATTATTATTATATGTTTCGTGAATTATATAATGAGCTTTATCAACATTACGGTGATTTGGAATGGTGGCCGTCAGAAAGCGACGATGAAACTGTAATAGGATGTATATTGACTCAAAACACTTCATGGAACAATGTGAAAAAATCCATCGATATTTTAAGAGAAAATGATATGCTTGATCTTAAAAAGATAAGGGATGTAGATGAAATAAAACTTCAGGAATATATTAAAAGTTCTGGATATTATACTATAAAGGCACGTTATTTAAAAAATATTGCAAATGATATAATTGACAATTATCATAAACTGGAACACATGAAAAATAGGGATTTCAATGAAATAAGATCATTTATAAAAAATATCAAGGGTGTGGGAAATGAAACAATGGATTCAATTCTGTTATACGCCCTAAATTATCCTGTATTTGTTATAGATGCATATACGCTGAGGTTATTTAAGAGATATTACAATAAAAATTATACATCCATGTATATAAAAACAGAGGTGGAACGGGAGTTCGCCGGAGATGTTTTTGGCCTAAAAAATTTTCATGGCATGATTGTGCAGCTATCAAAGGAATACTGTAAGAAAAAAGCAGAATGCTATAACTGTTTTTTAAAAAATAGCTGTTTTTATTTTTCAGGAAATTCAAAATAATTATCATTTATCGGAGTTTTATATTCTTTATACTTTTTATATAATTTGATGGACTCTCCAATAATCATACCAAGGGTTATTGCCAGGAGTAAATCCACAATAAAGTTTGCAATAAAATTTGTTGGATAAAATATAAAGATAAAGATCCTCGCAACATAGGATATTAGCCAGAAAATCATTATAAATTGTGACCTTTTATAATATGTAAAAGAATCTTTTTCAAAAAATTTAACATGTTCCCCATAAATAAACCCAACAATTATTCCAGGAAATATTAATCCCACAACAATAAATATGTATGACACATTTTTTCCTATAGCCCCAAGAAAAAAAATAAGGAGGATTGCATAGATAATTGGTGTGGTAAAAATTCTGCTCATGTTAAATCTTCTTCCATTTATACCTGATTTAATTCTTCGGGCCATTATGAGAACAATTATTGCAAGAAAAACGACTATACCTTCAATGTTACTGTTAAAGGCCATTGAATAGTAATATAAACTAGATATTAAATCATATGGTAAATAAAATCAATCTTAATAAATTTAAAAAATAACATTCCACTGAATCCAGCGGGCTCGGTGGGATTTGGACCCACGATCACCGACTTAGAAGGACGGTGCCTTATCCATACTAGGCCACGAGCCCGTAGGTTAATTTAACGATTCAATTTAAGCGTTTCGTATCTTGCAAATGATTTAAGCACGAAAGCCACTGAGCTTGCGATGTGGATGAAGTGCAAATATTCATATTATTGAATTGCATATTTTTAATATATGAAGATATCACAGCCGATAAAGCCTACAGGTCATTTTAAAGATAGGCATTCATCTGTGGGTGGAATAAAACTGGAAACGGTAAATAAACATATTGGGGAACAGAAACATGTCTGAGAAATCAGATAAAATTAGCAAATCTATACGTGAGACAAGGGGAAGGAGGAAATCACAGACATGCATGTCCTATGAACTGAAAATAGATATATTCCATCTTAGCACAAATAAAATAAACAATCTTAACTGTATCTTTCTTGAGGCAAAGTGGTTTTATAATTATATCTTATCAGAAGATGATATTTATAATCAGTATGGAAGTCGTCTTTAAGAACTGTAAATTTCATGATGTGGTAAAAAAGGTATAGGTCCAGAATAAGATCACCTTGGCTTTATTTTTACACTCAGTACATTTATGTTATATAAAACATATATTTTTATATTTTTATGTCATATAAAACATATATGGATGATATAGAACTATTAAACATAATTTCGCGTTGGAATTTCTGGGGTGCGGAGATTGATGTGGGAATTAAGAGGCAGACCTACAGCAATAGGATAAAGGAGTTGCTGGATGGCAATAATAACATAGTCGCAGAAACAGGTATAAGAAGGTGTGGGAAATCATTCATAGCAAAACAGGTGGCGAAGCTATTCATATCGGAAGGTTATGGCAAGGAGAATGTGTTGATTATAAATTTGGAAGATGAGAGGTTCCTGGAAAGAGACTACAGGTTGTTGCTTAATATTTTTGATGTGTATAAAAAGGAGGTCAAACCGACCCGAAGACCTTTAATCATAATTGACGAAGCGCAGGAAGTCAGCGGATGGGAGAGGTTCGTTAGGGGAATGGGTGAGAGGAATGAGGCATTGTTTATCATAACAGGGTCTTCTTCTGCACTGCTTAGTTCGGAGTATTCGACACTGCTTAGCGGAAGGCATATTGCAATAAATATAATGCCATTGAGTTTCCCGGAATTTGCGAAGTTCAAAGGGTTAAGCGTGGATACTCGGCTGGAAACTGCAAAGAACCTTGATGGGTTGAGGCACCTTTTCGATGAGTATCTGCATTATGGTGGAATGCCGGCAGTTGAGCTCTCAGAAAACAAAGAAGATCTGCTCAGTAGTTATTTTAATACCGTGCTTCTGAAAGACATTGCAGAAAGGTACAGGATAAGGGATATGGAGAAGTTGCGTTTTCTTGCTAAATTTTATCTAACGAACATCTCTTCTTCCATAACGTTCACCAGAATCTCGAAAGCCACAAAGGGTGAACGGGCAAAAGGCATACCGGTTAAGACCGTACAGCGCTTCTCTGATTATCTGGCAAGTTCATATCTTTTTTTCTTCGTGAAAAGATTCTCTTTTTCAATCAAAGACCAGGAAAACAGCCCAAGAAAAGTATATGCTGTAGATAATGGATTTGCAAGCGCAATAGGATTTAATTTTATGGATATACGGGGAAGGCTTTTGGAAAATGTCGTTGCATGTGAACTGCTTAGAATGACACATAGGAACGGGAGGGTGGAAGTGTATTACTGGAAGTCGAAAGCAAGCAGAAGAGAGGTAGACTTTGTGCTCAAGGAAGGGAATGCAATTACACTGATTCAAGTAGCATATAATCCTTCTAATCTCGAAACTAGAGATAGAGAAATAAAAGGCATAACCGAATGCGCTAAGGCATTGAGAGTCAAAAAAGGGACGATAATAACCTATAATTATAGGGCAAGCGAGACTGTCGGAGAGGTTAAAATTAATTATGTACCCATTGTAGAATGGATACTTGAGTATGAGCTGAGCGAAGGAACTTTAGAAGGCAACCACGCAGCATAAAATCGCCGAATTATAAAGAATTTAGATGTGTATATATATTTAGGCATCATGATTTAATAATATAATTATTTATTGTGTAATTCCATTCTGCATGAAAATTGTCCCTTTTGATATTTATCCTTCAGTTATGATATAACAGTTATTCCCTTGTTTCTTGTTGTATTTGTCATGATATTTACCACCATATTTATTGATCATATTCCCATATGTTTATATATGGAAATTCAAAATTGTCCGCTGAATAGTTCTATTATACCTGTCTATCGGTAGATTTAGTAACTATATTTGAAGTTTCATTATGTTGAATGGTTTGAGCTGCTTCTCAAGCTCATTCCCAATGGTTGTCTATTTGTATATTTTCTTTGTGCCTAATGCCATTGTAACCCCATGTATTTTGGAGGCCTTTTCTATGAGTTCCCTGTAACTTAATCGTATTTTGTTTGTTTCCATCTTCCAGATAACCACAGAAATGATAAGATATGAAACGAAGGAAACAACGACAGGTATGCCTTGACCCTTCCCGGAAGCTGGTATCCTACATGTATCAGTGAGGCAGCTCCCTTAAGGTATCTAAATGCCTTTTCAACACCATCACTTATGAAATCACCTATAGATATCTTTTCATCTGTGCAGAAGAATAAGGGACTGCCATCAATTCTTCCTGCCTTTTCTCCATCCTCTTTGTCAATTGTATAACCCATCCTACCCTTAGATGGTTTAACAATGGGACTTGAATTCAGTACAGTAGCACCGTCATCCGGACCAGAAAGAAGCAATTGAATCGGCAAAAAGATATATTCAAACATTGTAATGAACTAATTCATTTTAAAAGTTAAAGAGATGGGTCTGTCCGGATTTGGACCGGAGTTTCCAACTCCCGAAGCTGGAAGGATACCATGCTACCCCACAAACCCTGAATGCATATTGCTTAGCTGTATAAAAATTTTTGACATCTAAAAATTTATCTTTTAATTTATTATATGCTTTTAATGATGCTTCACAATACTCTTGGTAGAAAGGATGAAAAATTCATTGAGTTCAATAAGAAGAGAATAAATATTTTTGTATGCGGTCCAACTGTTCAGGATGATTTTCATATCGGGCATGCAAGAACAAATATATTCTTTGACGTCATGGTAAAGTTTTTAAGAGCCAGAGGTTACTCTGTATTTTATTTACAGAATATTACAGATGTTGATGATAAAATTATAAAAAAAGCAAATGAAGAAAATAAAAAGCCAGAGGAAATAGCCAATTATTATTACGATGAATATTTAAGATTGATGAATTTATTGAAGGTAAACAGTGTAACATACTATGCAAAGGCAACACTATACATAAGGGAAATTATAAGCCAGATCAGAAGAATGGTCAGGAAGGGCTATGCATATGAAACATCCGATGGTGTGTACTTTGACATTCACAAATTCAAGGATTATGGTAAGTTATCGAATCAGAATTTGGAACAAATTAAGGAAAATGCCCGTGGCATTTTAAATGAGGATAAAAAAAATCCGGAGGATTTTGTTTTGTGGAAGAAAATGAAGCCCGGTGAGCCATACTGGGATTCCCCATGGGGCAAGGGTAGACCTGGATGGCATATTGAGGATACTGCAATTACGGAAACGTTTTTTGGCTATGAATATGATATACACGGAGGCGGTTCGGATTTAATTTTCCCACATCATGAGGCAGAAATAGCACAGATGATGTCAATAAACAATAGAAAATATTTAGCAAGATACTGGATACATACCGGCATGGTTAATGTGAATATGGAAAAAATGTCAAAATCGTTGAAGAACTATATTAAAATCAAGGATATTTTAAAAAATTATTCCCCCGAAGCCTTGAGATTTGCATTGATAAATTCAAATTACAATACCTCCATTGAATACTCGGATGATCTTATGAAAGATTCCAGTGAAACAATAGAAAAAATTAACATATTTTACAATAAGCTTAAAAGCATTGATAAAAAGGAAGGTTCATACTCTGTAGATTATTTGGGCATTATTGATAAATTCGATAAAATCATGGAAAATAATTTTGATACAAGATCATTGATACGGGAAATGCTCGAGTTTATAAGCGATGTTAATAAGAATTACAATTTCATATCAATGGAAACTGCAGGCAAAATTATACGAATTATGGATTACCTGAACAGCTTCCTGTACATCCTTTACGATCAGAAAGGCATAAATGACAATATTATAAAGAGTTTAATTGAAATCAGAAATGCAATGAGAAAAAACAAGATGTATGATATATCTGATTATATCCGAAAATCACTTCTTGACAATGGCATATATATAGAGGACAATGGCGATACGACCATATGGTGGACCAAACATTAATGTTTAATATTTAAAAATAATATATACATCATGCACAGTGAAAATTCATGCATTCTCATTGTAGATATGATAAATGATTTTGTCACAGGAAAGTTCGGCAGCCAGAAGTCAATAGAAACGGTTGAGAAAGCCAGTAAAGTTTTACAAAAAATAAGCAATATTCCTGTAATTTTTGTTAAAGATTCCCATATACAGAACGATCCAGAATTCAAGGTATGGGGTGTGCACGCTCTTGATGGAACAAAATCATCAGATATTGTCAGCATACTGTCTGAATATCCCAATTATGTGATTAAAAAACGCCATTATGATGCATTCCATGACACAGACCTTGACTCTCTACTGCGTGCCCTCAATATAAAGAATATTTATTTATTTGGGATCAGCACAGATATATGCGTGGAGCATACATGTGCCGGTGCTTTTTATAGATATTACAATGTATCTGTAATTTCTGATTTATGCTCATCCATTGATGAAAGAAACCATAAATCAGCACTTAATAATATTAAAATAAACTATGGTTATCACATAATAAATTCAGAGCAATTAATAAAAGAGGTAAATGAAAATGAATAAATTTGTAATGGCCAACGATCAGGACATAAGCAATTGCAAGGTTACGGATGTTTATTTTGAAAAAACTGAAAAATTTCTCAGGAAATTATCAGTAAATCCTAAGGTAACAATGGAGATTACTGCCCCCTCAACGGATTACAAATTCATAAATTTTACTGGACTGAATGATGTCATTTCGCTGTTGAAGGGAAAAAATGTTAATTTATATTCAATACCTGAGGGAACCCTATTGAAAAATAGAGATATGAATGGCGTACCCGTCCCATTTATCCGGATAGAGGGCAATTATCTTGATTTTGCTGAGTTTGAAACACCAATTCTGGGATTCATATGCCAGGCTTCTGGAATATCATCATATTCTTCAATGATAAAGAAAGTACTTGGAGAAATACCCTTCATATCATTTGGAATTAGAAGAATGCATCCAGCAATTTCACCAATGATTGATAGGTCTTCCTATATCGGTGGAGCTTCAGGTGTTTCAGGGGTCTTAAGCGGTGAAATTCTTGGAATTGAACCATCGGGAACCATGCCCCATGCACTCTCTTTGATTTTGGGAGATGATCAGGCATGGAAAATACAGTATGAAAATTCAAAATTCAGGGTATTTTTAATAGATACTTATATGGATGAAAAATTTGCAGCGATAAAAGCCGCTGATGAATTTCCAGATGTGGACTATATCCGGCTAGATACCCCATCCTCAAGAAGAGGCAATTTTGCAAATATTATCCGGGAAATTCGGTGGGAACTGAATTTAAGAAATCATCAGAATGTAAGGATCATGGTTTCAGGAGGAATCAAAATTGAGGATTTGCCAGAACTTGTTGAAGCCGGCGTTTCCTCATTTGGTATAGGAACCTCTATAGCCTCTGCAAAAACAGTTGATTTCGGCATGGATATTGTAAATGTTGATGGCAATGATATAACAAAAAGGGGGAAATTTTCTGGAATAAAAAATGTTTTAAGGTGTAACCAGTGCTATAAATTGAATGTAGTTCCACATACAGTTAGCCATAAAGTGTGTGAATGCGGTGGTTCTATGGAAAATATTTTAACTCAATATATTAAAAATGGAAATGTCATAATAAAGGAGGATATATCTGAAATAAGGAACAGATCCATAAGTCAAATTGGCAATATATTAAATTTATAGGGAAAAATCCCCAAGATTATTTAGTTTCTTCCTGTATTTTGTATACATTACTATCACAGTTATGAATATTGCAGATACCCATATGAGTGAACCATATACGCCATAGATATACGGAGCGCTTAAATCAAAGTATACTGCTGCAACTATTGCACCAACAAGTGTAATGCTTGATATAGTTGGTATAACAATATGCTTCACAAAATGTGTTTTCTGGTTATTCTTTTTAAGAAAACTGTAAAGTGATGTGTTTGTTAGAATATGAACAATATATGTTATTGGTGATTCAAGAATTAGTAAAAACAATGATGCATATAATAGGGCACTTATAATCTGCCCAGGATAAAGATATTCAAAGGTCAAGCCAGTAGAAATAACAATTATTAATGAGATTACAGTAATAAAAATAACTGCGTATACTGGGACCCCTCTCGTGTTAGTTCTTGATAATTTTTCCGGGATTACATGTTCTCTTGAAAGTGAAAACAAAACCCTTGTGGCATTTGTGCCCAGTGATATAGTTGCAGTAAAGAATGAATTTATAACAATTATTAAGAGGATTACAAATGGTATTGCGCCCATGGATCCAAAGCTATTTTTATATATTGAAAGCACAGGATATGCACCTATTCCAGATCCGATTCCAAAGTTGGCCATGTTTGAATACCCCCATGAAACAACCTCAGCATATGCTGATAATATAATTGTTATTCCAAGAATAAAAATACTCAGGATTATAGAAAGTGGAACATTTCTCTTTGGATTCTTTGTTTCCTCCGCTATGGGGATTGACCCGCCCACACCTACAAATGTGCCAATTGCATATACCATCATCGCTGCCAGAATAATGAAATTGCCTCCAACTGGGATTGCAGTGAATGGTTTGAGAGTAAGTGCTGAATGATTTATTCCAATTAAATATATTGACGAACCAATAAAAAATACGACCTCAATTAATATGGCATATGATACATATTTTAAAGATGGTTTAATCCCTTTATATATGAGAAAACTCACAAATAAAATAAAAACAACTGTCACTGGTATCCATAAAATGTTTACATAGGGCAATGTTATGCCTAAGCTTGGCAAAATCGCATATGCAAACCCAACAAAACCTAAAATTCCAAAACCTGTAAAACTTAATATCTGATAGCTGATATAAGACAGTGCTGTGGTCAGTCCCAGAGACCTGCCTAGGCCATTTGCAACAAAGGTATAGTAACCTCCTGAACTGGAGAGGTATTTTGAGAATTCATAAGATGAGTAACTCATCATGGAGTATACAACAAGAGCCATCAATAAAATAAGAGGTATGGAAAAGGCACCATCAGGATATTTTGAAAAGGTAAATGTCAATAGAGCAGCGGTTCCAGCAATATAAAGAACTATTGTACCCCCTGGTGCATTCAATCCAATTGCCTGGGAAACAGCATGTTTCAAGGTCAACTGGTTATACTTCAAATGCCTATACTCCTCCTTTGAACGTAAAACAGTTTTATCTTCTGTCACGTATTAGATAATACTGCATCCGTATTTTAATTTTCCCATTTATAAATTTTATGGCTGAAAATCAAAAAATCCATGAGTTTTTAACATTTTTTATTTACCAATAGATAAAATTAAAAACGTTTCATTAATCATTATAATTATGGATATATTAAATAAAGGCCAGATTTCAACAAATGCTAAAAGAAAGTACGCTCTTGATTTAATTGAAGAGGCTATAAAAAAATTTTCACCGGAAAACGTATTGTCTAAAAAATTTGATCTGGACATCGATAAGTATGACAAAATATACGTTCTTGGTTTTGGCAAAGCTGCTTTTAAAATGTATGCAGGGATAAGGGACAAGATATATAAAAAAATCAAATATGCGGGAATAATTGTCCCTGAAGATGAAGTCGATAGCAATAATTTTTCCGAACTTGAAATTTTGAAGGGAAGCCATCCATTTATCAGTCAGATATCAGTTGATTCATCAGTAAAATTGATGTCCCACATCAAGGATATTAATGAAAATGACCTGGCCATAGTCCTTATATCCGGAGGAGGTTCAGCACTTTTTGAAATTCCTGAAAATAATATTTCAGTGGACAGAATAATGGAAGTTTCAAAAGAAATAATGAATAATGGCGGAAATATTTATGATTTAAATATAATACGCTCCGGCCTATCAGGGGTAAAGGGTGGGAAAATGGCACGATATTTATATCCAGCAAGGGTAATTTCGTATATCATATCCGATGTTTTTTTTGATGATATGTCAATTATCGCTTCCGGACCTCTTGTTAAACATAAAAATGAAATAGATACAAAAACAATAATTCAAAAGTTCATTAAAAATGAAAATTTAAAAAAATTTGTTTTGAACAATTACAGGTCGAATGACCTTGATGAAAAATATTATTCGAGTATACAGAATAATATTGTTTTAAATAATAGAGACTTTGTGGATTATATATATAAAAATATGGATGAAAACAGCATTTGTTTGGGCAGTAATATCAATGGAGATATTGAAAATGTTTCAAGCAATATAATGGAAATTTTAAGAAAAACATACGAGATTAAAAATTCCCCATTCTGGTTTGTCTGTGGGGGGGAAACAACAGTTATGGTAAAAGGAAAAGGCATCGGCGGAAGAAATGAAGAACTGGTACTCAAACTGTTTAAAAAATCTCAAAAGAATGAACATTTTCTTTATTTGAGTTTTGGCACAGACGGAATTGACGGCTTAAGCCCAGCTGCTGGTGGCATTGTTGACAATGATACTAAAATTGGCAGTCTCGATGAATATCTTCAAAACAATGATAGTTACCACGCTCTGATTGAAAACGGTATCATAATTACAGGAAGAACGGGGAATAACGTTTCTGATATAATACTCGGATATTATTCAGGATAATCAACAATTATCAAACTATTCCCACGCCTGAAGGAATTTTTCAATATATTTTTTTTAGGACAGTATAGGAGGAGAGTCCATACTATATGACAATTTTTAAATAGTGCTTATAATTTCATAGTTGATTAGTATGGAAGAACTTTTGTGCAACATTGAGTTTGAGAAAAATGAGGATGGATACCTAGCCAGACTCAGGTCCGATATGGGCGGTTTGAGAGAGTATACAGGGTTAACTATGGAAGACGTGATAAACGAAGTTATACTTGAATTACAGGAAGAATTCTCTTAAATTTTGAATATTTCCCATCCTCCATTAGTTAGGACTGAATATTCCGGGTATCAATATTTATTTATTACTGGATAATATGTACGTTAATGAAGACAGTATATAATAATGGCTGGAAGATAAATTATGATTCTTTAAGCGTTTACAGCATTGAATATTTTATCGACAAATTAAAAAACATTGAAAGAAATGATGAAAAAAGGGATCAGGTTTTTAAACACAAGTCATTTAAATATTTTTATAGAAGCGATAAGAATCTTCCATTTTTGCATGACAGTATAAATAATGTCAACTATTTATCGCTTGGATTTGTTTATGTGGAAGGTTCAAATAATATAAGCATGCATAGAATAGAGGAAAGAAATAGTAAATTTTACATATACATAGCTGATCAGAAATTAAAAACCTTATTGAAAGAGAGGCAAAAAAATAATCTGAAGGCAACAATTTATAATACTTCCTTATTAAAATATATAATAGCCGGTTCCCTGCATCTTGATGATAAATTAAAGCTTTTACTGAACTATGACGATAACAACTCATTCTTGCAGGGGATCATGCCATATGATGTGAATTTTATAATGGATGTTATTATTGAAAATAAGCTGAAAACATTTCATGAAAAAATTTCCTTTGGGAATGAATTGATCGACACAGATATGGTTTATAACGAATTGAAAATAAAAAGTATACAATTTAATAATAAGGAATGTTATGGTATAATCCAGGGTGGCGAAGACCATAGATTTCTGTATAATTTATCAATGTCATATAATGGATATTCATATAAAAAATAATGTGATAAAAATATCCAGTAAACTTTTCAAATAATTTTTCTTGCATGTGATGGTGTACTTTTTATCATTGATATGAATAGATCAAACATAACTGATATTTTATCGAATTTTAATATTTATTAATAAAATGTTTATATGAGACATAAAACTAACAAAATATATTGCAAATAATACTGAAATCGTTAATCGATAAAACATCCTGAGCTATCCTTTTACGCTTACTAAAGGATATCATTAACTGGCAAATTTTTTTATATATTTTAATAGGAAAAACTTAATTATTAGGATTAGATTATCATAATGTGGATACAAATAATGATGATGTTGAAGAATGGGTATCTAAACTTGGTGTAAAATCAACCAAGGATATTGAAGTACCTAAACTGTTATTCAACCAGGTGGTTGGTCAAGAAAAAGCCGGAGAGGTTATTAAAAAAGCAGCTATTCAAAAAAGGCACGTTCTCCTTATAGGTGAACCAGGAACCGGTAAATCAATGATTGCACAATCTATGGTTGATTTTCTACCAAAAGAGGATTTGGAAGATATATTATGCTTCCCAAATCCAGAAGATTCAAACAAACCAAGAATAAAAACATTCCCTGCCGGTAAAGGAAGGGAAATATTAAAACAGTATCAGATAAAAGCCGAAAGAGAGAAAAAAGATAGATCAAAAAGCCTTTTATTTATTGTTTTTTCAATCATACTTCTCGGCATCATACTTGCTATTGTATTGTATAAAACCAGTCCTGGAACCGCCATAACTATTCTGTTCTTTTCAATAATAGGAGCTGTATTCCTTTATATACTCATTGCAATGAATCCTGCAGCCAGGGTTGAAAGGGTAATGGTTCCTAAAATATTGGTTTCACATAATCCAAATGATAAACCCCCATTTATTGATTCAACAGGTGCTCGTTCTGGAGCTCTGCTGGGGGATGTAAGGCATGACCCTTTTCAGTCAGGTGGACTTGAAACACCCTCCCATGAAAGAGTTGAAGCAGGCAACATGCAGAAAGCCGATAAAGGAGTGCTATTCATAGATGAAATAAACCTGTTAAGACCAGAGGATCAGCAGGCTTTATTAACAGCAATGCAGGAAAAGAAATTTTCAATATCAGGACAGAGCGAGAGAAGTGCTGGTGCCATGGTTCAGACAGAACCAGTTCCATGCGACTTTGTTCTAGTTGCGGCAGGAAACCTTGATGCAATAAGGAATATGCATCCCGCCTTAAGATCAAGAATAAGAGGATATGGTTACGAGGTGTACATGAATGATACAATGGATGACAATGATGATAACCGCAAGAAAATTGTACAGTTCATAGCACAGGAGATATCAAAGGATAAGAAAATTCCTCCATTTGATGCTGATGCAATAACAGAGATAATAAAAGAAGCTCAGAAAAGGGCAGGCCGTAAGGGCAGATTAACACTGAGGTTAAGAGAACTTGGGGGCCTTGTAAGAATAGCGGGTGATATCGCAGTAAGCAATAAGGAAATAATAGTTACATCTCAGGATGTGAATGCCGCTAGGGACCTAAGCAAGCCTGTTGAACAGCAGATTGCAGACCGTGCAATAGAGGTTAAAAAACTTTACAAGATGTTTACGGGCAGTGGGCAGGCAGTTGGTAAGGTCAATGGCCTAGCCGTCATGGGTTCTACTGATATGTCTGATTTTACTGGTGTTGTAATGCCAATTGTTGCAGAAATCACTCAGGCACAGCATCCCGGAAATGGTATGGTATTTGCAACAGGCAAACTTGGTGATATTGCAAAGGAGGCTGTACAGAATGTTTCCGCTGTAGTTAAAAAGATAAGTGGCAAAAATATTTCAGATATGGATATACATGTACAGTTTATTGGAACATATGAGGGCGTTGAAGGAGATTCCGCCAGTGTTTCAATAGCAACAGCCATTATATCCGCAATAGAGGACATTCCAATTGACCAAAGTGTTGCAATGACTGGATCATTAAGTATCAGGGGAGATGTACTTCCTGTCGGAGGCGTGACTGCCAAGGTGGAAGCTGCTATCGATACTGGGCTTTCAAAGGTAATTGTGCCTGCATCTAACTTTAATGATATTATACTTGATGAAGCTCATAAAAACAGGATAGAAATTATACCTGCTACCACAATAGATGATGTTCTCACAAATGCTCTGATAAAAGGTCCAGATGAGGAACAGTTTCTGCAAAAGGTAAAAAAGATCCTTAATCCAAAGGAAATAAGCACACCAAAGAGACCAAATGCAATATAAAATAAATTACATTAAATTAAATAATTTTAATTTTAATGAAGTAGTGGATTTTATAAAAAAGAAAAATGATTTTTTCCAGATTATTGATTCGGAAAAAATAATTTCAGAGGTTCAAATAGTTAACGCTTTAAAAAAAATGAATAGATTTTATGAACAAAATAAAAAGGTTAAATTAAAGGAAAATTTATTTTTAATCTATATCAGCTATACAAAGCAAATAGAAGATGCGATAAAGATATCAGGTATTAAATACAGTTCGGTATACGGTATCGTTATTTACAAAAACGAGGAGGATTTCAATGCCCTTCTTAATATTCAGGGAATAGAAAAAATAGAAAGAAATGTACCCATTGACAATCCTGAACTGGATAAAAGAGTATTTTCTGATATGAGTTATCTAGATTTAATTTTATAGTTTTATTTTTTCTAGTGAGCCAATTAAAAAATCTCTATCAATTGAAAAATCCATTATGGGTTTTCTTATGGCATATGATGCAACAAGATTTCCAAGTCTTACAGAATCCTGAATTGAATAATTATTGTAAAGTCCAAAATAAAATCCTGCACGGAAAGAATCACCTGCACCTATTGTATCGTTTATGTGAGATGCATTGTATGCAGGAAATTCTTCTTTACCATTTTTAGAATATACAATTGAGCCATTGCTCCCTCTTGTAACTATAATGTACTGCACATAATTCAATAAATCAAGCTCACTGAGATTTATCATATTTAATAAATATTGAAACTCATTAACATTTATTATTATCATATTGGATATTTTAATTAATTTCATGGCCTTTTCTTTATTATACATATACCATGTTTCCTGGCCAGGGTCAAAAATAACCTTTGAACTTTTATTCTTCTCTCCTATTTTTATATACTCTTCAGCCGGGCCGGTCCCAAAATGTATGTATTCATAGCAATCATGCTCAAAATATTCTGAAGGTTTCCATTTTGAATAAACTGGACCCTGATACATATAGGCAATCTGCTCATTTCCATCGGATGTCAGATAGCATATTGGCCCCTTTTCCTCATTAAATGTTTTTACGTAATTTGTGGATATATTTCTCCGCCGTAAAAATTCAAGAAATTCTTTATGTGTTTCAATTGAAGCACTGGAATATAGATCAAAATCAACACCGAGCCTATTTAGAACCATGGCAAAATTACCTGCAGTTCCAGCAAAATTCTCTGATATTGATTTTACCTCTGCAGCTTCACCGGGCAATGGCAATCTTGAAACTGATAATTTTACATCTATATTTAAATGTCCAAAGAATGAAAGGAATTTCATTGTTTTTATATGCTATTATGATATTTAACATTTATATAACAAAAAATTTATAAGTCAACCATCATTATATAAAGCAAATGGAACGTAAAGTTTTGATTATTATTGCTGCAGCGGCAGTAGCTATTGTTATAATTTTTCCAACCCTTTCAATGATGTATCCCACTGATACTCAGGTTATACATAAACACGTGGTACATAACCACGTTAACACAAATAAAAGTATATATTTAAATGGAACGTTGATCAATAAGAATAATGGCAAATATTTGAATGGGACTGTATGTATCGAAAATACTACATCAGGCAAAACATATCAATACACTGTAAATGGCAATTATAGCATAAAGTTGCCGCATGGTGATTATAGTGTAAAATTTTCATCCACGGGCTTTAAAAATAATTACATAAGCCTGAATAGTTCAACAAGATATACTGCACACATGTCAGGCGTATCATCACTTGGTTCACAAATTGGCATATATACCGGTAGTAATGTTACAAAAACCGTTCCGTATTTAAACAACAGCTTTTTAAAGAGTTATCTGGGCAATGACACTTCGCTAAAATTACAGAATAATAAAATATTAATGAAATTCTTTAACGGCACTACCAATACCACCATACAGGATAAAACATTTGTACTGTTTCTGAAGGTAAATGGAAACATTTACAAATTTACAAACAAAACCAATTCAAAAGGAGAATCATACGTGCCTCTTGGCTATTCTGGCTCCTATATTATGTCTGCCTATTTCCTGAATTACAGGGCAAACGAAAAAACATATAATATAAACAAAAATCAAACAATAAATATGAGCCTAAACTATATTCCATCCTATAAGCATACACTTACACTGAAAACATATAAATATAATGGCAATTCATCGGTAAATAGCACAGGCTTATCAATTAATGGGGGCATTTTTTCGATAAATACCAGTAGTTATAAGGATAATAATGGTACCTATTACAATTTTTCAGTGCCAGAAGGAGTCTATACCTTTACATACAACCATAAATATTATGTTAAGAAAAATTTCATGGAAAATATAACTGCGCATGCATCCACTTTTAATAAAAATATAAGTGCATACTTACTGAATATTACTGATCATAATTCTTCATATAATTATACAGTGAATAATGGTATGATGTACAACAGTAGCCATATTTTTAAGGAAACTCCAGGTTCCTACTTAATAGGAATTTATTACCATGGAACATTCATAAAATACGATTATGTCTCATTAACTAATGCAACCCCTGCATATAATATCAATATTACCCTTAAAGATGGGAATGCTTCGCTAAATTTAGTATCCTCATCTTACACAAAAAGCAATAATACAACAGTAAACACCTTTAAGTTTTCAAATTCAAATGGTTCCATTTATATTTACAGAATCGATCTTTATTCCAGCGTATATGCAAATCGATATATAATGGTAGTAAATGTGAATGGACAAACAATATTTACTGGATATAATGTAACAGGTCAGAATCAAACACCTGGAAGTTTGTATGTAACCGGTTCAGGCATTACGCTGAAAACATCACAGAGTGGCATATATACAACAAACAAGGGCGGAGCTGTATATTTTATTTCAGTAAATACTCAGTATACTCAAATGGAGGAATTTTAATGATTTTCAAAAAGAATCAGGGAGACAATAAAATAAAAAACACTGAAAAAACAGTATTTAAAATCAAAACCGTTGACGATATTCCCGTTGTTAAGGAGATTAGAAAATATATTGGAAATGAACAAATAAAGGAAGCCATTATGTATGGTTACGACAACCTTCAGAAGGACTTTATTAGGAGTTTCAATATAGGCAGATCATACAGTTCTAACAGAGATTTTATAATAAAGGAACTTAATTCATGCAGCATAAAGCTGAACGAGGAGGAAGCTTATGTTAATAATAATCTCATAACAAATTCAATTAAAAATAGCACACTTAAACCAAATAGTGATCAGGACAAAAAAGAAGATGGAGTTTCTGATACTGAAAACAATAATCAGATTAATCGGTGCATGGCAATTATCAAATTATCCCAGTTTTTTGTGGATTATTATGAGCCTTCCAGATATGGGGAAACCGCTATCAATATGAAGGGTGAAATAATCCTGAACAAAATAAAGGATATTTATAATTATATGGATATAATGGCGCTCTATTATAATAATGGAGAGTAAGCATGTTCCTGTATTATATTTCGATAACGTCCATGCTTTTTGATTATAAAATATCAATAAATTTCTTTTATCCTATTGTAATATTGCTTGTTCTTACCATTATAATATCTCTGCATTCAAGAAGATTTAAATATACAGACACAAAAAATGCTATAAAAAAGGAACAGATTTATATACCTGAAACTGAATTCACAAGGGAATATAGTATGCTAACATCAAAAAAATATTCGGAATATCTTTTTAAAATGAAACGTGAGGCAAGCAACATCAATGCAACAGTTAAGGAATTTGTCAGGCTTCTAAATCTGTACAGAAAATATGAAATAAAGTATAACAATGGGCCAAAAATATTCAGAAAACATTACAGTGAATTAAATGAGATACATCTTAAAAAAATACTTGAGATATATGATCAGTTAAGGGACATGAAGATGAATATAATAGATGATGAGGTGTTTAAAGAATGGAAACAGAACTTACATTAACAGATCAGTTAAATTTCGTGGCAGATTCTATAGATAAAAAAGTGATTGGGTCAAGAAGAATAGTTAGATTTATGTTTATTTCATTATTCACGGGCAATCATATACTTATGGAAGGTGTTCCAGGCCTTGCCAAAACAATGCTTGCTTCCGAATTTTCAAAATATCTTGGACTTAATTTCAAAAGAATACAATTCACACCTGATATGCTGCCATCTGATATAACTGGAAATATGGTTTATAATCTGGAAGAGAAAAAAATGCAATTCAGGGAAGGACCAATTTTTTCAAATTTAATTCTCGCAGATGAAATAAATAGAACTCCTCCAAAAGTTCAATCCGCTCTGCTTGAATCCATGGAAGAAAAGCAAGTATCTGTGTATGGAGTTAGCCGTAATCTTCCAGATCCTTTTTTCGTTATCGCTACACAAAACCCAATAGAACAGGAGGGAACTTTTCCTTTAGCAGAGGCGCTTATGGATAGATTTCTATTTAGATATTTTCTTACATATCCCTCATATGTGGATGAAATAAGAATTCTTTCATCGATATATGAAAATAAATATCTTGATCACCATATAATGAAACCAGATGAAATTTCTGAATTGAGGAAATCCGCTAAAAAAATATACATTTCAAAGGACATAATTGAATATGTTGTAAATATTATCAGGAAGAGCAGGGAAAATAATCTAGTGTATCTTGGTGCAAGCCCAAGGACGTCCGTAAAATATATGCAGGCTACAAGGGCCAATGCAATGATCAGTGGGAGGAACTATGTTATACCGGAGGACGTAATATATCTTTCGAGGGAAATGCTCAACCATCGCCTTATATTAAAACCCGAAGCATTTATTGACAACGAAAATGACTATCAGAAAATTCTTTACCGTGTAATTGATAATATAGTTTCATCGGTGGATGTCCCAAAATGATTAAAAAAACTGGTTATGTGGTCCTTTCTATTATTTCATATGGAATACTTGAGTCGATTCTGCTTGGGTATGACTATTACATAGCATTGATGATACTGTTATTTTTTATAATTTCAGCTGATATTATTGTGTTTAATTATAGCGGATCGCTTCTACTGGATAATTTAAATATAGACAGGGAAATAGATACCAAAACGTTCAGAAAAAACAGGCCTTTTCAAATAAAGCTGAGATTTAATAACAGAAACAAATATTCGATATCTGTTTATTTTTTTGATGAAGTTCTGGATACACTAGATATTTCAAAAGAACACAGTGGATTGATACACATTCCTGCCCATGGAAAGAAGGAAATTAATTATACCGTTACTCCAAAATATATTGGAAAGCACTCACTAGGCGATGTAAAGGTGAATCTATACGATACCTTTAAACTAGCATACATTGAAAAAAATTTCAGGATAGGAATGGACATTAAAATAGGCCCATCACATGATAATATAAAGGGAAATAGAACGGAAATGATAAGCAATTTTTTATACACGTTTGGAACTCATTATTCTAGAAATGTGGGTCAGGGATACAATCTATATGATATCAGGCCATATAATGAAGATGATGATCCAAGATACATTATATGGAATAGATATGATGAAGAAAATAATAATATTATGGTAAAGGAAATGGAGGAAGAAAGAGAAATAACTATGATTTTTCTGATCGATTATAGTGCTTCAATGAATAATGGTTCCAGAGATAGAATATTTGATAAGACCATAACTGAAATAATTAACTCATCATACTATATATTAAAGAATAGAGATAACGTGGGATTTTTTATTTTTTCTAGTGAAATCAACTATTTTATAAAGCCAGATAAAAATGGGAATAGCATAAAAAAACTTGAACAAATTATAGCGGGAATACTTCCTGCAGGATTTTTTGACATTAAGCAAGCCATATCCGAGCTCAATAAAAAAGTGAGAAAAAAATATATTATTTTTATAATCACGGCTGATGATGTGAGTGTAAAGGAACCAGTTAAAACATATAATACAACTGTATTTTTGATCAATAAAGAAACATTTTATGAGTACAGCCCAGACAATTCATTTGATGATCTGCTATTCAAAAGTTTTAAGCTCAATGAGTTAAGAAGACTTAATACTCAAATTAAGTTTTTGAGAAGTTATGGTTTAAAATGTAAATATATAAATAAGGATGAAATAGCACGCAAAATAATTATTGAGTATAATTACGATAGGAGCATAAATATGGGGGCGTAATGATGAACAAGTATATACTATATTTTACCGGAATTTTTATATTCATTCCAGATTTCATGATACTGTTCAGCATTTCCGGGGTTTTTAAAAATGATATGTACGTGTATTTAATATCCTTTATTATGTTTTTTTACATCCTGTATAAAATAAGCAATTATTACAAATATTTTGTTGTACTATCATTACTTTTTATTGTTCTTATTATAATATTGAAATCCGCCTTTTATTTGAATAAATTTGTAATAAAATACCTTTATTTTATTCCGGATTTTCCATTCAATATTAAAATGATGTTGACACTGACCATGACATTTGGCATAATTTCATTGATAGAAGGCATTACTTCAAAATCATTTAAGGCACTGATTTCATATTATACTGTATCAACAGGGACATTTTTATACCAGCTTGCTTTCGTTTCAGCTGAATCACTTTATAATATAACATATTTTAAGGCTGTTGCCCTTATCTCTGCTCATGAATTTCTATCCCTATTATCACTCTTTACAAAGGGATATGAAACTTTTCTTCCACTGCAAACAATTAAACTTGCCATGAGTTATTATTTACTTATTGGATTTATGATATCTCTTATTTCAATGATCATATGGTTATACCTGGCTTCATATAGCAATAAGGACTCAATAACAGGTTCCTATTCATTATTGATTGGGATTGTTTCCGGATATCTTTTTTTTGTTCTGATCAGGTTTACTGCAGTATATAAACTCCAATTTCTTTCACTGTCCATTATTGTTATTTCCGTATTTATTATTATAGCTCATTCAAATAGGGTCTCAAAAAAGCACAGTAAAGATGAAAATTTACAGTAAAGTTACCGGTGATTAAGATTCAATTTTGTTGTTTGCCAGTTCCCATCCGTTCATACCATTGTATAGATTGTATAGATTTTTAAATCCCTTTTCCTCCAGAAATTTTGCCGTATAATAGCTTCTGTGACCAGAGGCACATACAAGTACTATATCTTTATTTTTAAATTCCTTTAATTTTTCCGTATTGTTAAATATTTCGTACATGGGAATTGGAATAGAACCCTTAATATGACCATTTTCGTATTCAAAAGTTTCCCGAACATCTATAATGACGGGTTTATTCTCCCGTTCAATCATTTCTTCAAGATCTTCTGGTATTATATTAACTACCATATATACCTCTATTGAAAAAAAATATTTAAACTTTGAATTAAACATTCTACTACATTTTATTTTTATTATCCTGTTATATTTTGATTACTCACAGTAATAAATTTAAATTTATATATGCTTATTAATGATATTATATCACACAAACTCAATATTGAAAATCAAATACTTTAAATATTTTAGTATAATACTAATATTATGGATGTAACAAAAAAGGAAAGAGATTGTATTGTAGTCATACACGAAAATTCCAGTGGATTTCCTTTGAGGTTATCAGATATAGCCAGTTTAATGAAGGTTAAGCCTTCTACAGCATATGAACTCTTAAACAGGCTTCTTTCAAAAAAAATCATTACAAAGGAAAAGGGGATGATAATGCCGACACAATATGGCAATCGAGTATACAGTGAAATCATAACGGCACATAGAACTATGGAAATACTTCTTACCAAAAGTGGGGTAAACAGAGATATTGCATGCTCTCAGATGGAGAAGATAGATTATTTAATGGATGAATTATCCGTTGAAAAAATTTTAAAACAGATAGGCAACCCCGATAAATGCCCACACGGCAAGCCTGTGAAACCTGTTTAATGCGAAAATAATTTTTTTATTCTGTTGCCAAGCAAAAGCGAACCAATTGACATGAGAGTTTTTTGTTTTACATCTATAACGCTCATTGAAGTATATCTTATGTTTATTCCGAAACTTTCCTCCTCATTCAACCCAAGATAATAGGAAAGTGCACATCTAATTGGAAATGCATGGCTCACAATTATGTAATTTCCATTATAGGAATTGATTAGATCTATCATTCTGTCCATCTGAGATTCAAACGATTCCATTCCAAGCTCTTCTCTGTTTTTATCCGGTATTTCAATTATTTTCTTGCCGTTATACTCACCAAAATCCGATTCTATTGCACGATTATCTATGGTAACTTTAGTTTTAGTATATTCAGATAAAATGTCTGAAGTTTGAATAGTTCTTAAAATAGGGCTGGTTATTATGCCTTCAAATTTTAAACCCTTCAATTGTTCTCCAGCAAATCTTACCATTTCCTTTCCCGTGTCAGTCAAGCCATATTTATTCAATTCACGTGATAGAATACCCGATCTATTTGTATAACTTTCCCCATGTCTTATAAGTATAGCATAATGCATGTTAATTAGATATATTCTTTATTGGTTAATAATTTTTATTAAGTGTGTAGAAATTTTGATTATACCCATTAATAATTTGCATATAGTTAAAAGGAGCAATATATTAATTGTGTTATTTAATAGGAGGTATAACTATGTCCAGATCATAACCAGTATTCATACACAAATATATATTTTTAAATATTCTATCGTAATATTTACCATCGCACTTTTTATTCTTTATACGTATTCGTGTATAAACACATATATTATAATAAAAAATAAAGTGCAATCCATCGGATGGTGAATTTATGATTGACATCAGGGGAATTTCAAAAATTTATGGTAAAAATAAGGTCGCTGTTAACAACATCAATTGCAGAATAGATTCAGGTATATCCACAATTATTGGAAAAAATGGCGCTGGAAAAACAACTCTTTTGAGGATACTGTCAACACAGCTAAAACCAAGCAGTGGAGATGCCTTTATTGATAATTTAAGCATAATTCGAGATGTGGAGAAGGTTAGAAAAAAAATAGTAAGCATACCACAGGAATCATCGCCAATAGGAATATTAACATCATATGAACAGGTATTTATGTATCTGACGGCAAGGGGTTTTTCGTTTAAATCTGCAAAGGATGAAGCATTAAACGCTCTGAAAATTGTTAATCTGTATGATGATCGTAACAAACCTACTGATGAATTATCCGGTGGAATGAAAAGAAAGATGTTCGTGGCAATGGCTCTCGCATCAAATGCAGAAAATATTTTTCTTGATGAGCCCACAACAGGACTTGATCCCATATCAAGAATGGAAACATGGAGTGCAATAAAAATGCTCAATGGAAATGTAATTCTGACCACACATTATATGGAAGAGGCAAGGGAGCTGTCACAGAAAATATATATGATAAACGATGGGTCAATCATAAACTCTGGAACGTATGATAAACTGTTATATCCATACAGAAATAAAATAAGAGTGGAATCATATTCAAAGCTGGATAATTCATACAATATTGGAAATATATACATAAAATATATAAATTCAGATGAAATTGGCAAATATAATAGTGAATATAATGTTATTAAAAGAATCACAATAGAGGATCTTTTTATCATGAGAGGTGTGGATATTGAATATTAGGTTTATAGGTGCTATGGCATGGTATTACGGGTTAAAAACAATTATCAGGGGGCCATCATATTTAATCGCATCTCTGGCCACGCCACTGACGTTGCTATTCCTTGTTTATGTTTTAAGCCACGGACTTCTGGTAAAATTTGCCATTGTGGGAGGGCTGATTGCATTTATTGGTTCCATAGGTCTGTCAGGTGCCGGTGATGCAGCATTTTTTCGATTGCAATTGAGAATGCAGGAACTGTATGTTGCCACTGATATCCGGGCATCGGATTATATGATTGCACTCACACTGAGCTATCTTGTTTTTGCCATTCCTGGAATAGTTTTATATACCTATATGGGAACTATATACCACCTATTTACGCTTTATAATGTTCTTGGCATGATTCTTATTATGGTATTTTTGATTATTACCACAACATCAATATCGTTTATAATTTCAGGTTCAATAAATCATTTGAGAAATATATGGGGAATAACAGCCATACTTACAATAATCACAAGCATTTTGCCACCAACATTTTATCCATATTATTACGTTCCAAACGCATTTCTGTATATAATATCCTTATCTCCAACAACACCAGCTGCAGTACTGGCCCAGGGCATATTCAATCTGGCTCCATTTCAAATGAATATGGTTTATATATTTATTGCTGAAGTAGTCGTGTACGGTCTTCTTGCAAGATTTTTTGTGAAATGGCAGTCAAATCGCTAAGCAGTTAATTTAAAGTTCTTTTATTTATAAATTATTCAAGAATATATTAAATTTTATAAGTAAATACCAGAAAGTAGGATATTTCCAGTAAAATTCAAATAAAAATAATACTTTAAGCTTCAGGCGGGTCGCCTATTGCTGATTTTTTTATTTTTATAATTACGGGAATCAGGGCTATAATTGAAACAAGGCCAAGAATTATGAATGGTATAAAGAACACGTGGTAAACTGTAAAAATATATCCAATCAATACGGGAGATATACTTCCACCAACCTGTGAACTGAAGTTTATTATCCCACTGGAAGAACCAATATTCTTGTCACCACCACTAACATCTGATGCCATCCCCATTGACGGCCCAGCATACAGGCCGTAAAAAAATCCCGTAAAGAATGTTAAAAATAGAAGTATGTACCCATGTATGAACCCAATAAACATAATAAATATTGCCAGAATCAAAGTAGTAGAAACAGCAAATTTGGCTTTGGCTCTTATATATTTTTTTGATATTATTCCGCCCAGTGGTGATGTTATTATTCCTCCAGCGGCAGGTATCCACATATATAAAAACAGATCGCGAGTCAAAACAAGGTGGGAAAACACAATGAATGTTGAATATAAAGACAGGAACCCAAGATATGAAAACCCTGCGGAAAAACGGATCAATGCCACATAGGCTATATCTCTAGAAATTTTATTTTTAACCTGCTTCTTTCTATGCAGAGGTTCCTTTAAAAATATAAAATTAATTAATGCAATGCCAAACAATAAAATTATAATAAAGTAAAATGGCAAATCAAAACTAATATTGATAAGCTTTAATGTGATAAATTCCCCTATAGACGCACCTATAAAATACGCCGTCTGGTATGTTCCTATTGACATTGACCTTTTTTTTCTAGGCACCCATGCCTGTACAAGAGAGGCATCTGAAACATACACTGCAGCCGATGACATACCAAGTAAAAATTGAATGAAAATTAATGCTGTATATGAATTTATCATTAGAAATAAAAAAATGAATAGCAGAAAAATGCCTAAAAAAGATATTTTTGCTGTTATTGCAAGTCCTATTTTATCGGATATTATACCAGCAGGTATTTGAAAAAAGGTATAGCCAAGCCAGTACGATGTAATCAGTAGCGATCCATAGAAAACACTAATGTTCAGATTTACAATGATAATTGGAAGAATTGCTGGAATGAAATATCTGATGGATGAATTTAAATAAAACGATAAAAATGAAGGCAGCATAATTTTTGGAAACTCAAGTTTTTTAGTTAACTGGTTATTCATAAAATATCATCCCTTAATGTTCTTTGGAATATTATTTACAAATTTAAGTTTTTTTAATAAATTACTGAATTACAGTATAGAGTTAAACAAAATATTTTTATGATGCCGTAAGAGTGAATTTTTACATTTAAAATAAGTTAAAATATCAATATATGATAATTGAAAAATGACTGTATTAAATGCCAAGGATTACAATAGGTTCACATGGAAAAATAGAAAAATAATCTTGATTTTCAGCATTATTGTCCTTGGTCTAAGGTTGTTGTCTTCCTTATTTATTACTAATTTAATTATTACATATATTCTTACCATTTTATCCGTGATTTTTTTTCTTTTAATTATTGAAATTCTTATGCTGTATAATTATCAAAAATCTATCATCAGTATGGATAAAAATAATGGGAAAAAGTAAAAATATGCAGAGAGATTATAATGATACTCGCATTAACATCATTTAAGGATGGGCACCTAATTGAATCAAACCCTTTAAGTGATATTTCAGTTTCAGATATCAAAAGAACCCTGGCATATGCTCTTTTGAATAATTATGCCGTAAATGTTTATATGGGGGATGGAAAATACCATAATATCAAGGTTATAGTTATAAAAGTTAATGAAAATGGCAATTTATTTTTTACAGGCATATACGAATTTTAAATTTCAGCAATAAAAAAAAGTTTTCCATGGAGAGCGATAAAATACATTGATGTAAACGTTCAAAAAAGCCCTGAAAAGCCATAGTTTAATAACAACTACATTTATGTTTAAAATTTATCCACACACATTTGGCAATTAAAGGAATGATTTGTTTAAATACTCCTTTATAATTTTGAATTGTGAAAATAGATGTTATAGATAATGGTGGACAGTGGACGCACAGAGAATGGCGTGTCCTAAAATCATTTGATATAGATTCTGAAATTTTACCCAATACTGTGGATAGTTCAAAGCTTGACAATCTTGATGGCATAGTTCTGTCGGGGGGGCCAGCTAGTATTGATACTGAACTGGATAAACTTGGCAATATAAGAGATTATATTGAAATGCACGACTATCCAGTTTTTGGAATATGTGTTGGTGCCCAGTTTATTGCACTGAACTCAGGAGGATCAGTTGGAAGGGCCATACATCCCGAATATGGTAAGAAGGAGGTACTGTTCAGCGAAAATAAATCAATATTCTACAATCTTCCCGATAGAATATATGCATGGGAAAATCATAATGATGAGATAAAGAACATATCAGATGATTATGTTGTATGTGCTTCATCTAATACGTGCCATATTCAGGCTTTTTATCATAAAGATAGGGATATTTTTGGAGTACAATTTCATCCAGAAGTTAATAATACACAGTTTGGTACAGAGATATTTAAGAATTTTATAGATAGATGCAAAAAATAAATATGTCCTATATGAATCAGCTACAGTGTATATAATAAAATCGGAAAATTACTCGGGATTATTTGATGAAAAAACAAATACAGCTCAAGTTAAAAACAAGTCATTTAAATTACCTGTAAATAATATTTTTGAACCAGGAGATACTATAAAACTTGATGGAAAAACATTCATAATTCTTAGGCCCGATCCATTTTTTTTTAATGAGGTCTCTGGGCGGATGACACAGACCATAATTCCTTCCGACATTGCATATATAATATATTCTGGAGCAATATTGCCCGGTAAAAATATACTGGAATCCGGCATCGGAATAGGTAAC
Source organism: Thermoplasmata archaeon (assembly GCA_021846395.1). Lineage (GTDB taxonomy): Archaea > Thermoplasmatota > Thermoplasmata > Thermoplasmatales > Thermoplasmataceae > Acidiplasma. The sequence goes on along the minus strand of JAJZXB010000003.1, from coordinate 40,563 downwards.
CTTAGCTATTCCATATTGAATTTCATTGGTTCTTCTGGCCATTTGACTACCGTTGATATCAACGGTGAATTCATTGAAAACGCAAGAAAAAATGTGTCAAAATTCATGGATATTGAAAAGTGGGAAATAATTAACTCTGATATAAAAACATGCAAATTGAGTGGAGCATTTGACACAGCAATCCTCGATATGCCAGACCCATGGAATGCAATAGGCAATATTAAAAAAAATATTAAAAATGGCGGGTTTTTAATTACATATTCTCCAAATTTTAATCAGGCTGAGAAAAATGTAATTGAATTGAAAAATAACAATTTTTACATAATAGAAACTGTTGAGATTATAAAAAGGAATATAATTGTAAGAGAAAATGCCACTAGACCAGATAATAATATTATAGCCCATACTGCATTTATTACAATTTCCATTAAGGGAAGTTCTATATAATAACCAAATAATTCAACAACTCCAGAAAATACCAGCAAATTATAGTAAAAATATAGCATTGTATATTTCAAATCACTCCGCGTTTAAAAATTCCATCATGGGTAGATTATTCTTCCTCAAAACCCATTGCTTTGCCTATTTCCTTATAGCGATTTCTTATAGTTACCTCGGTAACGCCAGATATTCGAGCCACATCTTTTTGTGTTCTTGGTTTTCCATTTTTAATTGCAGAAATATAAATAGAAGCTGCAGCAATTCCTGTTGGCCCTTTTCCAGTTGATATTCCCATCTCAGCAGCCATCCTTATGATATTTTCACTGTCAATTATCACTTGCTTATCCAGATCCAGCTTATTGCAGAATTGAGATACATATGAATAGGGTGTTGTGGGTTTAATATTCAGTGCCAGTTCCTTTGCAAGGTGTCTATAGGCCTTACCTATTTTCTTTTTATTTACAAATGAGACCTTTGAAATTTCATCAAGTGTCCGTGGAAGATCAATCATTCTGCACGATGCATAAATTGAGGCACACACAATGCTTTCAATGCTCCTCCCTCTAATGAGATTTTTATCAACTGCCTTCCTATATATTAATGCAGCGGTTTCCTTTATATCCTTTGGGATGCCAAGTTTGGTTCCATCCTCATTCAATAGCTGCAATGCCATTGATAGGTTTCTTTCTGCGGCATTGCTAACCCTTATTCTCTGATGCCATTTTCTTACTCGGTATATCTGGGCCCTATTTCTATGCGGTATCTTCTTTCCATAATAATCTTTATTTGACCATGAAATTTCAGTTGCCAGGCCCTTATCATGGCTTAAGTAACTCATTGGTGATCCAGTGCGCGATCTTTTTTCGTTCTGATCACTATCAAAAGAACGCCATTCTGGTCCTAGATCAATAAGCGAATCTTCCAAAACCATGCCGCATTCATTGCAAATTAACTCACCTCTTTCATAATCTTTAACCAAATGATTAGAACCACATTCGGGACAATTTTTAACATCATCAGTCTCCATTAAACCACCCAAAATTTATATAGACATTACTTTTTAAATATTAAAAGTTTTTTATATTTATCGATGTAAATTATTCATATTAATTTTTCACTAAATAAATTACAAATTAAGTATAGCGTTCAATTACACAGTTTTATACACGAATATTTTAATATGAAAATTTTTATTTTTAATAATATTACGAAAGTTTTATATATAGATTTTGCATATAGTAGGATGTATATGAAATATAAATGTAATATAGTTCATATAAAGAACAATGAAATACTGATACGGATAAATGAGTGCGCAGCAATCAATCAAAAAATATTTGATGAATACGATAAACCGATAGGCAAGATAACTCGAGTGCTTGGTCCCGTATCACATCCTTATGCCCTTGCATATATGGGGAGTAAGAATGAAAATACAGATAAAATATATGTGAGATGTTAAGGTGAGAAAAATGGTTGATGAAAAAGAAAAGAAAAAAAATATTTATGAAATAGATAAATGCCCGGAATGTGGTTCTTCACAGCTTGTTAGAGATTATGAGCGGGGTGAACTTGTGTGTTCTAACTGTGGTCTGGTTATAGACGATAGTTATATTGACGAGGGTCCAGAATGGAGAGCATTCGATTCGGAACAGAGCGAGAGCAGGGCAAGAACTGGTTCTCCAATGACATACACAATTCACGACAAGGGTTTATCAACAGATATATCCTGGAAAAATAAAGATTCATATGGAAAATCCATTCCCACAAGGAATAGGGCACAGCTTTATCGTTTGAGGAAATGGCAGAAGAGAATAAAAGTTTCCAATGCTGCTGAGAGAAATCTTTCACAAGCATTGCAGGAACTTGAAAGAATGGCATCAAATTTGAGCATTCCAAACGATGTTCGTGAAACAGCAGCGGTTATTTACAGAAAGGCAGTTAAACAGAATATGATAAGAGGAAGGTCAATTGAGGGTGTTGTTGCCGGTTCAATTTATGCAGCATGCAGAATAACAAATGTTCCAAGAACTCTGGATGAAATTGCATCTGTAACAAGGGTAAAAAAGAAGGAAATAGGAAGAACATATCGTATAATGGCAAGATATCTTAAATTGAATATATTACCATCAAAACCTGATGATTATGTAAATAGATTCTGTTCCAAATTGAGATTATCGATGGAGGCCAGAAAGAGAGCTGAAGAGATCCTTAAAATGGCTGTTGATAACGATCTAACATCTGGAAAAGGGCCTACAGGAGTCGCGGCAGCTGCAATATATATTGCATCATTGATAACAGGTGAAAGGAGAACGCAGAGAGCAATAGCTGAGGTTGCTGGTGTAACAGAGGTTACAATCAGAAACAGATATAAGGAATTAACAGAGAAATTGAATCTTACAATAGAAGAATAAATTTATAAATTTTTTATTTTTGAAAACACATCATAGTTTCTTAATATATCTTCAGTAATGTTATATATGGACGTTAGTTTTAAATTTTTAATTTTTATTTCAATCTTACTATCCGAACACTTCATGAATATATTTTCATCATTATCCGGTAAAAGCGAATTATACAGGTCCACGCATCGTTCCTCATCTATTTCAATGGACATTTCCATATATGTATATATTTCTCATATTTATAAAATTTATAATATATGATGTGATTATCCTAATGAGCTGAGGTTACCGAGTCAGGTTAAAGGTGACAGACTCAAAATCTGTTCCCAAAGGGGTTCGCCGGTTCAAATCCGACCCTCAGCATCAATGTAAATATTCAAATCAGCAATTTTTATTGATATTTTTTAATCGTGAAATAATGGAAATTTTAGTGTAAAAGGTTATAATTGATTTAAAAATTTAATTAGCATCCCTTAAAAGCTCAGAGTTATATATAAAGGTATTACGTTAATAAATTGAAATTATATCCACATATCATCTTCTTTTAGATGATCTATGAATGCTTTTGGGATCCCTTTTGTGGTTAAATAGTATTTATTGGGTATGAGTTCCATTGCAACAGCAGTTTCCAGTATGGACTTCAGGGGCACATACTGTACTCCCTTGTATGAGTCCGTGCCAAATATCCATGGTGGTATGTCAAAATAATTGCTTATTTTTCCGGGAACTGCCTGTTTAAGTGTAATGTTCAACTTTCTGGAAATATATTCATTATAATACCATTTTTTAAATAGAAGATTAAAATCATTTTTTGGCTCATATACCTTCCATTCAACACCAAATCTGCTCTCCATCCCCAGAAAAACGGCATTTCCCCCAAAGTCATCATAAATGGTCTTTGGTGGTTCCTCTTCTATTCCCGTAACTGCATTTATCACCTTTACATGCATCTTTTTTCTTGTAGTTATATAGTTGTCTATTAGCATCTCCAGATCGTATCTCTCATCTTCATTCAGCATATTGTCATTTTCAAGTTGCTGGGATATGTCCATGTAGTAACCAATATCGTTTTCGGTAGGTGAATTTATGAGTTTTATATAGTAATAATATCTTTCACCACTCATTTTATCCCAAATACAATAAACCAAAGACAATATATAACATTATCGGTTGCATTAACGTTGACATTTTCTATTTCTTGAATAAAAACCACTTCAGTTAATTTATTTTAAAATAGTTGATTTTTTGGGAAAATAAAAATAATTCTTTGCATTATTATAGTTATATAAATGCAATCACAGGCAGAAGATGCCTATGAAAGAAAGGGTATTCAACTGTGGATCATGCAATATCTCTATTGATCGGGATCTAAATGCAGCAATAAATATATTCCTCATGGATTTTTGGCACTTTAAAAGCAAATATAAAGGTATATTTTACTGTATGAAATAAATACACTTTCAAAGTGCGGAGAGGGGGATTTGAACCCCCGAATTCCTGCGAAAATGGACCCTGAATCCATCACCTTTGACCTATCTCGGCAATCTCCGCATTCCTCAATTTAACGGTTTCATCATGAGCCCTCTTCAATAATTTTGGATATTTATTGTTCCCAATATTTTTAATGATATTTATTGATTGTTGGAGGCTCATAAAGTTTCCAGGACTCACAATGGTTCTCTTGTTTATTTCATATCCCAATGGTTTATTGTTATAATAAATATAACTATTTCTGATATTTCCAAACAAAAGAGATTTTGCAACACCTATTGTATGCTTATTCATTATTACGCCAGCAAACGTTGCTAATCCCGCTTCTCTTGGATGAAGCAATCCATTTGCATCAATTAATATCAGACCATCAAAATCTTGTGCAATTTTTTCAATAAATGGTAACTCACGATACGCAAGATAGGAGCTCATATAGGGAAATTTGACCTTTGCAACATAACCTCGTACATCATCAGAGCCTGAAAATACCATTGATGCATAACCATAATCATTACAATATGAAACATCTATAGCTGCAATTTTTTCAGGTACTGGATGTTCATTAAAATCTGCCATTGAAGCTATTTTAATCTGTTCTTTCTGCAATTCTCTTAATGGATAATCAGTTTTAAAATCCTTAAACACCTTATTTTCGAAATTCTCTATTTTGCCGTTATTTATCCCTATTCCGTCACCTGTAAGTCTTCTTATTTTCTCCTCACTGCCCAGAGCATACTTGCCAGATCTTCCATCTGAATACACTACCTTATAGCAGGGAAATACATCTGGTTTATCATTTATGGAAAGCATGTAGCCAACAGATCTTGCTACCCTTTTATCTCCGAGAGCTTCTGCCAGTATTCCATAGGTTGTTACATAACCTTCCGGTATCTGCTGTAATAATTTATATAAATATGAATTGATATCAATTTTCGTATATTGCATATGTATCAATTCTAATTTTAAATATAAATATTATTAAATGGTGCACGTAAAAAGATTCCTGAAAAGAAATATTTATTATTAAAGTATATATAGATATGTGCAATTGTATCTTTAATGTTTGAATCCTCATTTAAGAAAATAGGGCAATTCTCCCAAAAAAACAGAAAAATAATACTCGCTTTCTGGATAATTTTGTTTTTAATAATGATTCCATTTGCAACATTATTGTTTACAGATACATCCTATAATGTTACAAATTCACTTGTCACAAAGCATTCATCATCCTATGAAGCAAATAAAATTCTTACAAATGAATTTGGAACTTCAACCTCAGGTAACCAAATTATAATTGTCGCAAATAATACAAATATAGACAATAAGACCGTGAATGATAAATTAATGGACTTTCAGGGATCTATAATAAATTATCTCAACAGTACAAATATTGGATATAAAAGTGTTACAAGTATATATACTGTCGAAAATTCAACCCTAACAGGGTTTTCCGGGAATATTAAGGGTCTTGAAAGCGGTACCTATGGTTTAAACAAATATATTGTTGGTTTATATTTGGGCTCACATGGGAAATATAACGCATCCAAAATAGAACAAAAAATTCAATCAAATACAACTCTTGGTCCGTTATTTGAAAAAATTTTGGGAACCTATGGCATTTCAAATACTTCATCTCCAGTAAATACAACGGATTTTATACAATCAGCAATGAATATTGCAAAATCTCCCGCAACTCTTAATACTCATTTATTAGGATTAACGGTGAATGAAACATACAATGGGAGTCAGCATATGACACAGGGAAATCCATATTTAAAAATAAATAATTCAACGTACAGGAGTTATTTATATAAACTGAACAACACAACAGTTTCATCCCTTGTACCCTCTACAATTAAAAATAATTCATATAATAGATATCCTGTTTTGCCATCAGAATATGCTTCCTCATCATTGATAAACACCAAAAATGATACAACAATATTGATATTTAAATACTCAGGTAAATTGACCTCGGCAGAACAGACACACATAGAAAGCATAGAAAGTTCATATTCAAAGAAGATACCAAACAGTAATTATTATCTTGCGGGTTCTACCGTTTCCAGCAGTCAGCTATCAGGTGAAATTTCCCACGGTATGATCATGGCACTTGCCATAGGAATAATTATTTCTATAGCTATTGTTGGAATATACTTCAGATCGCCTGTAACTGCATTTGTACCATTCTTGATGTTTGTGTTCTCTTCTGTAATATCTGGTGGAATAATAGGCATATTGTATAAATATGTACTTGGCACGAAAATTTCATATATCACACCCACACTATTGTTTATACTTATTCTAGGCATAGCATCAGATTATTCTGTGTATATATTATCAAGATACAGAACAGAGAGGCGAAATAGAAGCAAGGAACCAGTTTCAAATGCAGCCAAGTGGGCAGGTCATGCTGTATTCACATCAGGCCTTGCTGTTGCTATATCATACATAGTTTTATGGCTATCAAATATACCGTTATTCAGTGATGCAGGCTTTTCAAACGCAATTGCTGCGGTTATAACAATTATAATTGCAAATACACTCTTGATATCACTAATAAGCATTCTGAATGATAAAATATTTTATCCATCAAAAATAAGGGAAAATCAAAAATTACCGTTTGAAAGGAGCATGGAGAAAGTTTCCAAATTCACATTAAAAAATAGAAAGAAAATATTTGTGATATTCGCTGTTGTTACCGTAAGCACAATGTATCTATATGCAGAAACACCAACAAACATGGATGTTTTTTCATTGCTTCCCGCTAGCAGCGGAATGCAGTCATTAACTGTAGTAAATTCATCCTTCCATTATGATCTGTTTGATCCCGCATATGTTATGGTAAATTTCACATCGCCATTGATAACCCACAGTGGTAAAAATATTACATATAATAAAACTGAGTACAATCATCTATTGGCAATGGAAAATAGAATTAAAAATTCCAGCTATGTTGCACAGGTTTATGGCATCGGATACCCATTTGGCAAGCCGGTATCATTGAATTCCACCGGTCAATTGAATGTCAGATCATTATATATGAGTGACTATGGCCATAAAACAAACTCATATATAGGAAATAATTCCCATTATGCCGAGATTGTTATATATCTATCCAATATCGCATGGAGCTCAAAATCGGCACATTACGTAAATAATCTAAGTTCCATTGTTTCATCCAGTGGTGGAGATTATAAAGCATATGTTGGTGGTTTAACTTCGTATCTGAATAACGCATATTCCTTCACATTATCCTCATTTGAAAAAATGGTTCCAATACTTGGGTTCGCCGTATTTGCAATACTTCTGATACAATTATCATCTGCATTTACTCCTGTGAGGCTGATACTTATGGTTATGGCGGCGGTTATCATGGCTCTTTCACTGACATACATAATATTCTATTATATACTGCATTTACCATTGATTATATTCCTTCCACTGTTTGTATTTATTACCATGCTTGCCGTAGGGCTGGACTATGATATCTTCATGGTTTCGCGGGTAAAGGAAAATGTAATGAATGGGCAATCAAACGATGATGCAATAGGCAATGCCATAGTGGAAAATGGCGGTGTCATAATAACTTTGGGTACTTTACTGTTTGCAACATTTGGTGCACTGTACTTCAGCGGTATCCCGATATTGCAGGAAATAGGCGTTGGCTTGGCTCTTGGAGCACTGATAGATACTTTTGTAAGCTGGATGTTCTTTGTTCCAATAATCATGTTACTGCTAGACAAATATAACTGGTGGCCTTCAAAAATTAAAAAGACGGAAAAATAATATATACGATGCCATATTTACGTACTATGAAGACTTTCCTTAAAGTGATATTCAATAGCGAGGGAACCAAGCCCAGTGAAATAGTTGATAGATTAAGGTCCCTCGGTTTTTCTCTGATAAAGGGGGAACAGGATATGGTATACAACTGGCCAGATTCAGCAACAGCAGAGGATGCTATATGGTTTGCTGACAAAATACAGGCAACGTTACAAGGATTTAAAATTTATTTTGAGCTTGAAACTGTTGATTGATGGGAATCCTTCTTACATTCCCGCAATTCTCACATTTAATTATTATCAGCCTATTTTTAATTCTAAAATCTGGACGTTTATACAGATTCTTGCATTTTTTACAGTATGATTTTTTAATATTCTGAGGCAGAGTCACATTCATTCTTTTCGATAAGTTTTCCATGACAGCAATATATCTTCTGGAAAATTCTTCATTCATCGCATTTTGTGCCTCTTTGAAAAGGCGGGTTATTCTTTCATTTGCAATATTTATGAGGTTCTGATCCTTCATCGACTATAAATGTTTATAAATTTTATAAATATTACTAAAAATGATTAAACTCATAGTTCTTGATGTTGACGGTACATTGACAGATAAAGCCAGAAAAATATCGCTGAATGCAATTGAAAATATAAGAAAAGTCATCTCCAACGATATTTTGGTATCACTAGTTAGTGGAAATGTCATTCCGGTAATGTTTGGTTTAAAAACTTATATTGGTATAAACGGCCCTGTTTTTGGTGAAAATGGAGGCATAATGCTGAATAATTCTGAAATAACACATTTCTTTTCCAAAAATTTGCCTAAGCAATTTTTAAATGAAATTTCAAGGACAACAAGTGCCAGGGAAATGTTTACAAATCAATGGCGTGAAACTTCTGTAGCATTTACAATGGATGAAGAAGATCGGGAAGCAGTGTCTAAAAAGGCAGTTGAAAAAGGCCTTTACATAGTTGACAGCAAATTTGCTTGGCATATTATGAACAGGGGCCAGAATAAAGCATTTGCAGTTGAATATTTAAAAAAATTATATGACATTGACAACTCCAATATACTTGTTATTGGGGATTCTGACAATGATTTAAGCATGTTTGAATTGAATGTCCACAGGGCTTCACCCTCAAATGCCTCCAGCAGTATAAGAAATCTGAGTGAGTATGTTTCGGAATATCCCTACGGAAATGAAATAGGTGATATTTTTGAACATTATCACTTACTATAACTTATCTTAAATCATTTACATATTTTCCCAGCTGATCATTTATTAGCTCTCCTCCTTCAATTATGCGATTGCCCCTGATAATCACATCATCAGGGAACAGGACATCAAAATCATTGAATGGAGATACTGGGTTCTTAGAATGAAGTCTATTCTCATTGAGCCTTTTCATTTTTGTAAAATCAACAGTCATGAAATCCGCAAAATATCCCTTTTTGATTATTCCTTTCTTTAAATTGAACAATTTAGCAGGATTGTAAATGCATGTTCTGTAAAAATTTTCGAATGTGGTTATTTTCTTTTCAACCAGTGCAAGCATTAATGGCATTCTTGTTTCAACTCCAATTATGCCTGCAGAGGCATATTGAAAATCCTCCTTCTCTTTTTGAGTATGTGGAGCATGGTCAGAAGATATAAGGTCAACATTCCCACCTGTAAAATAATCAAGCAAATCTTTCTGTATTTCTGGACTTCTCAATGGAGGATTAACCTTTCCATAGGATTTCAGTGGCATCTCATCATTAAGTAAAAGATGGTGAGGTGCTGCTTCCCTGAAATATTTTGTATTCATTGCATGTGTTATGTGTGCTATTATTCCATTTTTGAAATTCATGTTTTCAGCTTTTTTTATTGCTATATCTTCACATAATTGAGGCCTTGACCTGCTATATTCTTTGGGATTTTTTGCATTGATAAAATTTTTATCCAGGCAATATTTATCCTCAGCGTGAAACACAACCGGAATATTCATATTATTTATCATATCAATCTCATTGCTGTTTGTATCAATATTTGAATCCACATTTGTTGTGTTTCCCATAAATATTTTTATCCCAGATGATTCTTTGCTGATGATATTTGAATTGCCTCCATTGAACATTGAATATAATCCAAAATCACAATATGCCTTTCTTCTGACTATTTCCAATTTATCTTTATACGCTGCATAATTGTCTATTTTTATTCTGTTATTTGGCATATCAAATATTGTAGTGGTACCGCCAAAAGCCGCTGATACCGTACCTGTATTGAAATCCTCCATTTCAGTTTCACCGGGATCCCTGAAATGAACATGTGTATCTGTACCTGCTGGGATAACTGCATTTTTCAGAATTCTATGGCTAAAGTTTATGTGTTTTTTAATTTCCACAATAATCCCATCAGACACGCCTATATCGAGATCCTGAAAACTTCCATCATAATAGAATTTACCGGAGAATACAATATCATACATGATATGAAATTAAAAATGCATATTTAATACATGCACATGCTCAAGCGAAACTGTTATATTCAAAATTAAAATAAATAATGATGAAAAGTAAAAGAATCTTCGACTATGTCAGAGATGTCAACGTTGCGCTGATATTTAACGGCGGAGAAAACCAGATAGACAAAACTTTTTTCTATCTTACAGGAGCAAAAAGTGGATTATTTGAGGGATCAGCATTATATGTTAAGCCCAATGAAATAAAAATTATAACGTCCGAATTAGAAGAAACCGCAGCAAGGGAAACTGGTTTTGATGTGCTTACATTTAAAAACAGAAATGAAGCTAGTGAAATATTGAAAAAATTATTCGAAAAGGACATAACTATAGGAATAAATTACTCATCACTAACTCTTGAATCATATAAGGATATACTCAATATTATTCCGGATAAGGAATTTATAGATATTTCTCAATCAATTATTGAAGCCAGAAAGATTAAGGAAGAGGATGAAATCAAAAAAATAAGGGAAGCAGCAAGAATAGCCAGCGATTCCTTTGATGATGTATTGAAAAAAATAAGGGAGGGGATAACGGAAACCGAAGTAGCTTCCGAGATGATCTATGCCATGATGAAGAATGGAGCTTCCGGAGAATCATTCAACACAATAGTTGGATTTGGTAAAAATTCTGCAATACCACATTATTCACCAGGAAAGTGCAAATTAAGGAAAAACGATTTTGTACTGATCGATTATGGGGCACTTTACCAGAGGTACTGTTCTGATATTACAAGAACATTCATTTTTGGAAAAGCCAGTGAAGAGCAAAAATTGATGTATGAAACTGTAAAAAAGGCTCAAAGCGAAAGTATGAAAAGCATAAAAGAAAATGAAAATGGCAGAAGCATAGATAAGATAGCCAGAGACATTATTGACAGTACGAAATATAAAGATAGGTTTATACACAGTCTTGGGCACGGTTTGGGTATGGATGTACATGACCATCCTGCATTATCCCCATCATATGATTTTATACTCAAGAGCAATATGGTGGTGACAGAGGAACCTGGAATATACATTCCTGATTTTGGCGGGGTGCGAATAGAGGATGATGTGCTTGTTAAAAAGGGCGGATACGAACAGATTACAACAGCACCAAAGGATTTAATTGAATTATAAATGATACATTCAAAATTATTTATTGACTTTGAAATGCTTCAATCGAAAGAAAAAGTTGAAAATCTGGTAAATTCCATTGGTGAAAGGAAATTTATAATTGAATCAGATGATTACCTGAAGGGGCTCATTAAAAAATATGCCAGCAATGAAAAATACAATATTTCAATGAGCCAGGAAGCTTTCGCAATAACATTATGGGCATTGAAAGACATAAACCAGAATGCCCTCACATCAAGGTTTATTATCGACCAGAGGGACGTTTTGAAATATATTTTAACTCGTGAGGGTAAAAAAGAGAGGGAAATCATATCAACATATTGCAACATGCTTGGTATTGAAGTTTCTATTGTTGATAATCTTTTCAAAACACCGTTCAACTTTTTTATTTCAAACAACAAAAAGATTTCCGGGTATAAATATAGATTGATTTACCAGAAACTCGAATCTGGATATGTATATCTTGAAATGGATCAGCTCATACACATTTTGAGAGAATATTTTGTCAAAAAAATTATGGATATTTACAACAATATCAATAAAACAAATGCCAGAACGGTATTCAGGCAATACAGTGGCAAAATTGAAAATTACCGTGAAACCTTTAAAAAAATCAATGCAAAAAATCAAATAAATCTAGGGGATGTGGATTTTTCTATATTTCCGCCATGCATAAAGGAGTACATTACGGAAATTCGGGATGGTGGAAACCCTTCCCATATGGCAAGGCTCACACTTGCAACATTCCTCCATCACATTGGAATGCAGAATGAAGATATAGTCAGAACATTTAAGGGAACCGCCGATTTTGATGAAAACAGTGCAATATATCAGATCGACCATCTAACAGGAAAAATATCCGGTACTGAATACAACCCTCCAAAATGCGCAACATTGAGATCAAATCACCTATGCTATATGGGGGATGATAAATTATGCCCGCATATAAAACATCCACTTCAGTATTATGAAGTCAAGAAAAAAGACAAAAAATCATAATCTGTTTTCTATTACTTTCAATAGGGTACTTTTTTTAATATTCCCCTCAATCAAAAACATATTTGTTTCCTCATATGGAACTCTTGGATAATAGCATTTTCTTATTTCATATTTTAAATTCATTGCCCTGAGTATGGACTCAAGCCTCTCATCCCTGTAATTTACAGCTTTATCCTTTCTTATTCTCCTGCCCATTCTGCGACTAATAGCAGGATTGAAATATTGTGAATATATGGTTATCATTTTATGAGTATTGCGTTGATTATACCATCATGGCCTGGCCTTGAGGTTATTTTTGCATTCCCAATTTCTGTTGAAATGATTGTACCCTTATTCATTATATTTCTCTGTACATAATGTGGATCAGCCTGATTTTCCTTGACTGTAACAATCTTAACCCTTTTTGATTTTTTATCCTCTGGATTGTAAACGTTTACATACTGTTCCCTTAAAAGTATATTCTTGAGGTTACCTCCCATTGTCCTTAACGTTCTCCTCTCTGTTTCACCAATTCTGGTAAGAGATGGTTCCCTGCCAAGTTCATATCTTCTTTTGGAATGGTTGCTTCTTAATTTTCCACCAGTAAATTTTTTTGTACCTTTACCCTGATATATCGTCATATTGTCGTTATTGAATAACATTATATAAGGTTTTATTTTAATATTTGCCTTCATAGGAATTATTTTTGATAGAGCAATTATGAAATTATTAATTCTTGTTTAATAAAATCTTGATATTCTTAACAAATTGTTCCACATCTTCCAAATTATTTATTAGAGATTTGTAAACCAGTTCATCATTGATTTTACCGTACCTGTGCAAAAGTATGTTCCTTAAACTCTTCATTTCCTTAATTTTTGAGGATAAATCCTCACTCAAAATTCCAGACTTTTTTAAATTGTCAATTATATCATACTCGGAATAAGGTTTTTCCAGCTTCATATCTGAAGAAATAATAGCACATATATCTATTATATTTTGAATTATGAATTCTTCACGTTTCATTATATCATCCTTTATTAGACCCATGTTTTTGAAATCCCCATAATTTTCTGGAATATTATTTGTGATTAAATCAAGGGAATTTTCGATTTCTTTTAACCTGTCCAGTATGATAATCTTTCTTATTATGGGCATTATTTAATCACCATATAAATATAATTTATAACTTTGCTCAAACAAATTGTATTCCTCAATGGTATTGTAGGCGATATCATAAAAAAATGAATAGTCTTTGCAATATAAAAGATTGCCTTTCAATACTTCCATTTTAACATAAATTGGCAGACCCTGAAATGGTTGTATATCATATTTCTCATTTAGAAAGCCCAGCAATAGTAATCTGGTATTGAATCTTTTATTTTCTTTCAAATCGAAATAAATGCAGATGTCCACATCCGAATCGATTCTTTGTTCATTTCTTGAGTAGGAACCAAATAACATTATTCACTTTATCTTTTTACCTTTAAGTTTAATAATATTTGAAATTGTTTTTTTTTATCATCTTCGTTTATCATTTCATTATTAATATTAATAAATATTGAACAATAAATAAAATAAAAATTTTTCCTTATCATTCATATTTTAAAAACTTTCTCTATGGCATTCCTTTGCAGTATTCTGTAGGGTGTTATATTTGGGAATATACCCATTAAAATATGAACAATTCTATTATCGATAGTTTTTCCGTGCAGTTCTTTTCCCACACATTTTAACTATTAATCGAACATGTTATTAACCACAAAGACATGGTAAAATATGATCTTCCGGCCGAAGCACGGGAAATTATTGAAAAATGAGAAAATTCTGAGGTGGTGGGATAACAAAGGAACAAGATACCATTTAAGTATCGGCGTATCACTTAGGAACATTGGGCACTATTGTGAAATAAACGAAACATCCCCTAAAGAAATGTTAGATAATACCAAATCGTGGGAATTGAAGAAACAATTCAGCGACTTTGTCAGGAGAATTCTCCTCATACCAGGGGAAATAAGAAAGGATAGAATATTGGCAGTGATAAGTATGCATCCTTACGTTCTTAGGGCATTTTTCAGTACAATCTTAAACATTGGGGAGAGCAAGGATCTAATATCGCACCAGGGAGGCAGTTCATTATGGACCATAAAGGTGATATAAAACGATCTCTCACACAGAACTATGAATTTTATTTATGAGGTTGAAGTTCCGAGGAGTGATAACATGAGAGGGAGAATATCTAGACTAAAGGGCAATGTACTTGCCACGATCATTTACTGGATTGTCTTGATAATATTCTTGCATTCTTACTTAACAACGAGCAATCCCTTATCTCTCTCAGTGGTAGCAGACAGAGTGTTGGATGCCCTCTCGATATCTCTGGTTTTTCTTGTTAATTGGATAACTAAGAAACCATTAAATGAGCACTATTCTTATGGTTTCCACCGGGTTGAGACCCTGATGAATGTGTCGGTTATTATGGCGTTTCTTGCTTTAGCCGCGTATTCGGCTATAAATACAACAATGCTATTCATAACCCATACAAAAACTCCCGCAGCAGGAACGCTTTATGCGTCCGCAGTATCTGTCCCACTCCTGATCATAGCCACTTTATTCATGGAAAAACACGAATCATCCAATTTCAGAGCAATATTCCTCCACTCACTACAAGATGTTGCAATTGTACTGATGGCACTTGCATTTTCCATAGTTGCTCTTTATTCTTCCCTGTATTATGTGGACTACCTTGGAAACTATATTGTGCTTTTTATCATCATCTATGGAAACAGGAAAATTTTCAGCAGAAACATCACAATGTTAATGGAAGGAACTGTAATAGACATAAAGGCTGCTGAAGACTCCATCAAGAATGAGTTTCCGAACGTTCACCATCTTCATATATGGGATATCTGCCAGCATCAGCGCTTGGCCACCCTTCATTTGAAAGTTCCTCCCGGGCAGTCCATTGGAGAGATAGATGAGGCGAAAAAAGAGATAGAAAACATTCTGTCCAAATATGGAGTCACTCATCTTACAATTCAATCCGAATCCGAGGAAGCAGTTGATAGATGAGAAATCTATTGCTATCTTGGGTTTTGGCCATACTCCAAGCACCTGTTACTTTATAAGTTAACTAACTGGTCGAGTAGAGAGCAAGCGCAGTTATTGTGAAGTATCCTAACATAACCACGACATCCTGTCATGGCAGATTCTCCCAATTCTGTTTCCAGCTTTCCCTCTAAAATTCCGGATCGGCTCATTTCGAGCATCCCGCTTCAAGTGTTGCATTTCATGTGCTACCCTCCCTTTCGGTTATACACACACTTCGCCTTCCTTTCGGTTATACACACACTTCGCCTTCCTTTCATATGGCTGCATAACGCTGCAAGATTCCACGTAACCCTGAACAGCTACGGTTAATAACCATTTCTGGTAATCCGTAATGCCCCACATGTCAGTAATGCCGCATTCTCACTTATAGGGACACCCAGAGGTCCTTTATTCCTCCAGTTTGTTATCGCTGGTATTATAACTACTATGGCCTCATCCGCCGAGCCATGAACGATGCATGAGGTTGGCATTCCGCATTCCCCCCATGTATAATAAATATTGCAAAACCGTAAACTCCTTATAGGTCTTCTATGTTCATGGTTCCTCCCTGTTTCCCTTATGCATATACTCAAACTTGTCAGGGAATTCTGATTTCGCCTCCAACCAACAGGCTCATCACACTCACCTATTCTTCACTTGAACCGTATTCTTGTGGAACTTCTTACGACGCTCCGAATTCACTTAATGCTACGGTCCGATTGCTTGCTCGCACCCCTGTACAACCCCAAGCTGCACTGGTTGTAAAGATTCTTTGATAAATAACATGGTCCTGTTATTGTGTCCTATATAGATAGATTAGGTTCTCATTGCCTTTATATAAACCACCTGGAATCTATGCAAATATTATTAGATCTATTGGGAACAAGCCCCACTCCTTTCATAATTCTGGAATGTAAAATAGAACCATTCAGTGGACAATTTTGAATGCTCATATATAGCATATGGAAACACGATCAATAAATATGGCGGTGAATATTATGGCAAATACCACAACAACCAATGGCATAACCGTTAGATCAGAAATAAAAAGATAAATATGAAAAGGAAAGAATTATTGCTGATGATAAACTCTCAAAGGTTAACCGGAAAAGGTACTATATTCTTGGAGAATGCAATTACAAATTAAATAATTATGTTATTAAATTACAATGTTCAAGTGTTGTTTCGCAAAGAAAACTTAAAGGGCTATGTGAAAATATAGTATATAAAACTACAAAATTATTCTATTATGACTATCCAGAATGATATCCTCTATACGATCAGATTTAGGTATGTGTATAGATACTGTGAGTTGACTCAAACTTGTCATATAATCTGGAATTCATGTAGTTTTCCAAACTACAATATCAAAGAAGTACGACTTATGTTATTTGATTCTTCTTATTTATTAGCAGTATTCCACGTTGTATTACTTCCTTTCTTCCAACGCAATTTCAAAATGTATTCCCACAATATGCCTTCTTGTGAAAAGGTTTAGTCAAGAGTAACTCCCCCCTCCTTGTGTCGCACAGGTACCTTACGGGGAATGGACTTTTGTTACGACAAAAATTCACCCCTCCCATTTCTTTTTGCCTTAACTCGTCCTTGTATCTTAACCAGTACACATCCCACATTTTTCAAAGGATAATTAGGTGCAGATCGCTTGCGAGAAAATTCCTGTAGTAAGACATTATATTTCAAAGCATTCCTATTCAAACGTGTGTAAATCCTATGATCACCAGGATAATCATCACTGCGATGTAACCCCTCAGGAACCAGAATGCTATCCTTATTTTTCGGTTGAGGGTAATTTGCTTTACTGCTACCCTATCATGAACCTTAATTTCCTGCGATAACATGAACTGATCAAACGATGACATTCCTTTGTTATTCTCTTTCTTTCCTTTGTGATTTTGTGACATTTTCTCCCCTCTCAAAGTAATGATACCAGATGCGCAAAAACAACCGGCATGGCAACAGAAATACCGTAGAGTGCATTCATTATTATGAGGAAACCTATTATGCTGAATCCCACAACATTCTGCCATTTCTTGTTAACATAACCACCCATTATTTCGCGGTCATTCAGAAGCAGGAGGAGGAACAACATTGCAGCCGGCATAAATATGGTAGCTATCACCTGAACGGTGAGGTTTAGGTATCCCAGAGGAGCACCAGGTATTAGTGTTATTCCTGCAGCAAGAGATAGCGCCGCAAAGCTTGGTAAGTAGAAACGCAGAGATTTTCTGTCACGTGTCGGAAGATTTATTGAACCTTTCCATCCAAAAGCCTCGCTTACTGCCCACGATGTACTGGCAGATATAGCTATTGCGGCAATGAAACCCGCCTCTACAAGGCCAAGAGCAAAGAGTTTCATTGGTAACACACCTACTTTTGTTGCGAATGTTTGTAGTATTTTAGCAACTCCGATGGTTCCATAGCTATCTGTGCCATATACTGTCATACCAGTCAGAATTATTATGCATATTGCGACTACAACCATTATCGTGGATCCTATGAAGGTGTCAAGTTGCCCCCTTTTTATATCGTTTTTTGTAAGACCCTTATCCACCACTGAGGGCTGTTGAAAGAAAAGCATCCACGGTGCGATCGTGGTTCCAAGGTTTGCCAGGAGTACGTATATGAACAACGAGCTCGCTCCACCACTTATCTTCCATGTGCCAAAACTCTCAGCGACCAGTGACCAATTCGGATTGGGAATAAAAAACAAAAGTGGAATGAATACCAGATTGAATGCCGCGATGAAGAGTGACACACTTTCCCATGTGTAATACCTGAGAAATAGCTGAATAGAGATCCCGAGGGTTACAAATACAATCACCGAAATGATCGGTGCAACTCCAAAAACAGATAAACCAACCGTTATGCCTATGAATTCTGTGATGAATGTGAGAAAATTTGCAACCACAAGATCAGACAGCGAAAACGCTCCCCAGAACTTGCCATATCGTTTCCAGATCATCTCTGCATGACCCCTATGCGTCACTGCTCCAAGCCTCACAGTCATTTCCTGTACAAAGTAGGCTACGGGGAGCATCAAGACCATGAAGGGAATGAAGAACCCAAGACCAAAAATAGAGCCAGTCTGTGCATATGTTATCACACCACCAGCATCGTTGTCGGCCACCATTACAAGGATGCCAGGACCCAAAAGCATGAAGAATAGTTCAAGCCTAGATATATGGGTATGCTTCTCACGATGTAACTCCATGTGTAACCGGTCTTCTGCCCTCAGCCTTTCATCCAATGGCAACTCCTCTACTCTGTGAAGTATTTCTGAATTCGAGATTTCAGATTTGTGTTTATTCCATGAACTCATTGGCAACACCTCCTGTTTGAATAGTAGGAAATGCGTCTCACAGGCAGTATGACCAGAAGGTATAATACGCTCCTTATTATGTAATTCTTATAAGCTACAGCAGAACCACTAGACTTTAATGTGAGAATAGACAAAAACAACTGCAAGAATCGCAATAATCTTATCACTACTAGGTGGCTTATCACTCATCCTCCTCACACTCCAACTCCACTATATTTTCCCTATACTTCCATTACATAAATAACTATTCTAATACGCTGTGGTGGCCATGTAAGGTCTGAATTTTTGAAACTTTATATATTTCGAACATAGTAACATTCGTACTTACGAAAAAACTTATAAGTGGAATGTAGAAGTAGTACACAGGACATTGGGGCCGAAAAAGGCAGCAAAAAAGAATGATATGCCGGACATGTGCGCCGTCAATGGTGAGTAGCCATGAGTGAAAGTCTCAACGTATTAAGAATCGGAAGATACGAAGCGAGGGTCAAAGATGGACTGGCAACAGTTCCGTTAGAAGCAGACCGACAAGGGGAAATATACAACCCCAGAGATGGGGCTGGGAAATCTCTACGCGAAGCCGCAGGCTTGAACGAAAGTGAACCTATATGTAGCATCGTGAGCATAGCCCGCAGCAATGCGGTGATTGAACGTGCCGAGCCTGTATGTCCAGGGCAAAGGCAGTACCGTGTATCCCATCCGGTATGGATGCATGGACGTTTCGGTGTAACAGGGCTTGCATGCGGCGAAGGTTATCCACAGGAAGACGGGAGAGGCTGTGCATTCCAATGAGAGGGATTGCATGTATGGAAATCATAAAGAACCCTATAATGGGTATTTACCATATATGCAACAGCCCGGAGGAAAGGGTTGATATAAGCAAAAGTGAAATTCAACCCGATGGTGTACAGCCAGTCGGACAGGCCCATAGTAGGAATGAAGCCCCTGCAATGGGGGCAGACACGAAGGAACCTGACTTTTGCCAATGCATTGAAAACAGTTTGGGGCTCTCAGAGTTACCTGACTGTACAAGGGAAGGTATAGAACATGAAGAATAAGAAGAATAACGATAAAGTCAGCAAACTGCAATCGATGCTATACGAAATGGCTAAAGCAGATAATACGAGAAAATTCCATTCTCTATACGATAAGGTGTACAGGATAGATATCCTGTATGAAGCATGGAATGCCGTGAAGATAAATCACGGTGCTCCAGGCGTGGATGGAATAACAATAAAGGAAATGGAGAAGGACATAGACAATTCGCTAAAACAGTTACAGGACGAACTCAGAGAACATAGGTACAAACCAGAACCACTGAGAAGGGTTTACATACCAAAAGCGAATGGAAAGAAACGGGGATTGGCAATACCAACAGTCAGGGACAGGATAGTGCAGGCAGCCATAAAGATGGTTATAGAGCCAGTATTTGAACCACAGTTCGAGCCGCATTCATTCGGCTTCAGACCGGATAAATCCCCTCACAATGCAGTGGATGAGATTGTCAAATACCTGAATTATGGATGCACGCACATCATAGACGCAGATATCAGGGGATGCTTTGACAACATTGACAGGCATAAACTCATGGACAGGATTGCAGAGAGGGTAACAGACAGTTCACTCCTGCAATTGATAAATATGATAATCAACACGGGCATCATGGAAGACAATGAAATCATTGATACAGAGAAGGGCACGCCACAGGGTTCACCCCTATCGCCATTGCTTGCAAACATCTTCCTTGACCAGATAGACAAGGCATGGAAAGCCTCAGGACTGTGGAAGGGGGAAAACGCACACCTTATCCGTTACGCTGATGACCTGGTTATACTCGTGGGTCGCAACCCTGCATACCCATATGAGAAGTTAAAACAAATCATATCGGATATTGGGTTGCAATTAAGCGAGGAGAAGACCAGAGTTGTGGAAGCATATGACGGTTTCGATTTTCTGGGCTTCAATTTTACAAGGAAATACTCCAAAAAGAAGCACAAGAATACTACAAGGTGGTTTCCATCACAGAAATCCCAGAAGAAAATAAGGGAAAAGATACGGGAACTCACAGGAAACAAAGCACGTTCAACAGCAACACCAGAAGAAGCAAAGGATAAAGTCATACCCATTTTAAGGGGATGGGGGAACTATTTTTCACACAGTCTTGCATCAGAGGTATTCAACAGCGTATGGAACTACGCACAGGACAGGCTCATGTACATGTACTGCCACCAGCACAACATACCCAGCAAATGGAAGAATCCAAAGATTACACAACTCCATCTCTCCATTATGGATACAAAACCATCCACAGGCAAATACATTTTTCCAAACAGGGAACGCCATAATGCCATTTCGTGAAGGCAATCGGTGAGCCGGATGCGGGAAAACCGCCAGTCCGGTTCGACGAGGGGGCACTGGGCAATGCCAGGGCTCTACTCTACTGAGTGTTGGAATTGTAATTTAAGTTTTTCTCACTGATACTGTGAAATTCTGCGTTGATGAACTATTGTAATTGTATTTAATAATTAGTATATACATTGCAATTTATTCAACACTCAGAATATCAGAATAGAAATTGCCTAAAATTTCCAACATAGAATGTCCACCATATCTTTGGCATCCCTTTGCATGCATTCTGTAAGGCATTCCTTTTGGGAATATACACATTAAAATATGAGCAATCCTATTATTGAAGTGATAATAGGAATGAAATTATAACAGAAAAATTGCAGTTAACCTATGTTTTGCCCTTGGAATCGCTTTTCCGAAGGAGTTTTTTATCCACCTTTCCTACAAGCGTTAATGGCAGTTCATTCCTGAATTCTACAATCTTTGGCACCTTGTACACTGCCAATCTTTCCTTGCAGAATTTGATAATTTCTTCCTCTGTAAGTGAACTGTCCTTTTTCACTATAAATGCTTTAACAGTTTCACCACGGTGTTCGTCACTGACTCCTACGACGGCACATTCAGATACCATTGGATTTTCATATATAACCTCTTCAACTTCTCTTGGGTATATATTGTATCCACCAGCTATGATCAGATCCTTTTTTCTGTCAACAATAAACACGTATCCATCCTGGTCAATTCTGGCAATATCACCTGTATGAAGCCAGCCATCATCAAGTGCTTTTTTATTTTCATCTTCCCTATTCCAGTATCCCTTCATGACCTGTGAGCCCTTTATCAGCAGTTCACCTGGCTCGCCAATTGGCATTTCAGTGGTGCCATCTTCTATGGAAACGATTTTTTCATTAGTGTTTGGAACAGGAAGGCCTATGGATCCGATTTTGCGCCATTTATCTCTATCTTTGGAAACCAGTGGTGTTACATTTGCAACCGGTGAGCATTCACTGAGTCCATAACCTTCAACAAGAATTGACCCGGTTATTCTTTCAAACTGCTTCTGAAGTTCAGCAGGCAATGAAGATGCACCAGAAATACAAATTTTCACATTTTTTAAATCATGTTTCTGTACATTTTTATAATTTATTATGGAATGATACATTGACGGTATACCCGGGAAAGCAACGGGCTTCTTCTTTTCGAGGATGGAAATTATCATCTTAGTATTTCGAGGGTCTGGAATGAGTATTATTTTTGACCCCTGTATCAGGGGTGTGAGCATTGCAGTCATCATTCCATAAACATGAAAGAATGGAATTGAGGATAGGTATGATATATTTTTCTTGAACTCTGGCGGAAGCCAGTCTATAATTTGATAGACGTTGGAAATGAGATTTTTGTGGGTTAATACAGCCGCTTTTGGCATTCCTGTCGTGCCTCCTGTATACTGGAAAATTGCCGGGTCATTTTCCACATTTATATCTACTTCCTTTGAAATATTTTTCAGTTTTTCCGGGCGTTTATCAATATAAATATTTTCTGCAGACGGTATTTTCGTTCTATGTCTAATTGTATATAGAGAATAAATTGTAGATATAACAGGTGGTAAATAATCCTGTACCCTCACCACAAAAATTTTCTCTAATATTGTGGGGTAAAGGGGTAGTGCCTTATTAATAAACTCATCCATTATTACAAGGGATGTTGCACCAGAATCCTTTATTTCAAATTCAAGCTCTCGTGTTGTATACAGGGGGTTAACCTGTACAATTACACCTCCAAGTTTTAAAATTGCAAAGAAATATATAATGTATTGAGGTGTATTGGGAAGCATTATTCCAATTTTGTCTCCTTTTTTTATTCCACGTTCGAACAACGTATATGCCGTTGAATCAACCATGTCCTTCAGTTCTGCATATGTTATTTTTGTTCCCATAAAATCAATTGCCGTTAGTTCTCCAAATTTTTTAACTGAATCCTCAAGGGCATGATAAATGCTAACATCAGGAATATCTATGTTCCTATGTGCCCATGATGGATAATGGCTTCTCCATATTTCCTCAAGATCCATATTATTCACCTATAATTTATAACACATACAACATAATATATTTATCCTATTCTCATATTAATATTATTCAGCATGAAGACATTGTTTACTTTATCCTGTCTATCGGTCAATTTAGTAACTATGTTTGAAGTTTCGTTATGTTGAATGGTTTGAGCTGCTTCTCAAACTCATTCCCAATGGTTGTCCACCTGTATATTTTCTTTGTTCCCGATGCCATTGTAACCTCATATATTTTGGAGGCCTTTTCTATGAGTTCCCTGTAACTTAATGGTATCTTGTTTGTTTCCATCTTCCAGATAACCGCAGAAATAATAAGGTATGAGATGAAGGAAACAACGGACAGGTATGCCTCAACCCTTCCCGGAAGCTTGTATCTTACAGGCATCATTGAGGCATCTCCATTAAGGTATCTAAATGCCTTTTCAACACCACCCCTCCTGAAATATACCCTTATGAGATCGCTTCCAGATATCTTTTCATCTGTGCAGAAGAATAAGGACTTGCCATTCATTTTTCTTGCATTTTCCTCCTCCCCTTTGTCAATTGTATAGCCCCTCCTACCCTTGGATGGTTTAACAATGGGCCTTAATCCTGATTTCAGCTTTGCAATCTTATCCTTTGATTGTTCCATTTCCAGTGCCGATATCATCAGATCACGTTCCATGCGTTCCCTGTTCCCCCTCTCAGTGTCAAGCATAACAACAATCCTACACCTGTGCCCATAAAGTGAATCCAAATTCACAAGTTCTTTCTGTCCCCTCTCCCTATTTTGAATCATGGCATTACCATAATTCATTTCATATAGGTTAATTCTCCTATAGTAATCATTATCAGACAGAGATGTTATTTTTTAAATAGCCCATAATCATCCTGTATTACCAGTGATGTTTTTAATGTATCGATCCAGGACTTTTTATTAAACATCTTTTTTGCCTCTTCATAATCCCAGCAAATTGTATCGGAATAAATTATTTCGTCATATAAAGCAGGCAGGATATAGGGCCTATCAAGAAATCTTATATTTTTAAATTTATTGCAAATTATTAGAAGATCAACATCACTCCAGAGGTTAAAATCACCTCTTGCGTATGATCCAAATAGTACAAATGTTACTTTCCCAAATTTTTTAGTTAGGTCCAAAGAATAGGTATTTAATATTTGTATTAAATTACTTTTCACTTTTCTTCTTTTATTTATTTCGTTTATTAAAGGCATTGTTTCATCACCTTTTTTACGTAGTTCATGATTTTTAATGCCGATTCTTTAGATAGCAGTGCATCGTTCAAAGTAAAATGCTCCCATGGGGATCCCTCTGTAAATGCATCTGGATATCTTGGGGCAATGTATAATTTATCCAAATACGAAACTGAATTTCCAACATCAGCATCATTTCCAAATATAGCAGATATGTCCTTATATAACTTTAATAACCCATGCCCAAATGCATTTTTGCCTACTGATATCAGAATGCTTTTAATAGCAAGTTCTGCACTCTGCTGTGCCTTAAAACATGCCCAGCTGTATCCGTTATTATTTATATCACTCTCTATAAGGTTATAGGTATATAATGCCTGATCAAACCACCTGTGAAATTCTTCGCAATCCAAATCCATAATTTCTATATATCTATAATAATTTAAAGTTTTATAATTTTCGTAAGAGTTCAGTCATCCGAAGTTATCCTGAATCATTGCTATTACCTGATTATAAATATTCAGTAGTTATATATAAATATTATAATTTATAAATTATGCCTTCTAAATCTTTTTGATGTTTGTATATTTTGTATAGATAATAAAGTTAAATAATTATTTAAAATTTGTAAATTATAATGAATAAAAAAGCATATATAGAGATAAAAAAAATTAAAGGTAATGAATATGCATATATCTCCACAAACATATGGGATGAAAAGAGGAAAAAAGAAACCAAAAAAAGGAAATATCTGGGTAAGTCAAAGGATAATCTAATTATAATGAAGGATTTTGCAATACCTGAAAAAACATTTCAGTATGGCGATATTTCATTGATAATAAATCTTAATCGTGACTCAATAATCAGGATATTAGATGCCAAAAGTAAATACAATAAGGAAATTATTGCCCTGTGTCTGATCATTACACTGTATAGATCACCCCTATACAATGCAAAATATTATTACAAAAAAACGTTTATCAGCTATGTATGGCCAAGATTGAAATTGAATGTAGAGAATATTAATCCAATTTTAAGGGCTCTTGCATTGAACAGGGAAAATTATGAATTTGAGGTAAACATAGACGAAGATGTAATTTTATTGCATATTGAGGTTGGAATGTCAATCCCATCAAGCCTTAATTCAAATAACGTATATGCCATTCTGGACATTTTTCTTGATGCCAAAACGATGGATATAATCACAACAAAGCACATAATAGATAATTTTGACTCAATAGAAAGATTCATTCATTTATCCGAGGAACCAGAAAATTCAGGAATATTAATTCTTGAAGACAGCTATTACAGTAAAAATAATTTAAAACTTCTTAAAAAAATGGGTAAAAATTTCATTATGGAATTAAGTAACGACAACGCAATTAACGAATTGAAAAATGAATTATTGCATGGTAAAATTGTACTGAAAAAAGGATACAACGATTTTTTGAAAAGATACATCTTTCATACTGAATTTCATAAAAATGGACTGTGGTATTTTCTTTTTATGGACCATGATGTTCCACGGGAAAGTATAGAGCTTAAAAATTTTAAAAATATAAAATTTGCTGTAACAAATTTGAATATTAATCATAACCTGATTTACCAGGCAATAAATATCAGAAGATTTATTGCAATCACTATACTGTATTCAAAATACCGTTTATACTCAGACAGGGAATTCCTAAGGGACAGTGTGTCAATTGAAGGATATATATTACTAAACTCACTGTCATTGAAATTTTATCTTTCACTGTTCAAACACCATAATTATCTCGTAAAGGGAAGAATGAAAATGATGGAAAATTTCCTTCTTGAGCTTTCAACTGTAAATATATTCCTGATAAAAAATGAAATATATATGACAAAAATAAATAAGAAGCTGTTAAATGAAATGAACCTTTTGATGAACGATGTTGACCCACTGATTAGAGACTATAAATCCCTTATGAATATACTAAAGTGAGAGGTCATGTTTTTTAAAAAATATTAAATTTAAAAATTAGATAACCGGTTATGAACAATATTCTTTTAATGAGTTATGGAAGTCCTGAAAGGACAGAAGATGTTGAAGAATATTTAGCAGGGATATTCAATAATAGGGCAGTGCCGGAACAGGCACTTCAAGAAAATCTTGAAAAATACAGAATGGTCAATGGAGTGTCTCCATCTAATAAAATTATCAAACAAATTGGAGATAAGCTGTCAAAATTGCTGAAGAAATATGGTAATTTTGATGTAACAATCGTTTACAAGCACTGGAAACCAGACATCTTTACGGGCATACAATCACTGAAAAATGAATATGAAAACATTATTGCCCTGCCACTGTTTCCATTTAAAAGCAATAATATCAAAAAATCATATGAAATACCTTTCAAGGAAGCAATTCGAAGGAATAATATAAAGACAAAAACAGTATTTATAAACGGCCTCGAAGACCAAATGTTCAATCACATCTGGACACACAATATATCAAAATACATGTATGATTTTGACAGTGTTCTTTTTGCAGCCCATAGCCTGCCTTTAATTGATGACGAAACGGATTATAAAAACTCGGCACTCACCAAAATGGATGAACTGTCTCGCCTTTTTAAACCCTCAACCACATTCAAGGGTTTTTATGGAAA
Organism: Thermoplasmata archaeon; assembly: GCA_021846395.1. Lineage (GTDB taxonomy): Archaea > Thermoplasmatota > Thermoplasmata > Thermoplasmatales > Thermoplasmataceae > Acidiplasma. The sequence goes on along the minus strand of JAJZXB010000003.1, from coordinate 13,163 downwards.
TAATAAATACGGAACATGGCTATCACCATTTATATATGATCTAACAAACCAGATGGTGGATAAGAAAATTGATAATTTGCTTGTAATACCGTTGGGATTTTTATATGAGCATCTTGAAATTTTATATGACCTTGATGTGAAATACAGAAAATTCATTGAAAATTTAGGAATAAAATATGGGAGAGTTGAAACCCCATCATGTTCAGATGAACTGGTAATTCTTCTAAAAAATGTTATAATGAAAAATCTATAAAAATAAATATTTTTAATTGATGTACTATGATGAATTCGATCAATATTTTTACATATAATTCAACTGATTATGTTAGGGAAGTAGCAAAGGTTGGAACAAACAGTGATATTCTTCTGTATCACAGAAAGGATGGAGATGATGTTATGACCTTCACTGAACCTGTTAAATACCCTGAAAAAATATCATCACTTACAGATTCCCTCTTTCCATCAGATGTTTCCATTATAAATGCCAACAACATTGATAGAAATTTTGGTGAGGTTATTGTGGCACTGGACTTAATGGAAAAAAATAATGGAATAATAATAGTGAACGATGAAAAAAGAGATATGATTAAAAAAATAATATCAAACACAAATTTAAAAAATTACCGTTTATTTACCGGCAGACCAATGGAGCTTATGGATGAATTAAAAAAAATACAGATTAAAAGAAATGCCGATAAAAATTTGACAGTAATTGACCACTTTTTCAAGGTAAAAGGTGTTGGCACGGTGGCCCTTGGATTTGTATTATCCGGCAAAATTGAGAAGCATCAGAAGGTGATAATTTCAGATATAGATAGAGAGATAGAGATTAAATCTATTCAGATGAATGATGTCGACGTTGAGACTGCAGGAGCGGGGTCCAGAGTCGGACTGGCCCTAAAAAACATTGACCCTTCGGATATTGATCGTGGCATGATACTATCCGATAAGCCTTTTGAATACCAAAATGAAATAAATGGCAAAGTAAATGTGCACAGTACTGTCAGAACGGAACTATCCGATAATTATGAGGTTTTTCTCTCAGACATGATGCGATATCAAAGGGGAAAATTCGAAAATGACAAGATTATATTTGAAAATAAGATACCGGTAATAAAGAAAAATGTGGTACTTGCTAGCAACAATATTATACCTCGCGTTTTTGGCACTATAGATTTTTAATTTTGCTCCCTACCATTTCTCTTGAACCTATATCGTGCCTTATATAATAGTTGCCAGAAATTTTATGTATGTTCTGCTCAACAATATCAGAAGCTTCATAGATACTTTTTGCAATCCCAATTAATGCCAGTGACCTTGAATGGCTTGTTCTAACCCTATTCATTGTTCCAGATACGGCAGCATAATATAGCTTTAAATTGTCTGATTCAATATTATTTTCAATTAAAAGCTCTGTTTCGACTGGATCAATCCCGTATCCAGAAGGCACAATATATTTCAATGCAGTGGCCATACTGTTGAATTTAATATTATTTTTTAATGTTTTACTGTATATGTCCAGAAATATATCAACAATATTTGTTTTTAATAATGTAAGTACATTTATTCCTTCTGGATCTGCAAATCTGGAATTGATTTCAATAACTTTCAGTGAATTTTTATCTGCCATAAATTGGCCATAAATAACACCGCTGAAGGGGTTGCCTTCTTCTCTTAATGCATTTACGATATCATTCAATATTCTCATGGCATTTTCCTTTTGATCAGGCCTTATAAACGGAAGGGAAAAATCCCTATCTGTTATTGATCCCATACCCCCAGTATTGGGTCCAAGGTCATTTTCATACAATCTTTTATAATCCTGCGCTATAGGTGCGTGTACCACGGTTTTTCCATCGGTAAAAGCCTGCAATGAAAATTCCTCTCCAATTTGTTTTTCCTCAAGCAAAACCTTTCCGTCTTTGTTTATTATGGATATGGCATACTCAATTGCCTCGTTTTTATCTTTGAGCTGTATTCCCATAACCATTACTCCTTTTCCCCCAGTAAGCCCTATAGGTTTAATTGCGTATTCTTTACTGCTATTTTTAATGAAGTTCCCTGCCTCATCTGCATCTGTAAAAATATAATTTGGAATATTTCCATCAATATTGTATTTATTCATGATATACCTCATATATTCTTTTGATGTTTCAATTCTGGCTGCATTTCGTGATGGTGATGCTGTGGGTATATGATTTTTTAATAATGTATCGTTTAAATCCGTGTTTAATATATCATCCGGGCCAATAAAGGCTATATCTATGTTATTTTTTTGTGCAAATTCAACAATTTTTTCATCGCTATCTCTTTCGTACATTATGTATTTATGTGACATTCTCATGATTGAGGGGTTCTCATTCAGCAATACTGAATACAGGGTATCCTTTTCATTGATTTTTCTGGCTATAGCATCTTCGCGTCCACCGCTTCCTACAAGTAATATATTCATTGTTTTGCCTCTTTCTTTATAGTTCTCTTATTGATATTAAATTTTTTGTAAAAATCTTTCGTTACTTCGTATTTAAATGTGTTTCTATACTTTTTTGCCCTGACCATTTTCTCCTTTTGAAGTTTCAGTATAGTATCTTTATAATTGTAACCAAATTTTTCCCTTAAAATCCCTGAAATCTGTGATGGGTTTTTATAAATGTAGGAAAGCATTGATAATTCCTTTTCATTGAATTCTCTGTCAATAAATGGTGACACAATACCGATAAAATCATCGTTAAGCTTTATTTTGTATCTGTTTCCGAATTGCCCCAGAGTTAGGGAACTGTTAATGCTTTCATAATTTTTTATTATTTCTCTCATGCATTTCAAAACAGTATTATTATCCGTTTCAAGATATTCTGCAATTTCAGAAATTTTCAGCGGACCCTTTGAAGAATAAAGTATTGCTTCAACCTTTCTGGATAATTCTTCCATATCAGGATATATAAAAACACAATTTAAATTTTTTTTAAAATAGTGCATTATACAAAAATAATAAAAATTTAATATAACTATCGCATTCACAACATATGGATAGAGAACACATGTTCGGTAAAAATATATATAATTCATTAGTAAAACACAGTAATTTTCCTGTTACAAATGAGAAACGGATACACAAATCATCAGAATTATTTACACTCTGGTTTGCAACAAATCTTACAATAGGTGATTTTGCCGTTGGATTTATACCGGTAATCCTTGGCCTGAGCTTTCAAATGATCATAATTGCTCTGGTTCTTGGGAATGTATTTGGATCAATTCTAGTTGGGTATATGTCCATTACCGGTACTGAAACTGGCCTCCCTCAGATGGTAATTGGCAGAAGAGCATTCGGGAATAAATTTGGAATGTTGATGTCATCGCTTCAATGGGTTAATACACTTGGCTGGCTTACAGTTAATATTGTTTTATCATCACTTGCATTCACGCTTGCATTTCATGTTCCATTCTATGAACTGTCAATTTTTATTATATCGCTCGCTATATTTTTCATTTCATTTTCAGGAAGGAAGATTATATCTATTTTTGAAAAGTTAATGTCTGTGGTTCTCGGCATTATGTTTGTTTTTATCATTTTATTTTCCATCTCAAGAGCATCTGATATATATGCATATAAACCATTGTATTATGGTTTTGGTATTGCCTTTGGAATTACACTTGCCTCATCATTTTCATACATAATGTCATGGGGCCCATATGCTGCAGATTATTCAAGGTATAATTACGGAAAAAATGTATTTTTATATACATTCCTTGGAGGTTTAATTGCATCTCTATGGGCTGAAATTGCAGGGGTATTCGTGGCCATTTTATCATTAAATCCTTCTGGTAATCCTGCAATTGATCTGTATACAGTTCTTGGCAAAAATGGAATTCTAGGCCTATTTGCCATATTCCTTGGAGGAATTGCCGCAGATGCAATAAATCTCTATTCAAACTCCATTACACTGCAGTCGATCGGAATAAAAATGAAAAGAATAACCGCAATTATAATGGGAATTGTGATAGCTTTTTTCCTATCAATATTTATGTACTCTCATTTTTTCTCCTATTATGAGGATTTTTTGTTCATACTTGATTACTGGATCACTCCCTGGATTGGCATAATGATAGCCGATTTCTTCATAATAAATAAAAATCAAAAATTTGATTTAAAAAATATACCCGGGTTCAATAAGCCAGGTATTGTATCATATTTTCTTTCATTGATCATATCAATACCATTTATGGATCCAGGAGTAGTATATGAAGGAACAATATCAAAATTGTTTCTGGGTGGTGTCGATATAAGTTATTATATATCATTCATAATTGCTATTATCCTATATCCATTAATAAAAAAAATAATTAATAAAGTACAGATCGGGGATAATGTTAAATGATATTGAAATTAAAAGTTATGTGGAGAAAAAACAGATAATATCGGAAAACTATGATGAGTTATCATTAACTCCAAATGGATATGACCTTAGAATCGAAGATATTAAACCTGGAAATAAAATAATGTCAAATCATGTATTTTTCGTCTCAACATATGAAAAATTAAATTTGCCTGACAATATTACAGGTTCACTTTTTATTAAATCCAGATATTCGAGAAAGGGTATTTTTTCGTCATTCGGATTTGTTGACGCAGGTTTTAAAGGAAATTTAACACTTACGTTTTACAATGCAGGTGACGACATTGCCTTCAAAAAATACGAAAAAATTGCACAGATAGTATTCTATCAAATAAACACACCGGAAAAAAACTATGAAAATAGGTCAGGGAATTATCAAAACAGTTCCGGCATGAATTTAAAATAGCCTTAAAAATTTTCCATTTAATTTTAGGCATTGCCAGCTTTTAATTCAGAATACAGTGAAAAGGAAATTGGATATAATTCCAATAATAAAAGTCAACCAAAACTTGACAAATTCTAATTTTATAAAAATTTATTTACATTATCAATATTAAGTATAAATGAGGGCATTTATAATAGGAAGGTTTCAACCATTCCATAAAGGGCACATGGAAATCATCAAAAAAATACTTTCGGAAAATGACTATGTAATAATAGGCATTGGAAGTGCACAGTTTTCTCACACATTAAAGGATCCATTTACTGCAGGGGAAAGATATTTAATGATCTCAAATACACTTGAAACAAATAACATAAACAATTTTTATATAGTTCCCATAGAAGATGTAAATTCAAATCCAATGTGGGTTGCACATGTCGAATCACTGACGCCTCCATTTAGAAGGGTTTACAGTAATAACCCCCTTGTAAAGAGGCTGTTTCATGAAAAGAGTTATGATGTAAAAAGTCTGCCAATGATAAATCGTGAAGCGTGGACAGGTACAAAAATAAGAAACAAAATGGTCAGCGGACTTGACTGGTATAATGACGTTCCAGATACAGTCTCCCAGATAATTATGGATCTGGATGGTATCAATAGAATAAGGGATTTGTCAAAGACGGATGAAGATCCGATTTAGCATAAGTAGAGATAATACCTTGAATCTAAGCAGATCAAATATTTTCATATCAACTCACTATATAACAAACTTGAAAGCGTCAATTAATTACCTCATGTTAAAGCTGCGAAACTTCCCATATCAACCAAAAAGCTTGCGTATACACGTGGAAAATACAGACCCTCACAACTCTTCCACATGGCAAGCCCAGTGGTCTTTGTGCTTTAAATTATTTTTAAGAAATTAATATTAATATATGCCCGAAGAGCTTCCATTAACATAAATAGTGGAATGGGCAACATAGGATATCTGGCCATAACACAGGAAAAACTTCGGGTGTAGAAACAGGTGCAACATCCAATGCAAGAGATTATCACTAAACTATATATTTTATTTCCATATATATGGAATAAATGAAAATAATAATGAGACTGATAACTGCCTCATATAGGCAGAACGATGTTACAGTGGAACTTTTCGGAAGATGCTCTGATGGAAAGTCGGTAACCGCACTTTATTTTGGATTTGGGCCTTATTTTGATTATGTTGAGCCAGATGACAAATGCATGAAGAAAATAATGGAAACCCCTGAGTTTTTAAAAATGGAAGATAAATTACTTTTTCTTGATGGAGAAAATAAAAATGTTAAGAGAATTTACATAAAATCACCATGGAAGGTTCCAGAAATAAGAAAAATATGTGATTGTGAAGCCTTATCTGCTGATATACCATTCCATCACAGGTTTTTATATGATTTTGATTTGGGTCCCTCTGTTGAAATTGAGGGGGATGAGCTTGTGGAGGAAGATAATAATTATACCACTGACATTGTGATTAAAATAAACAAAATAAAAAATTCAAAATCATTCAACCCGGATTTAAAGGTGTTTTCATTTGATATAGAAAACTCAATACAGACAAAGGAAATACTGGTAATAGGCTATTCAATATTTTTTAAAAACAAAACTGAAAATGGGTCTATAACAGGAGACGAAAAAAGCATTCTTGAAAATTTTAACACTCTCATACAGGAAAAGGACCCCGATATTATAACTGGATACAACATTGATGGATACGATCTTCCCCTGCTTGAAGAACGCATGAGAAAATTTCATATAGCATTTAAAATTGGAAGGGATTATCTGCCACCAAAAAGAATTATGGGCCAGTTCTGGAGGCTTCATGGAAGGGTTATAGATGATGCATGGTGGGATGTAAAAAAGGTAATACATCCAAAACATGAAAGCTTAAATTACGTATCCCAGATGCTTTTAAATGAGGGAAAGGAAAACGTAGATAGGCTAAACATTGAGGCAGAATGGAGGAATAGAAGGGAAGAGGTCATTAAATACTGTATAAAGGATGCTTATCTTGCGTTGGCAATATTCCAGAAAACAAGGATAATGGATAGAAATTTATACATGTCCACAGTTTCCCTTTTGCCACTGGATGATGTATCCAACGGTGGAACCAGTACGTATGTTGACTCTATTTTAATAAGGCGCGCTGACAGAATGAATATAGCAGTACCAATGAATGCAAGGGGGGCATCATCCGAAACATATGAGGGAGGTTATGTTCACACAATAGAACCAGGACTGTATGATATGGTTGTTGTGCTTGATTTTAAAAGCATGTACCCATCAATGATTATAAAATATAATATTTGCTTTACAACGCTGAGTCAGAATGGTAAAATTACAGCACCAAATGGGGCAAAATTTTTAACAGCGGATGTTAAAAAGGGACTCATTCCAGAAATTTTAGAAGAACTGATGAAAAATCGTGATGAAGTTAAAAAACAAATGAAAAATGATAGTGAAAACTATGAATATTTAAATGGTCTTCAGGAGGCAATAAAAGTTTTGATGAATACATTTTATGGTGTTTTGGGAACTTCATTTTACAGATTTACAAATAGGGAAATAAGCAGTGCGATAACTGCGTATGCAAGGCAAACAATAAAATCCATTATTAAGGACATGGAAGATAAGGGCATCACAGTTATCTATGGCGATACAGATTCCATATTCATTAAGTCAAACAAAAAAACAATAGATGAAGCGGTAAATTTTGGAAATAAATTGAGTTCAGAAATTTCAAGTGAAAATAATCTGATCCTTGAATTTGAAAAGATTATGAATCCATTGTTTTCACACGGGGCCAAAAAAAGATATGCTGGAAAAATTGAATATCCCTCTGATAGAAAGGGCGAAATTCTAGTAAGAGGATATGAAACAAGAAGAACCGATTCTTTTGACCTTCAAAGTGAGGCACTTTCAAACGTATTTGATTTAATACTGGATAGAAATGTGGATGGCGCTAAGAAATATGCTGAAGAGCTTGTAAAAAAAGTATCAAACGGTGATGTGGACTATGAAAAGCTTGTTATCTCCAGAAGCGTTAAGGATTTCGACACATATAAAAATGCACGGTCAATGGCGAATGTCAATGCAGCAAAGAAAATGATTTCAAGGGGTGAAACCTTTATTCCCGGAATGAAAGTGTCATGGATTGTGACAGATGCCAGTAAAACACCTCAGGATGTGGAACCCTTTATTGATGGTGAACATTTTAATTACACACCGGATTTTGAATATTATTCAAAAAGACTGCAGGAAACATTGAACAGGGTACTGGAAAGTCTGAATAATGAGATAAAAGTATTTAAAAATCCACAAAGCAAAATAACCGAGTTTAAAAGTGAACAAAACAGGAACTCCAAAAATATTGAGGATTATTTTAAATAATTTACAAATAAACCTTTTATGAATGAGACAATTTAAATACTGTGGATAAATTACTTATGTGTGAAAGATACAACCAGATCATTGATTTTCACATCACTTGGTCATTTTACCAATGATGGAAATTTTCTTCTCTTTCCAACATTGATAGCATATTATAGGCTGATTCCCGGTGTAAGCCTGCCACTGCTGGGGACAATGGCGGTTATATACAATCTAATATCCGGTTTCCTCGGTTCCCCGATAGGCAAAATGGCGGATAAAATAAATCATGATGGTTTGTTGATTTTCGCAGGAATATTTATCGAAGCATCCTCAGTTATGCTGTTTGGTTTATCCTTTATTTTCATAAAATATATTGATTACACAATTTTAATAGCCTCAGTGATGCTTGGCGTTGGTCAAGCATTTTATCATCCAATAGGAGCTTCAATTCTGGCATTCACATATGGAAAAGAAAGATCCCCTGTTGCCATGGGTTACAATGGCTCTTTTGGCAGTCTTGGTAGGTCCTTGATACCAATTATGCTTGTGTATTCAATTGATTTTTTCGGAAACGTTAAAGGTATTTACATAATTGTGGTTTATACACTAGCTTCCGCATTTATTATTCTAGGCGGCCTGAGCTTCTTTAGCAGAAAAAAGTACAGCACCAGAAATGTGAATTCAACAGAAGGCAGGAAGGCCGAGAAAAAGCCAGAATTTAGGGACTATTCAAGATTTCTGTATATACTCACGCTTATTGTATTTGTGCGATCCATGTTTCTGATGGGTACAGTCACATTTGTGCCAGATTACCTTGATAATGTACTGCACTCAACAATACTGATGGGCTATGTTACATTCATTAGCTTTTTAAGCGCTGTTATTGGCCAGCCATATTTTGGATCCATGGTAAGAAAACACGGTGGTAAATTCACCATTGCTATAACAACAATTATCTCAACAGTATTTTTTGGGCTGTTCCTGCTGGTAAGGTCATTTGATATGTTAACACTGTTATACATGATTTATGTATTTGCTGCATTCAGTGGTTTTCCCGTACTTTTGGGCTTTGTTGCCCAGGTTATCCCCTCAGAATTTTCCACACAGTCAAATGCACTTATATGGAGTTTTGGAAACATTGTTGGAGGTTCAGCAGGTATAGCCCTTGTAACATTTTTATTATATATCCACGTAACACTCTACAACACCATGGTATACATGCTCATATTTGCGGTGTTATCTGCTGTATTGTTGCCATTGCTGCCCTCGCGGACATCGGTAAAATCAGAATCAAATAAAAATGTTTAAAATTTTATTTTATAATTTTTTAGCCAGTCTATATCACTGTTGTATATCTCTCTTATATCATCAAGCCCATAATATATCATTGCAAGCCTTTCAAGTCCAAGTCCGAACGCAAATACAGGATATTTTAACCCAATTGGCCCTGTTACCTCCGGCCTGAAAATACCGGATCCTCCAAGTTCAACTTCTCTGCCGTTAATGTCTACTATCACATCCATGCTGGGTTCGGTATAGGGATAATATGAAGGCAAAAGCTTAATATCTTTGAATCCGAGCCTTGAATAGAATTCACGCATAAGCCATTTTAATGTTGACAGATTTGCATTTTTTGAATATACTGCTCCCTCAATCTGATACAGTTCTGACAGATGTTTCCAATCAACGCTTTCATGTCTGAATACTTTTTCAATGGAAAACATGTACTGTGGGGATTCCCTGTGATTATATAGATATCTGACGGTATTTACTGTTGTATGTGTCCTCATGATTGTTTTTTTACCCTCATTCAATGACCATTTGTAATTCCACCCGGAATATTTTTTATATCCCTTTTCATGAACTTTTTTAATAAGATTTAAGATCTCTGGATTCTCAAAATCCATCTCATTTTCTGAATTTATATAGAAAGTATCCTGCAAATCTCTAGCCGGATGATCCTGAGGAATAAACAGCATATCCATATTCCATGCGGTATATTCAATAAAATGTCCATACATTTCTGTAAAGCCCATGTTCAGAAATATATTTCTGATTTTCTCAATTAAGTATGTCAAGGGATGTAATCCTGCACCGTTTATCTCCTCAACTCTCATATTTAGATCATATGGCCTGAATTTTTTATTTTTCCACTCTCCCGAGCTGATCATTTCTGAGGTGAGGGTCTCTGCATAATTATTATTTTGAAAGTTATTTAATGAATTAAGACCCTCATCATTTATGTTTATCACACGAATAATATTTGTTTTTTCCTTTACAAGTCCTCTTTTTTTCAGTTTTTCAAGGATACTTTTATCAACGCTTTCGAGGTTTTTAATTGAATTTAATGCCTCCCTCTCCTCTTTTATTATTTCTTCAATATTATTTTCGGAATAATTCAAGTAACCATTGTTTGGTTTTATTCCGTACTTTGACAGGTTTGCAATAGCGATGCTAAACTGTTCTTTCAAGTGCTCTTTCGCATCCTTTACGCTTAAACTTTTATTTGCTTTCAGTAAATTATACAGAATCTCTTCAGGAAAATAACCGGAAACATAAGTTTCTGCTTCCGATGTAATATAATATGTTTTTTTTGTATATTCCTTTACATTAATGAGGCCTTTCGATTTCAAATATGATATTGAACTTGAAATGTTTCTCCTGTCCAGATTTTCTATTTTTATTTTATATTCCTCAAAATCTCTTTTATCTTTGATATAGTCCAGAACAAGGTATTCATTGTAACTTATTTCCATTAAAGGAATATTGGATTATCATATTAAAATATTATATTTTTAATCCTTTCAGGATATTTCACTTATTTTATCTAGACCCAAACTCGATGCTATGATTAATGGATCCCATACTGGGCCATATTCAGGCTCATATCCAAGATCTGAATAAACGATATCATATAGGTCCATTTTTGCGGATATTGCGGTTGCAAGTGTGTTAAGGCGCCATGCACCATTATCCTTATCTATTATCTGTGCACCAAGCAATTTTCCATCTTTCCTGTCAAATAATATTTTGAGATGAACATCATTGCCATTTAAATAATTCGATTTGCTTTTGCCATGAATTAAAACTGTATCGAAATTATAATTCAGGGTTCTCGCCTTTTTTTCATTTAAACCAGTATACCCAACCTGAAATCCAAAGACATTTATAATTGTCGTTCCAAGAGCACCGGGAAATTTTCTCAGATCTTTATTAATATTAGTGCCAATTGTCCTTCCCATTTTATTAGCCACCTGTGCCAGGGGAAAATAGTCATTATTTCCTGTAACCATATTCTTTGAAGTTACATTATCTCCAGCGGCAAATACATCATCCCGGGATGTATGTAAATAATCATCCGTTACAATCATATTGTGTCCATTCATTTTTATTCCTGCATTTTTGGCAATAATATTCTCTGGGGATATGCCTGCTGTAAAGATAACAAGATCAGAGCGATGTTTGCCAATATGCGTTTTAATCAGGGTTCCATTACCATCCACTGTAAAATCCTCTGGAATTGAGTTATATTCAATATCTACATCTGATTTTTTAATAATTTCATTAAGAACATTCCCCATATCATCATCAAGAAATGGAAGTATTCTTTCATGCTTGGAAATTAATTTCACCTTGTATTTGCCTTTAAGCAATGAAAAAAGTTCTGTTCCCAGAACACCTGCACCCACAATGGTTATGTTTTTTGAAAGAGCCAGTTTTGATTTAATTCGAATAGCATCATTCATGCTGCGAAGGGAATAAACAAAATTATTGAAACTGTCTGGAATTCGGGGTGTTGCACCTGTGGCAAGTATCAGTTTATCATAATGGAAGTTTTTATCTTCTGTTTTAACAGTTTTATTTTCAACATCAATTTCTTTTGCCTCAGTATTTATTAAAACATTTATTCCCCTTTTTTCAATAAACTCGCTTATTGGATAATGCAATAAATCCTCATATTTATCAAAAAAACCAGCAAGGTAATAAGGCATACCGCACTCGGCATAAGAAACAAATCCTGATTTCTCAATCACGGTTACATTGTAATCCTTATTTTCTCTTTTAATTTTGGAGGCAGCTGACATTCCTGCAGCACCCCCGCCAATGACAATGATTTTCATTGTTTAACATTTATACTCAATATAAATACATTTTAGAAATCGTCATCATCATCGTCTTCCTCGTCATCATCATCGTCATAATATTTAACGAATTTGACCATATTAACACCCCCTTTCTATAAAGTAACTTCTAATATTTATATTTTTCTTTTTGGCAATTTATTTAATTCCTGTGAGCCGGAAATATTGCCAAAAAATATACTGTTGATAAAATAAAATACCTGACACTGATATGAAATTATATTCTATATTTTATTATATTGTCCTTTGGTATAGGAACTCATATACAGGAAGATTAAAAAGAAACTTTACCGTAATTAAAAACAGGATAATTACTGATAATTATACAGTTAACGCAAGTTTCATTATCGGACGAACTTCATTTAATTTTAACCCTCAGTTATGTAATAAAATATACACTATAATATGGAAAAATGGTTATGTATGTTTAAAAAGTTAATAAAAAATATAATATATACCTAATAATTATAGGGTCATGGGAGAAAAATTGGCAGAAATTGAAATTTCCAAAGACGGGGAAGTATATTATGTTAGAATGACATTACCTAGTGGGGACATGGTCACCATGGAAAATGAAAGCTTTGAGGAAATACTTGAGCAAATAGCCAATGACCTTGAAGATAGATATCCTGCATAATGCGGGGATGGCCCAGTGGTACGGCGGCAGCCTGCTAAGCTGTTTCTCAAATGAGAGCATGGGTTCGAATCCCATTCCCCGCGCTTTGAATTATAAGTGAATACCTTAATAACCATATTGTTGTCCTTTTTGCACAATGATGATTGGATTAATTGCTGGTATGAAACTGTTAAGGCAAAATATTTTATTTTAAC
>JAJZXB010000025.1 GCA_021846395.1 Thermoplasmata archaeon | reverse complement strand
TTTAAAATGTTTATAATAAAACATAAAAAAAAGAGTAGGCACGGACTGTCGCCGATTTTATGCCCGTAGAGGCTCAACCTCTGCAATGCAAGTTGAGTTGTTGAAGCGGGAAGCCCCATGCGTTAGCCTGGGGAGGATGTCACTAGAAATTTGTATGCATGTTTTCGGCAAATTATTTATTAGCTATAATATAACCATATTTGCTGTAATACCTATCAATAACCCCAGATTGTATTCTCTGGAAAAGTTCCGCTGCCGGTGATTGAGCATTTTCCATTAACAGCCATGAGAATTTTCTTTTTACTATATCCGGAAAATAATGCTTGAATTTCCAGTGTCTAGCCTCACTGTTCCACATTATCCCATAATCAACCTGGCCGTTCATGATTTTCTGTGGTATTTCCCTATGGGGCACGTCACATATTGTTGAACCTTCCCTGAGTTCCCCATAATAACTGCATTCTTTTTCATAATAATTCTTAAAAGCAAGTCCAAGAGAGGTGGTTGTTGGATTCGGGATGGCAAATCGCATATTTTCAATATGGCAAATATCGGGCTGTTTCCTGTCTCCCATGTAAGCAACGCAAATGCTATCCTCGAATGCCTCAGACCTGTTCTTTATTTTCATATTATGAATAAGTTCGTCATCAAGGCATACAATTTCTGGTTTGTCTTCAATAATGAGATTTCCAACAGTCATAGGAGCACCGTTGGCACGCCTTCTCACAATAACCTCTGGCAATGTCTCGAAATATGTTTGGAACCCTTCTGAAGCAAAATAGGACATTAAGGCCGGAACAATGAACCACTGGCTTCCTGGAATGGAAAATCTAATTCCATGAGGAGAACCATAAAAATCTGAAACCATATCAAATCCGGATAATGCAAACTTCATTACTAGTTATTGTATATAAATATATAATCTATATTATGGTATCGGCGATTTAGTAGGAGAGAATCAAATATTCTAACTCAATATCAATGATGAGCTCCCTGTTATAAGATCATTGAAATCTATACAGCGTTAAGGGACTCAGATCGGCCATATGAAGCATGAAATAGTCGAGGTGATTGAAAATTATTTTATTTCATCTAGAATATTTTTGATGTTTTTCGTCATTTCTCCATCTTTTACTGAGGTGCCAAGGTCAAAATGTGCCGGAATTGCTAGTTCCCGTTCACCTGTAGGTATCATAAAATATGCCTTCTGGTCTTTCCCTATGAGTATCAGTTTATCCTTTGTGGCCTTACCTGTAGCCTTATCTATATATGTATACCTTACAAATTTACCTTTATCTTTTAAAATTCTTTCCTCTATTTTTCCAGATTTTGTTTTTGTTTCATATGACTCTTCCATTATATTCTATTGATGTGATGTATATATATTTATTTTCAAATAGCTGTCTAAATCGAAGTAATGATTTTAAATTCATCTTTAAAATATATAATGTCGATTTTCGATTCACAGATACAGCGACGGACAACTTATTAGTAGAATTTTGAAAATGTGTGTTAAAATAATGAAATCTAACAAAATTTATATTTTTTCGTCTTTTTTTGTATTATTTCACAAGAATAATAACGTATTTATACGTTATACGTATAATCTGATTGCAGGTGAAAGTATGGGACAAAATCAATTAGAAACTGTTAGTTCAGTTCAAAATGAGGAGGAAAAAAAGATTATAGTCAGGACATACATGGGTAGGCCTTCTAAATTACACGAAAACCAGATGAGTGCCTTGAGGACCTCCATAGAAAATAAAAAGGTCTGCACAGTGCATGAAATTCAGGAGTATATTCGAGAAGAATTCAATGTAACATATTCATCGAAGGAAGTAAGGGAAATTCTCAGGAAATTCAATTTAACCTATTATCCACTTCTAAGGAAATATACATATCCCAGTTATTATAATGAAAAAATAATAAAAAAATTCGATTTTTAAGGAATTTTAATCTCCATTTTTCATTATTGTATTTTAGAAATTGTTATAAAGTGAAATTAAATTACATGTAATGAATATAAAAGAATACATTCAATCAAATTTTATTGTGGTAGGGCATAGAGGTTTGCCATCCAGATACGTTGAGAATACTATTGAATCTTTTGAAAATGCATTTAAGTATACCGATATTGTGGAACTGGATGTACATCTTAGTGCTGATGGAGAAGTATATATTATCCATGATTTCAATCTCGAAAGGCTTGCATCCCTTAACGAAGATATAGAAAATTTGAATTCGGATAGTATAGATCATCTTAGGGTAAGCAGGCAGAAGATTCCTAAACTGAAAGATTTACTGGGTCTACATAGGGATAAATATTTCCTAGTAGAGCTAAAAACCATACACGACGATGGCTTTATGATAAAGAATGAACTAACAAAACACACAGTAAGAATTATAGAATCCATGAAAATGGAAGAACGTGTGTGCATTATATCCTTTGATCCCTATGCCATAAGAAGAGTGAGAGAGCTTAATAAAAATATCATGCTGGGATTCGATTATGACCATCATTCTGAAAAATATATAGGAAAGATAGATTGCAAGGATTTGAAATCAATGGATGTTTCATTGTTCCTTCCGGAATTTGAGAAAGATTATATGGAAAAATTTAAAAAAATGCAGAATGCAGGATATTTTGTAGTTCCGTGGACAGTTGACGATCCAGATTTAGGCATAGTCGTCTGCAAATCAGGGCTTAACGGGTATATTACCAATAAAATAGATGCTATGCCAAAGAAATGCTAAAAAAATATAGAAAATTAAAAACTTTTTAAACCGTTTCCCGGACATTTTGGGGATATATCTACTTATGGTACCGCAGGTAATGATTTCCCTTAACAATGTTTACCTCATCTTTGGAAGAGGGGTACGCGATGTATATTTATACATGCAGAAAATTATTCAATAAAATGAAATTTCTAAAAAGAAGATAATAACATTGGTTGGTACAGAAATAAAACTTGCTAAACGATTCATTACCGGTACTGCATGTAATGGCAAAATTAGGGACGAAATCAACGCAATAGGAAATTCAATTATTGGGAATTTTGAAATGCCGTAGAAGCAACTGTTTATTGCCACCATGGTTTTTATAAAAATATTTTTATATAACATATGATTTTATATTATATGAAAACTGTAAATAAAAAGTGCCTTTTAGTGTTAGCTACTTTGTTGACAGCAGTTCTAATGATTGATATTCCATTATCCATTGCAGCAAGCCCCGCCTCAACATCATATTTGTATTTGGCAAGTGGTTCGTCGATGAATTATGTTTGCAGTAGATCTGGTTATATTGATTCCCAAACATACTCAACGCATAATGGAATTGGAAAAACTACCACAAGCAACACCAGCAGTATTCCCTACTATATGATACCATTAGG
>JAJZXB010000024.1 GCA_021846395.1 Thermoplasmata archaeon | reverse complement strand
CTTATTTAATGAATAATAAAGGGCCTTAACCGCCTTTTCCGCACTTTGCTGAGCGGCAAAACAAGCCCATTCATATTTTTCATCTTTCATAGTCTTCTTGATTGATTTAACCAGTATAATGGTCTTGGTGGCATTATAAGAACATGATTAATTTGTTAATAATTATTTGTATTAAGTTTTATTTACTTCGATAATATTTATTGTATTAAGGTTATAAACCTCAGAGATATTAATAATAAAATATGATGCAATGCTCGTTATATCATACAAAAGTGAGGAATCATACTTCATGATGGGAAAGAATGCAGTATTCCCAGACATAATGGACATGGATGCCGGGGTATAATAGACCTGTATAAGAAGAGAAATCATGTAGAGCACTGTTTCCGTACCATTAATACAGTTGATATGGCATTTCCACTGTACCACTGGACTCCTCAGAAGATAAGGGTGCATATGTTCTTCTCACTCATGGCATATCTCTTTCTTGCACTCATATACAATGAGATCCATGCCCATAATGAATCTTATTACCTTATATTCATAGTAGGATACCTGAGCACATAAATCTCAATTATGCAATAAGGGGAAAGAGTGTAACATCGAAATAGAATGCAAATCAGATATCTCTGATCTCATAGGTAAAACAATGAACTTTGAAAGCATGATAAAGGATTAGTGCACCCACGCCATAGTATTTGGAAAACATTGAAAAATGGTACTCTTAGGTCAATGAAAATAAAATAGATGTAAAGTCACGTCTTTGCCATAATTATTATGTGTTCGGAAGAAGTGGTGATATGACACCGATCTGTAGTATGCCAGGTGTAGGATATGATATTTCACTATCGTATAGCATACCTCCCCTGAGCCATTCTCCGATCGGGTAAAAACATAACAGTCCCTTATATTCTTTTCCACGAGGGGGACCATTATCCTGTTATCAATATCGATCAACTTGATGCACACAATATATGGATAATCCATTTTAATTATCTTGATATATCCTCCAAGCTGTACTGGCCCTTATAATCTGATTTTTCATAGCCCCGTTCAACTAAAAATGCCCCAATGAATAGTAGTAAAACCCATATAATTAAGGATGCAATGCATTCATATATATTGATTGTGAACGGATAAATATTAGAAATACCATGTATACCTAAAAATGACATCATAGCAAGTGTGAATTCCTCATTGAATGGTGATAGATAAATAAGATATTTAGAAGGAATTCTAAATATTTGAAGTCCCAGAACAAAGACAAAAACTAATATCATTGGGATCTGAACAATGAATCGGAGGGCTTTTACCTGCTTAGTTAGTATTAAAACATCCGCGAGAAAAATTCCAAGGAGAATATAAAATATGGAGATAAGTGACACAGTAACTACGAGAAGTGTAATACTGGCAATTTTAACTTGACCAAATCTTAAGGTGAATACTGCAAATGATACCAAAATTGCAAAAATAGCAACAGATAGGCTAAGGGTTAAGGATGATAAGAAATTTCCGGTGTAGATTTCATAACGCTTAACATCATCAAATCTCGTGATATATGGTTTTGATAGATTAACCGATGCAGTATTAAATGCAACGGAGCTTGAAACTATGCTGATACCAAATAAGAGAATAAAAGATATGTATGAAGCTTCAGCACCCAATAACTCTGATTTTCCCGGTGATGGAAAGGCATATGCATATATAAAAATCCATACAAGAACGAAGGCAAAACTCCAGAATATCGTTGTCTTATTTTTAAAATAGGATTTAATTCCAATTTTGAATAACACCCATATCATTATTACCACCTAATTTAGATATAACAAATCTTCTAGCTTCTCAATAGGTCTATCCCTTTCATCCCCACTGGCCGTCAGATAGATCTTTTTATCACCGATTGAAAGTTCCATGAAAGCATTCTCTGATATTACACTGGTTGCATACATTGAAAATATCCTATCTCCAGGGATTATCTTTTCTGAGATCGATCCACTAACCATGACATTCAGTGTAGAATTTTTAATAACTTTTATAATGTTCAGGTTATGTAGTGTAATTATAAATGACTGTTTCCTGGAATTTATTAAATTAAGCAATAAATTCGCTCTACCAGGATCCACCCCACTTAGAGGTTCATCCAGAACTGTTATTAATGATTCCGGTGCCAGTGCTACTATATTGTTAACCAATTTTTCCTGGCCTGAAGAAATCTTTGAAATTTTCTTTCCTGAAATATTGTTCAATTGAAAATAATCTAAAAGGTTGGTCGCATCCTTCAAGTCTTTATCCTTTAACTGCATTTGATATTTTAAAAATTCCATAACAGTTAAATCTCCTGGCAAATGCAGCGCATCTTTGATATTTGCCGATAGATCAAGGTATCCAGACAAATCGTCTAAGTATTGATTAGCCACTTTTATCTCTCTGCCTGTTTTAAGGAGCCCCAGAATACACTTTAATAGAGTTGTTTTCCCGGATCCATTTGCTCCTATAATAATACTTTTTTCGCTCTCTCCAAGGGTATAATTTATATTGTTTAGAACTTTATTTTGCCTGTCAAAGGAATAATTCAAAGTTTTAACACTTATAAGTTCCATGATTGCATATCAATTAAGTGTTAAAATAATCATACTGGAGTTCAATTTTTGAACATGATAAAAATAGATATAAGTTGTAAATATTTACATCAGATGGATAATATAAACAGTGAAGATATAATAGAAATTAATAAAAAGGCAATTATCTTTGAAAGATTCATTATTAGAAGGGCATATGGTCTATATTATCTCATCTGGGCATTTGCATTACTTGAATTTATTCTGGTTCCTATTATTCTTTTCTCAACTAACTTTACGGATTTGGAATATCTGTATATCATATGGATATTAATATATTTTATAACACTATTTACAGCGATTAAACTCACAAAAAATCTATTTTCAAAGATTTATCGTACCTATAAATTAGAATATGGGATCCGTAACAGTCGATTCAAACGGATTAATTACGTTTATATGTTAGCTGCTGTACTTTTACTGGTTGGCTTTGCCTATTTTTTTCAGAGGGATTATTTTTATTATGCTTTATTTTTGTATATTACAAACATAGTGCTATTTACAATGGGATTTAGAATTTTTGAATATCTAAAATTAAGTTTTCAAAATATACCGATTGAAGGCTATATTGCTGTTTATTCATATATAACAAGTGCCGCAGGAACAATGTTATTTTTTATTACTTCCTCATTTTTTTTGAAAAATTTAATACAGTACTCCTTTTTAATCTGGATAATAGCTTTAGCTGGCTGGTTTTTTTCCTCCTATTATGCTGTTTACCATGCACCTGATGAGGTAGTCGCGAATGAGTGAAATTGAGGACATACGGCATCTACTTGACCAGGAGGCCTTTAAGTCATCAGTCCGTATATTAATTCTTATATCCCTGGCCATCAATGATAAGATGTATTTTATGGATCTTTGCAAATTAACTGGAACTGGAAAGGGCAGTTTAAGTAATCATTTGGATATATTGATGAAATCTGGGTATGTTACAGATAAAACGGTCTTTAGTATTGCAGGTCCAAGACGACTTATATATATAACCAACCAGGGCCGGCAATTCTATGA
>JAJZXB010000023.1 GCA_021846395.1 Thermoplasmata archaeon | reverse complement strand
GGTCTTGCAACAAGGCTTGTTAATGGAAAGATATCATTTATCAATGATGACTTTATTATAGCATCACAGTTGGTTTCTCCCTCGTATATATCAATAAATTCTGCGTTATTATACCATAAAATAACTTATCAGGTTCCACAATATATTGAAAGTGTAAATACTAGAAACTCCCTGAATTATTATAAGCTTGGGATAATATACCATAAGATAAAACCTGAATTATTTTTTGGATACAAAAGATATAACAAGAACGGAAGTTTCATATTTGTTGCAAATCCGGATAAGGCAATTTTCGATGGATTATATTTCAGTATATTTTCTCAATTTGATGTGAACGATTTTAAAAGGGAAATAGACTTTTCAGAATTAATAACTATGCTGAAAAAATTAAAAATAAAAAAAATAGAAAAGATAGTGGAGATGCTTAAATGATTAGGAAAAATGATATAATATCATTATCAAAACTCCATGGACTAAGACCATGGCAGGAAGAGAAGAGATATATGCAAGTTTTAATATTGAACTCATTATTTAATTATCCATTAATATTGAAAGGTGGAACTTATTTATGGCTATTTCACGGCTTAAGAAGATTTTCCGAGGATTTGGATTTTACAGCAAACGATAAAATAAACGATGATGTTTCAAATACCGTGCATCAAAATTTGTCTTTAATAGGAATAAACAACGAATTGAAAGTTCTCAAAAATAATAATGTGACACTTTCATTCAGGATACTATCTAATGGACCTTTATATACAGGAGTTTTGGACCGCACACCTGTATATATTGAAATTAGCAGAAGAGAAAAAATAATAAAAAAGCCGATTGTATTGAAATTTGATTTTCCCGAATATGACCTACCGGTAAGAATATTATCTGGGATGTCACTGGATGAGGTTGCCTCAGAAAAGATAAGAGCCATTTATACAAGAAAAAAACCAAGGGATATCTATGATTTATTTTATTTGGTTACCAAGAAAAAAGCAAAATTCGACTTAGAAATGGTAAACAAAAAACTCGAATATTATGATATTATATTTGATAAAGAAGATTTGATAAGTGAAATACTTAAACAAAAAGATTTTTTCAGGAATACACTCAGAAATATTGTAATGGATGAATTACCGGATATTAATGATATAATAAAAATAATTTCAATATGGGTAAGTAACCTATTGCCATGATAATATGGATCCCTGTTTCACTTCCAGAGCTTGCAATTACACATAGAATTATATTAAATCCTTTGAGTGTAGAGGTATGACCTCCCAGGCCTGAATTCCCTGTGCGCTAGTATAAGAGATGAACTTACTTTGCCAGAACAAACACTGATAGCAGATTGACCAAGAAGATTAATAGAAATGATATTGATTGATAAGTTGGTCAACACCGAATACACCTTAATGAACTGTATATTCTGAATACGATTTTGTTCTATTCCAATAAATTCAAACATAGAAGGGGATATATAGATTGATTAATTGAACATTTAATGGGAGAAATTGATTTTGAGAATATGAATGATGATGTGAAAGAATATGCCCTAAAAGAAACGGAAAGAACGGAAAAATATCTAAAGTCAGATTACGATAAAATATTGAACATACTTAAACCATATGTGCACCAAAAAAAGGTAAAGCTTGTCAAAGTCACTAAAAACATTGAATGTTTTGTAACCATTGAAGACGGCATGAACAAGGTCATAGTTAACAATTACCTTATATATTCAACAACTGGAATTATTGTATGGGTAAAACCTGAGAAGAATGGAAATAGGATGGCATTATTTGAAACAAATGGTTCTGATTATGGAATACTAAAAATTTTTAAGGGTAAGGAAATAATTTATACGGAAAAGGATGTGATAAATGATATTTTATTTACACAAAATGGCTTCTATATTATAAAAGAGAAAAGAGATGAATTGGTAAATGAGGATATGCATTCAGGAAATGCCGTTTATTTGAATGGAAATTATGTTTTTGGAAATGAAATAAAATCGGGGGAGGGAATAGAAGGAGAGATTTATGGAGATAAGGTTATACTGGTTTCAGGGGATAATATATCTTCTTCCATATATACCGGTCTGGCAGATAATCCCTCCTCATGGAAACTGTATAGAAAATTTGAATGCCAGGTTAAGATCCTGGGATACAGGCATGGTACTCTTTATACTCTGCTTTATAAAGGATTTGGCATTATTAGTGATGGAAAAAATGAATTTTCCATGGAAGACCCGGTCGAGGATGCAACCATTGTGAAAGAGGGATTTCTTGTCATTCATATGCGAGATGCAAAGGCAATACCTGTAATATATGACTTTGATGGCAGGAAAATAAAAGAATTTGATCTTGGTGAGCCATATGGCCTTATTTCCATGGATTCTGACGGTGAAAAAGCGACTGTTATTATGGGATCATTTGGGGTTCCATACGCTATTTTCTCTTATAGTAATATGGAGTTGAAACTTTTGGAACAGAACATTGTTTCAAAACCTAAAATATCTGAAGAGTATGTTGAAAACAGCTTTGGGAGAGTACATTATTTCTTTCTGGAACCCGATAAAAAAACACAGAACACAATTGTTTATGGCTATGGTGGTTTCAATATATCTATTGTGCCTGCCTATTACAATCTTTTTGCATATCTTTTGAACAATGGTGTCAATGTGGTAATCTGCAACCTTCCTGGAGGAGGAGAATACGGTGAGGAATGGCACAGGCTGGGCATGAAGGAAAATAAGAAAAATGTTTATTCGGCTTTTCAATCCATAATAAAGAAATTAAGTGCTCAGGGGAAGAATATTATCTGTTATGGTGTCAGTAACGGAGGACTTCTTGCAGCTTATACCATGGATAAAATTCCAGAATATCTTGCAGGAGCAATAATCGGAAACCCTGTTATAGACCTCATGAGATTTCACAGGCTGCTTGCAGGACAATACTGGGTAAGCGAATATGGAAATCCTGATAATCAGGAAGATGCAAAATTCCTAAGAAATTATTCTGCATATGAACAGCTGAAACCCGGAAAATATCCGCCCTCACTGATATACTCAAGAATGAATGATGACCGGGTTCATCCGGCACACGCCCTGAAATTCTATAAAAAGTTAAGAGATTTTGGAAATGAATCATATATCCTTATTGGCACTGGTGGCCACCTGGGCTCTGGGATAGAAGATATGCTTTCCGAAACGGCTTATATTGCAAGTTTCATTAACACTGTGTTTAAAGAATCTACGTAAGGGTTCCATAATCTTGTGTCTCATTATAACAATAAAATTAATTTATTTCCTGGAGAAAAGTACTCTGTTATCCAGATATTGCCATATTATACCAACAGAATCAAATCCACATCTGTTCAAAATGTCAATATGCTCTTCCAAAGTAATGTTCTGATCGTGTGATCCTGAGGTATAACGCCTTGACCTTTCCATCAGTTCCTCAGAGAAAACACCCCTATCTGCAATATATTTCCACCATTGTTCCCAGTTCATTGCCTCCCCTCTGGAAAGATTATCTCCTGATATTTTATCTCTTATTTTTGAATATAGATTCTGGATATATTCCGAATCATTATTGCTCCTGAAATGGTCTCCATCCATAAATATTCCTCCACTTTTAAGAATATT